>CANFLR010000001.1 GCA_947447945.1 Burkholderiaceae bacterium
CGCCTTAGGGCTAGTAAATGAGCTGACCTCGATTTTGGCGTAACCCGCTTGACTCAGTCGGTCTAGCAGAGCAATTTTTTCTTCGCTTGGGATAAAAGCGCTTTCAGCTTGGAACCCATCACGCGTGACCACCTCTTGGATGTAAATACGTTTGTGTGGCTTAAGGCTGGAGTTGCTGGTCATATCGATTCTCTAAACGGTGCACCATTTGACATAAAGGGGGAACGAGTTGCCTATTTTAAGTAAGAAATCTCAATTTTGGGCTAGTTAAACAAAAATAGCAGAATCGTTTATAGTTAGACCGCTTTCTTATAAATAGGAGATCCTGACATGGCATCAATTTTGAGTTCATTGGGGCGCACAGTTTTAGCTGGTTTTGTGCTGCTCATTTTGATTATTCTGGCTTTAGGCGGTAACTTTAATGGTGCTGAATTGCCTTTCATATTCCGTTGGTTGCATGTGATGTTTGGCGTAATGTGGATTGGTTTGCTCTGGTATTTCAATTTTGTGCAAATTCCATCAATGCCTAAGATTCCTGACGAGCAAAAACCTGCGATTGGCAAAGTGATTGCGCCAGCAGCTTTGTTCTGGTTTCGCTATGCAGCTTTGTTTACCGTAGTGACTGGTTTGATCGTGGCTGCCTTAAATGGCTACCTTCATCAGGCATTTACTTTGCAAGCCCCTTTCCGCGCAATCGGCCTGGGAATGTGGATTGCTTTAATCATGGCCTTCAACGTTTGGTTCATTATTTGGCCAAACCAAAAACGTGCTCTTGGCATTGTGGCAGTGGAGGCTGATGTCAAAGCAAAATCCGCGCGTGTTGCGATGTTGACTTCCCGTTTGAATACATTGCTATCGATTGCGATGCTGTTCTTGATGGTTGCTCAATCACACAACTCCACTTGGTTTGTGGTGGTTGTAAGTTAATTTATCTCGCATCAAAGAAAAGGCTCGCTAACGCGAGCCTTTTTTATTGCAAGATTGGGGGCAATTCTTTTGTGAAGGCTCCACGCTGCGAGCTTGCGCTGCCCATTAAGACAAAGCCAAGCAGTTTGCCATCGGCAGACTCAAAGCGAGCCTCTACACCATCATCGCTCGAGGTGGTTTTCCATTTGCCAGACAAGCCATTTTCAGGCGGAGAAACAATCGTTGTCCAGGCAGGAGTCTTTACCATGACCGGCATTGCAGGATAGTTCAGAGCGGTTTTTTGACCAACAAGGGTAGGGGCTAGCGCTCTTGCAGCCTGCATGATAGGCATCACATAAGGAAGAACTAGGCCGTCTACTTCAGCACAATCCCCTAGTGAATAGATATTTTTAGCGCTCGTCTCCAAATGACGATTCACCACAATTCCAAGGTGCGTTTTGATGCCAGCAGCTTTTGCTAAATCTAATCGTGGCCTCAAACCCACCGCAGAAAGTACCACCTCACTTTGGATGCTATTACCGTTTGTCAGAGAAATTTGCAGATCATTTCCAGCGCGATGAATGCTTTGCACTGTTGTTCCAAAGTGCCAGCGTACGCCAGCAGTGCTGAGTTTAGCTTGCAGCGCTTGGGCTGCTTCTATTGGCAGGATCCGACCCAGTGCTTGAGGGGCTAAGTCAATCACATCAACCTCATAAGACCCTAGTACAAGATCATTTGCAAACTCACAGCCAATCAAACCCGCACCAAGAATGGTTACTTTCTTTTTGCCAGCAATTGCTTGACGAAACTTGGCATAGTCTTCCAAGTCATTCACAGTGAGCACCTCACTAGCCGCAGTGCCTTCTAGTGGAAGGCGAATTTGATCAGCACCCAAGGCTAATACCAATTTGCCAAATGGAATTGTTCCTTTTGAGGTACTCACTATTTGTAAGTCTGTATTAATGCTGCTGACCTCAGTCTCACTCAAAATCGTAATATCGAGTTGGGTAGCCATTCCCTCTTGAGCGGTCGAGATGAGTTGCTCAATATCTTTTTTGCTAGCAAGGGCAGTTGAAAGCATGGGCTTGGAGTAGAAATATCCTGGCTCACGCGTAATCAGAGTAATCGCTACAACCTTATCTAGCTTACGAATTTCTCGTATAACTGTGAACCCAGCCAATCCACTACCAATAATAACGATAGTAGATTGAGGATGTTGTGTAGTGTGATCCAAAGCTGAGCTCCCAGGGAATGCGTTAAATAGCGATATAGAACCAAGAGCTGTATTAGCCCATCTGAACCATCTCAAAGTCAGACTTTGCCACGCCGCAGTCCGGGCATTCCCAGCTTTCTGGAATATCGGCCCAAGCTGTGCCTGGAGCGATGCCATCCTCAGGTAAACCTAATGCCTCATCATAGATAAAGCCACAAACGATACATTGCCAAGTTTTCATGATTATTCCTTAATAAGAGTTGCTTAGTTTAAATTTAATTCCGATTTAATTCTTTGGATGCCATTAGGCGGCAGATGCTTTCGCTTTCTCCAGGGCCTTTTTATAGTGATTGGCATGACGTTCTTCTACATTGGCTAATGCTGCAAAGCGTTTGGCTGCCTTAGCTAGTAACGCTTGGAACTGCTCAGCATGCTCTTTAGATTCAGCAATTTGCCCATCAATTTCTTGAGCGGCCGCAGTATTTCCTTCCTCAACAGCAATTTTCCGAAAGCGGGGATACATTTCCGTGTACTCATAGGTTTCGCCTTCAATGGCAATTTCTAAAGCACGGATTGGGGTAATCGTAGTTGCTGGATAGAGCAAATCTAAATGACCGAAGGCATGCATTACTTCTTGTGCAGCCGTGGCTTCGAAAATCTGAGCAGTCTCTTCATCGCCAGCAGCACGAGCTAACTTGGCGAAGTAGCGATACTTTATGTGTGCCATGGACTCCCCAGCAAATGCGGATTCGAGATTTTGGGCTGTTTTGATTTCTGGACGTGCCATTTTTAATTCCTTTATATAAAGTTTAAAAATCAATTTGGGTAGAGGGGCTTTACTGACAAACTTGCTCCCTTGACCATGGAATGGATTCTGAGCCTCAAATAGTTATCAGTCCAATGAATAATTATGATATTATTTATCTAAATATTAGATTAATAAGGAAATCGCCTGCATGGCCTATCTCCCGTCCTTAAGGCAGTTGAGCTACTTCGTTGCCGTGGCAAAAACGCTGAACTTTACGCGCGCTGCAGAGGCATGTTTTGTTGGTCAATCAACCTTGAGTACTGGATTGAAAGAGCTGGAAGACGGCTTGGGCATTCGTTTGGTAGAGCGGGATCGCCAGAATGTCTCATTGACCTCAGATGGTCTAGAGGTGCTGCAACGCGCGCAAGCGATTTTGGCTGCCGGGCAAGATTTGGTCGAATATGCAACTGGGGCAGCTAAGCCGATGACAGCCAATATTCGTCTTGGAGTGATCCCAACGATCGCCCCTTTTTTGCTGCCCAAGGTCTTACCTGAAGTGCGAGAACGTTTTCCAAATTTAAAGATCACTCTGCGCGAGGATCTCACCACCAACTTGCTGACAAGAATTGCGGATCATCGGCTCGATTTTGCCTTGATTGCTTTACCCTATGATGTTGAGGGTCTGTTGGTTAAAGAGCTTTTCAATGATGAGTTTTGGTTAGTAGCCCGCGAAGATGATCCTGCGCTGAAAGGAAAAGAAGTTCATTTGCCTGCCAAAATGGCCGAGCGACTGCTTTTACTAGAGGAGGGGCATTGTCTGCGCGACCACAGTTTGCACGCTTGTAAACGTTCTGATATCCGGAATGCGGAAGGAATGGAAGCAACGAGTTTGCTTACACTTTTGCAGATGGTAGAGTCAGGTATGGGTATTGCTTTGCTGCCAGAGATGGCAGTAAAAGGCGGATTATTGACTAACACGGAGTTGGTTGCGAGACCTTTAGCAGCGCCAGCACCTAAAAGAGTGATTGCTTTGGTCGCTCGATCTTCATCAGCTCGTCTCGCAGAATTTGAGGCCTTATCCACCTGCATTCAAGAGCGCTTCCAAGGGAGTTTAAGAGTGGCTCGTAGCGCCCGAGTCAGTGTTCGTAGCTAAGCAAAATTGTCGCAATCTTGTTACAGTCTTGCTTCAGATTGATTGGTTTATTAAAGAGAAAGATCGCAATGTCCGGAAAAGAAATTATGTTCACCCCTATAAAACTGGGTTCAATTGAGTTGAAGAATCGTCTTGTGATGGCGCCTTTAACCAGAATGCGTGCCCTTGCTGGTGACGTACCTAATCCATTAGCTAAAACCTATTATGCTCAGCGCGCCAGTGCAGGTTTAATCATTACCGAGGCAACCCAAATTTCTCCTTTGGGTATGGGGTATCCCGCGACTCCCGGAATCTACTCGGCTGAACAAACTGCGGTCTGGAAAGAAATTGTTGCTGCAGTTCATGCAAAGGGTGGTTCCATTGTTGCCCAGCTTTGGCACGTTGGAAGGATCTCACATTCCTCATTACATCCAGAGCAAGGTTTGCCGGAGGCCCCTTCTGCGATTGCGCCAGCAGGTCAAACCTACGGAGCGGATTGGAAATTACATGATTATGAAACTCCTAAGGCGATGACTACCGAAGATATTGCTCGCTTGCTCAAGGAGTATCAATTGGCAGCACAGAACGCTAAGCAGGCTGGATTTGATGGCGTTGAAATTCATGCGGCAAATGGTTACCTCTTGGATCAATTCCTGCAAGATAAGACAAACCATCGCAGCGATCAGTATGGTGGCTCGATTGAGAATCGTCTGCGCTTACTAGGCGAAGTGATTAACTCCGTCGCTACTGTTTTTCCAAGTGATCGTATTGGCGTACGACTTTCCCCATACGGCATGTTCAATGATATTGGTGATAGTGATCCGGTTGCCTTATTTGGTGCCGCCATACAGAAGTTAAATAGCTGCAACTTAGCCTATGTTCATATGATTGAGCCGCGCTCAACGACGGCGGGTGGCAATGATGAGCTTAATCAAGACGCGCCAGTCACCTCGGAGTTGTTCCGCAAGGCCTATCAAGGAAAATTTATTAGTGCCGGCGGATATGATCAAGCGATGGGTGAGCAGGTGCTTGAGGTAGGTCTGGCAGATGCGGTCGCTTACGGCCGTTTGTATATCTCCAATCCAGATCTCGTTGAGCGTTTTAAAGGGAACGCACCACTCAATCCCTATAAACGCGCTACTTTCTATGGCGGCGGAGAAGCTGGTTATACCGATTATCCAACTCTGTAATGAATTCTCCATCAGCTGATGGAGGAAGCATGCACGATGAGATCACATTCTGAAAGAATCTGATCTCATTTTTTATTGTCCGGATCTTTTAATAGATCAAAGTGGTTCGCGATCAACAACATTGCAATTGAAGCGCAGCCTAAAGCAAAAAACTGCCATTGGTGGATGACGGCTGTTCCTACCACCGTCATGAGAACAGTCCAAGCGATTGTGATTTTGGCTTTTTTACTGAGTGGTTTCATATTATAAATACCTAATTTACTGATTAATTCGGCAATCTTACCCTAGCACTGAGTTCATTGACGGAGCCGCGTTTATCCAATTGCGATAGTCGCAAAGCCTCAGCCTCAAAATCAATTTGCGCAGGATGAAATTCTATATTGCTTAAATGAATTACATAGGTCCAAACAAGCTCGCGCCCACGATTTTTATATACATCCACTACTCGTTTCATTATTTATTGTCCATTTAGATTGCTATGTTGCCGCTGAACTGAATTTGCTGAAGTTATTTTTCAGTTGAATTAAATTTTGAGGCTCAATTTTAATGACTCCACCCGTAGGACTATCGATATCGGCAATCAAAAAGAAAGAGACTGCAATAACAAAAGGAAAGATCATAAAGAGAGCTATATTGTGCTTGAAGTTTCTTGCTCCGAAACCAACCAGCAGATTTGCGCATATAGCGATTGCTCCCATTAAAATCCAGGCGGCAATTGGAATTCGCCGCCACCATGCAGCCTGTGAAAAGCCTTGTGAATTGAGAACATCATTCATCCCCGAGACTACCAAGGCAGATATTGCATGGGATTGCAGGTGTGCGGTGGGAAGAACTTCGCTCCACAAGGCATGTTGAAGTTCATCAGTCTTTTTGGCAATTGCTGCGACTGTTTCTTGATCGGTTTTGAAATAAAACAAGATCCGCTGATCCAGATAGGTATTTAAGAGTGTTTTGACAGTCCTTGCTGGATCGCTAGGGAGAAGATCGGAGCGAAGATACTCGGTACCAATAGCATTTGCTTCCGCCTCTTCTAGGACCTCCCTTTGATCATGGTGATCTATTGCCATTGAGAAAGTAAAGCCAACGATGAGCGCTAGAAGCGTTAAGGTTGCCGTTTGAATAATGCCCAAATCGAAAACCGTCTCACTATCTTTAGTGCGAAATCGACTAAGGACGTCATTGCCCATCCAGACTGATATTGCACAGATTGTAAATGTCAGTACAAATACTAAAACGGGGTGATCGAGGATGTATTGAATTTTAAAAAGTTCCTGGATATAAGATATCCCGAGTCACATTCTGAATATCACGATGCCCAGTAAATGCCATAGTGAGGTCCAGTTCATTGTGAATCAGTTCAAGACATTTTGTGACGCCAGCTTCACCCATCGCACCTAAGCCATATAGGAATGGTCGACCAATCATGGTGCCACGAGCACCCAGGGCCCATGCTTTTAAAACATCCTGTCCAGAACGAATACCGCCATCCATCCACACTTCAATATCTTTACCCACCGCCTCTACAATTCCTGGAAGTGCTTGAATGCTAGAGATGGCGCCATCGAGCTGTCGCCCACCATGGTTAGAGACAATTAATGCATCTGCCCCAGAGTTGGCTGCCAATCGAGCGTCTTCTGCATCTAAGATACCCTTCAGAATCAGTTTGCCACCCCATTGTTTTTTGATCCATTCGACATCATTCCAATTTAAGCCTGGATCAAATTGCTCTGCAGTCCAAGAGGAGAGGGAGGACATATTGCCAACTCCAGTAGCATGACCAACGATGTTGCGAAAGGTTCTGCGGGGAGTCATTGCCATCCCTAGGCACCAGCGTGGCTTGGTTGCCATATTAATCATATTGGCGATGGTGAGCTTGGGGGGAGCCGATAGACCATTTTTAAGATCTTTGTGACGTTGCCCCAAAATCTGCAAGTCCAGCGTCAGTACTAGCGCAGATACTTTAGCCGCTTTAGCGCGTTCAATCAGCCGCTCAATAAACCCACGGTCTTTCATCACGTAGAGCTGGAACCAAAAAGGCTTACTAGTGCGCTCTGCAACATCTTCAATCGAGCAGATGCTCATCGTTGAGAGGCAAAATGGCACACCAAATTTTTCGGCTGCACGTGCGGCCAAGATTTCTCCATCAGCGTGCTGCATGCCGGTTAGTCCGGTAGGAGCGAGTGCAACAGGCATGGCTACCGCTTCACCCACCATAGTGGTCCTGGTGGAGCGATTCGTCATGTCTACTGCTACGCGTTGGCGCAATTTGATTTTTTGAAAATCCGATTCGTTGGCCCGATAAGTTGATTCAGTCCAGGAGCCAGAATCAGCGTAGTCATAAAACATTCTGGGGGTGCGTTTTTGATGAAGTTGCCGGAGGTCTTCAATATTGGTAATGATTGCCACATTTATCCTTCTATTTAAGGTCATTTATACAGGCTTCGACCTAATTAGGCTCTATCTTAGCAATACCGAGCATTTGTTTCTACAATAGGGGGGTTGTCCCTAACTGGGGCCTTAATTCTTCACTCCTCTAGCGCTTTTAATGCTCCAGCTCAATTTAGCTACTATTTTCTATCTCGTTATTGCCACCGCGCTATGGGCTGGTAATGCCATTGCTGGCCGCCTCCTGGTAGGAAGCGTTTCCCCAATCGCTTTAAGTGCTGTGCGTTGGGGCTTAGCGGCCTTGATACTGCTCCCTTTTGGTTATCGTATCTTTAGGCGTGGCAGCGCACTTTGGCAAAACAAAACCCGCTTTTTGTTGCTGGGACTTTTTGGTGTGGGAAGTTATAACGTTCTACTGTACTTGGCCTTACAGACTTCGACACCGATCAATGTCACCCTGATTGGGGCAAGCATGCCGATTTGGATGTTGCTGATCGGCGCGGTTTTTTACAGAGTAAAGCCCAGTTTTTTGCAGCTGACTGGCGCACTAATATCCCTTTTGGGGGTCACAATTGTTCTTACTAGGGGCGAGATTTCTGCATTGCTATCAATGAAATTGGTGGTAGGTGATCTTTTGATTATGTTAGCTACCATTTTGTGGGCCACTTATAGCTGGATGCTAAGTCGCCCCGGTAAAAGCACTGAACGTCAGTGGCCATGGGCAGAATTTTTAATGGCACAGGTATTAATCGGTTTGTTGTGGACTTTATTGTTTGATGGCTTTGAGATTGCTACGGACTCCTCCTATCTGAATCTCAATGCCTTTACAGCTTCATTGATTTTGTTCGTTGCGATAGGCCCATCTTTGATTGCATATCGTTGCTGGGGTCTGGGTGTGAGCGGTGCCGGACCAACTGTCGCAGCTTTTTTTGCGAATCTTATTCCTTTGTTTACTGCGCTACTCTCTGCAGCAATGCTGGGAGAGCCGCCAAGACTACATCATGGGATTGCCTTTGTTTTAATTGTGATTGGAATACTGGTTTCTTCTACTAAGGTGAGGCCTAGTCAAGCGGTGCAGGGTGCTTGAACTGGGGGAAAGATAGATATCGAAAAAAGTATTACAGTTGTTGCTTTGCATTATTTATCAATATTTTGGGTTGATTATGTTTGATGTTCTGGTGATTGGCGGCGGGAATGCTGCTCTTTGTGCGGCCTTAATGGCGCGAGAGGCTGGCGCTAGCGTGTTGATTTTAGAGTCAGCACCTAAGAAATGGCGCGGCGGTAACTCTATTCATACGCGTAATATTCGTTCGATGCATGATGGGCCTGAAGACGTGATGAGTGGCGCCTATCCTGAAGAAGAGTATTGGGAGGATGTCCTGAAGGTGACCGGAGGGATTACAGATGAAAAGTTGGCTCGCTTAACGATTCGCGCATCGTCAAATTGCCGTAGCTGGATGCAAAAACATGGCGTGAGATTTCAAGCTCCACTATCAGGCACACTGAACTTATCGAAGACTAACGCGTTCTTTATGGGTGGTGGTAAGGCTCTGATGAATGCTTATTATCGAAGCGCTGAAAAACTGGGTATCGAAATTCGTTACGACTCTACTGTAAGCTCATTAGAAATCTCAGACGGCAGATTTTTGGCTGCCCATGTCGGCAATCAACGCATTGAAGCTAAGTCCTGTGTATTGGCTGCAGGGGGTTTTGAATCTAATCGAGAGTGGTTGAAAGAGGCTTGGGGTATTAATGAATTTGGTGAGGCTCCAGCGGATAATTTTTTGATTCGAGGTACCCGCTATAACAACGGAGTTTTATTAAAGCAACTCATCGATATGGGCGCAGATTCTGTTAGTGATGCAACTCAGGCACATATGGTGGCAATTGATGCTCGCGCCCCTTTATATGACGGTGGAATTTGTACGCGGGTCGACTGCGTTTCTTTTGGCATCGTAGTGAATAAACTTGCACAGCGTTTTTCTGATGAGGGCGAAGATTTTTGGCCTAAGCGCTATGCATTTTGGGGTAGGTTAGTGGCTCAGCAACCGGGTCAGATTGGTTACTCCATCATTGACTCTAAGGTGCTGGGAAGGTTTATGCCGCCCGTTTTTCCCGGTGATAAGGCAGATACCCTAGAAGAGTTGGCAGATATGTTGGGTTTGGATAAACCAGCTTTGTTGAAAACCGTTAGCGAATATAACGCTGCTTGTCGGGTTGGAACTTTCGACCATACGATCATGGATGATTGCCATACCGAAGGTCTGCAGCCTGCGAAGACCCACTGGGCCTTGCCAATTGATACGGGGCCATTCTATGGATATATTTTGCGACCTGGCGTGACTTTTACCTACCTTGGCTTAAAGACTTCTGAAAGGGCGGAAGTCCATTTTCATGGAAAGCCAAGTGACAACTTATTCGTCGCAGGTGAAATGATGGCAGGGAATGTTTTAGGAAAAGGCTATGCAGCAGGTATTGGCATGGCAATTGGCACTGCCTTTGGCAGAATTGCAGGAACACAGGCGGCAGAATGCGCTCTTCGTCAACGGGATACTCAACATGCAGCAGCTTAATGAATTAATCCAAGAGGCTGCTACTCTAGCTGCTAACTCTCCTACTACAGAGGCTGCGCGGATGTTGCAGATCTGCAATGCTTGTCGCTATTGCGAAGGTTTCTGCGCGGTATTTCCAGCAATGACTCGCCGTATCGAATTTCATGCGGCTGATATGGACTATTTGGCCAATCTTTGTCATAACTGTGGCGCTTGTTTGCATGCTTGCCAATACGCACCTCCTCATGAATTTGCGGTAAATATTCCACGTGTCATGGCCCAGGTGCGTAAAGAGACCTATATTGACTACGCTTGGCCTAAAGCTTTTGGTGCCCTCTATCAAAAGAATGGGGTCATGACCGTTGTGGCAAGCTCCCTTTCGTTGATGGTGTTTTTATTGTTGACTTTATGGCTTAACGGCAATGCAAGCTCTGCCACGTTGAATGGGGACTTCTATGCAATCTTCCCGCATAACACCTTAGCGCTTTTGTTTGGTGCCGTCTTTACTTTTTCATTATTAGCTTTAAGCATTGGCCTGATTTCTTTTTGGAAGCACATTTCTGCTGGTGCGATGTCTGGGATTGCCGCGGCAGAGGCTACGCATGATGCCATGACACTAAAGTATCTTGGTGGAGGACATGGCGATGGCTGTAATAATGAAGATGATGCATTTACATTGTGGCGAAAGCGTTTCCATCACCTAACATTTTATGGATTCATGCTGTGCTTTGCTGCAACATCTGTAGCCACGCTCTATCACTACCTACTGGATTTGCATGCACCATATGCACTCAATAGTTTGCCGGTGATACTCGGGACGGTCGGTGGTCTCGGTTTATTGCTGGGGCCTGCCGGCTTGCTGTATTTGAATCTTCGACGTAATGCCGAACATGGTGATGCGACACAAAGACCAATGGATCGTGCTTTTATTGTGCTTTTATTCTGTATCAGCGCTTCTGGTTTGGTGCTGCTGGCATATCGCGACACTGGGTATATGGCTATTTTGCTGGCGGTTCACTTGGGATTTGTCATGAGCTTTTTCTTAACAATGCCCTACGGAAAATTTGCCCATGGTTTTTATCGGGTGGCCGCTCTCCTGAAAAATGCCATTGAGAAACGACAAACAAATAATTTACAACTGGGCTCAGACTAGGGGTTTGCAGTGATTTTTTCACCCTCCCTAGTCTAGATTAGTCTAATTAGGCTTTTTTGCCAAAACAATTTAGTTGCAGTGCAATAAATGAGTAAATCAGTATCATTTAGGACTAATTACAGAATTTTAGGAAATCACTATGCCCGGCTTACTACCCAATGTTGATCCAGATGGTCTTTTAGAGTTCTCGGTGGTCTATACCGATCGCTCCTTGAATCATATGTCTGAAGAATTCAAAAAAGTGATGGTTGATATTTCTAGCGTCTTAAAAGATGCCTACAACGCACACTCTGCTGTAATTGTTCCTGGAAGCGGAACATTTGGCATGGAGGCAGTAGCCCGTCAGTTTGCTAATCAGAAAAAATGTTTAGTTTTGCGTAATGGTTGGTTTAGCTACCGTTGGACCCAAATTTTTGATTTGGCCAATATCACTCAAGATATTTCTGTGCTCAAAGGTAAGCAATTGGATGTGAGCACTCAAGGTGTTTTTGCTCCAGCACCCATTGAAGAGGTCGTTGCGTTCATTAAAAAAGAAAAGCCAGAGGTAGTGTTTGCACCTCATGTTGAAACCTCGGCGGGCATTATTCTTCCTAATGATTACCTGAAGGCTGTTGGCGAGGCAGTGCGCTCGGTTAATGGTTTATTCGTTTTAGATTGCATCGCTTCTGGTGCAATGTGGGTGGATATGAAGGCTTGTGACGTTGATGTCCTCATTACTGCTCCACAAAAAGGTTGGAGTAGTTCCCCATGCTGCGCCCTGATTGCGCTTGGTGAAAGAGCACGTGAGCGAATTGAATCCACCCAAAGTAGTAGTTTTTCGATGGATCTAAAGAAGTGGCTCCAAATCATGGAGGCTTACGAAAAGGGTGGTCACGTTTATCACACGACGATGCCAACTGATGCCTTAAAGATTTTACGGAACACTATGAAAGAAACTCAGACCTTGGGCTTTGATGCCTTAAGGGAAAGACAACAAGAGTTGGGCGACAAGGTGCGCAAACTTCTTGTTGCCAAAGGTTATCCATCTGTTTCTGCTAAAGGCTTTCAGGCCCCTGGCGTGGTGGTGAGTTACACCAGAGATACGGATATTCAATCTGGTAAAAAATTCATCGCATTAGGGTTGCAGACTGCTGCTGGCGTTCCTTTGCAGTGTGATGAGCGTCCAGACTTCCGTACTTTCCGGATCGGCTTATTTGGCCTTGAGAAGCTGGCTCACGTTGATCGTACAGTTGACCTTCTTGCTAAGGCATTAGAGAATATTACCGAGGTCGAGGCCCAAGCTGCTTAATTAATCTAAGACTCATCAAAAGCCATCTTCGGATGGCTTTTTTATTGCCCCAATATCGGCCTAGGCATTAAAAATCATCTAGAGTGAATTCTTAGGTATGATGAATACGTTAATCAACACTATTGGAGAGCACAATGATTTCTCGTTTTGTACGCTTAAGCCTAGTCTCTTTGGTAACCGCCGCAATTGGGTTGTCTCCAATGGCTGTGATGTCAGCAGAGCCAGCACCTGCACCTACAGCCGCTCCAGTTGCTGCAGCTCCTGCTACAGCCCCAGGCGCTGAGTCAGATAAGGCTGCGGCGAAAAAGGCAAAAAAACAAGCCAAGAAAGATAAGAAGGCGAAGAAGAAGGCTGAGAAAAAAGCTAAAAAGACTAAAAAAGCTGAAGCAGCTCAAGCTGCACAGTAGCTTTACCTGATCTCGGCTAGGATCCGAGAAGGTCGTTACTACCAAAACCATTGGAGTTTGTTGATTCCAGTGGTTTTTGTTTTTGAGGATCATTGCTGACTAATAGCCACATAGCGCCTACTACGAGAGCCATCCCCAAAATCTGTAACCAGGTAATTGGCTCTGAAAGAACTGCCCAACCCATGAAAATCGTGGAGACGGGCCCAAGAACCCCAGCTTGCGCAACCAGCGGTGATCCAATGCGATTAATCGAAATCATAATCAGCAACATCGGAATCACTGTACAAAAGCTAGCATTAAATAGACTAAGCCAGTAGATTGGTGGTGCTTGCTCAAACATGGCGCTGGGGTTTTGGATCAGGGCTTGGGCAATGCTAAAAAAAGCTGAGGAGCTACTGGCATAAACTACCAACTGAATGCTACCGATACGACGAACCATTTCGCCAGAGCCAATCATATAAACGGCATAGACGCAGGCACCAGCAAGCACCAAGAGCATGCCAAGCCAAGCAGCACTTCCAGTGGAATTGGCATCTTGCATGAAGACAGCTATCACTCCTAGGTAGCCCACGATTAAAGCGATCCACTGTAAGCGTGAAATCGCTTTATGCAAAACAAAATATGAAATGAGTAGGACAAATGTTGGGGTGAGATACAGCACAATACGCTCCAAGCCAACAGAGATATATTGCAATCCCAATAAATCTAAGTAACTCGAGAGAAAGTAGCCCAGAAAGCCGAGACACAAAATCTTGGCAAGATCAGAGTGAGTAATGGGCGCAATTTTTTTCTTGCGGGATTGCCACCAATAGATGAACCAGAAAAAAGGCATAGCCAGTAGCATACGAAGCGCTAAAAGGGTTTCTACATTGCTACTATAGGTAAAGGCAAGTTTAAATAGGATCGCTTTTCCAGAAAATAGAATCGATCCAAGGCTGGCCATCAAGATACCCTGAATGTAGCGTTTACGTTGGGGGGTCATATGACTTGTAGACATCATGCCTTGCAAAAGCTATTGAGTAGGCTGCGCATTTCTAGAATTGTTTCAGATGGCGTGAGCCCAATAGGACCGCTTCCTTTAGCAACCAACTGATCAGCTGCTAAGGCGTGCAGCTCAACCGCAACGCAGCTTGAGTCCCATAAATCGAGTTGATGCCGAATACCTTGCACGGCAATTGCGGCAATGCTTCCAGTGAGAATATCGCCCATGCCTCCAGTAGCCATTCCTGGGTTGCCTTGCTTGCATTCCACGGGGGGGTGTTGTGGTGATGCAATTAAGGTGTGTTGACCTTTAAGAATCACAATTGAGTTTGTCAGTTTCACTAAATTCCTTAGAGCATTTAAACGATCAGCTTGAACTTGTGCACTAGAGAGATTGAGGAGTCGAGCAGCCTCACCAGGATGTGGAGTGATGACACTCAGATCTGGAAAGTGCTGGTTTCGAGTTTGTAGTGCGATTAACAAATCCTGATCGGCTGCAATTAAATTGAGGGCATCGGCATCGATGATTAAAGGGGTGTTGGGGTATGCCAGACAAGCCTTAAGCCAGTCACGAGCAATGGGAGAATCTCCCAAGCCCGGCCCGATTGCAATCAGGTCGGGACAAGTTTTAGCCAATCCTGCCGAGGCATCATTACTAGCCATCCTCACCATGAGTTCTGGAATATCAACGAGTGCCTGATGGGGGGTGGCGGTATCCAGCATTTCCAAGATGGTCCAGCCGGCACCTAAATGCAGCGCTGCATTACCAGCTAGTACAAGTGCACCAGCCATGCCAGTTGCTCCGCCAATAAGAACAACTTTTCCGGCATCACCCTTGTGTTCTGAAGGATGTCGCTTTAAATGGGTAATGAGAGCTAGTGATGCTAGTTCAGTAGGCCCTGCGTTTAATGGAGTCATCCCTCAGTTATCGCTTTTATTCGGCCACTTTAGCGCCTTGAATATCATGACGCTTTAGTGCGCTAGCAACAAAACCAGAGGCCTTGAGGTCGGCAATGACATTGGCTAAATAGGCAGTAGTTTTTACCGACTCCGGTCTCGCTTTAGGGATCCCGATGGCTTGATCGATCACCATAAATCGTCCAGGCAGCATGCGTACGCCGCTATAGCGCGCTGCATCACTTTCTAGTTGCTGTTTTACACCAGCAGCCACGTTACCTTTACCGCTCATGAATTCGTCTACTACAGCTGGTGAGCTAGTAGTTCGGATAAAAGTAGCATGTTTAATCTCACGAGTGAGGTAGAGATCATAAGCGCTGCCTAAGCCAACAATAATTTCATTACCTACTTTATCGACTTCTTGATTACTCTGAATAGGGGATGATGATTTGACCAGGTAAGCCCCTTCAATTTGGATGTATGGTGGTGTATAGCTCACGTCTTCACCGCGCAATGGATCAATCGCGACAAAGATTAAGTCGATATTATTGGATTTTAGGGCGCTGACGGTTGCACCCGCACTTTGGAAAGGGATGAGCTGAACTGGTAAGCCAGTTCGAGCGCCGATTTCATGTGCGATATCAACTGTGACGCCGATCGGCTTTTGAGTCGTTGTATTGGTGCTGGCAAGCACGGGATTGCCTAAATTAATCCCGACCCGCAGAACGCCGGTAGGGGCAAAGGATTGGAGGAGAGCTCCATCCATCGGTGGGGATGCTATGGCTAGCTGACCATGAGCAAAAAGGGCAAATAGGCAGCAGCAGCTGCGAAAGATTAAACGGTTCATCATGAGCTTGCCTGATTTGGCTGGAGTTGCATCATCTTAACCCTTATTCTAAGAGTGGTAAATAGTCATGCGTTTAGCTAGAGCACTGAGGATTTGGATCATGACAGTTTCTTGGTAGCAATAAGGCTCTCTCACAGGTTAATATGGATCCATATTCTTATTCAAGGCCGCTATATGAGTCCAAAGCTTCCTAGCAATAATGCCCAAACCATCTCTGATTATTTAAATCTCACCAAGATGGATATTTCAGAAAATAGCTCTGAAGATTCCTCTAAATTTGCATTTGATGACCCCGCCTTTTTAACGCGACGAGAGACTTTGGGGATTCGCTTTGAGTTAGAGTTATTAAAGCCTGAGATTTTATTGCGCGAGCGCGGCATAGATCATACGATTACCGTTTTTGGTTCCGCTCGCTTCCTTAGTCATGATCAGGCTGTAGAACTGGAGAAGGCAGCTAAGACGCCCGAAGAAATAGCCGAGGCAAAAAAAGCAGTATTGCACAGCCAATATTACGAGTCTGCACGTGAATTCGGCAAGATTGTGGCAACTTACAATGCTAGCCAAGCTCTAGCAAGTAGCAAGCTCCATATTTGTACTGGCGGGGGGCCTGGAATTATGGAGGCGGCTAATCGCGGTGCATTTGAGGCTGGCGATAAAACGATCGGATTTAATATTAGCCTGCCGCGGGAGCAACACCCCAATCCATACCTTACCGAAGGTTTAGCCTTCCGCTTTCATTATTTTGCATTGCGTAAGATGCACTTCATGCTCAGGGCTAGAGCGATTGTGGCTTATCCAGGAGGCTTCGGTTCGTTTGATGAGCTTTTTGAGGTCTTGACTTTAATGCAGACGGGTAAGGTCAGCGTTTTGCCAGTCATCTTGGTTGGCAATGGATTTTGGTCAGAAGTACTGAACCTTAAAAAGATGCTTGAATTCGGGGTGATTGATCAGGCCAGTATCGACCTAATTCATTTCGTTCATTCTGCAGAAGAGGCGTGGAACATTATTGCTGACTGGTATCAACTAACTTAATGACATCAGTAAAATAAGGTGCATATGGCTATTACCCAAACCCCTAGTCTTGTTACGCAGCTGGATCTTCCTGCTTATGCACTCGGAATACTCATTCTATTATTCGTCATGTTGGTTCATGGCCTTGTTCTGCTGCAGGTCGCCAAGCGCTATGAAGTGAAATCCTTTCTATACCTTTCGGAGCGTAAGTATTCTGCCGTTGCACTCATTTTTTACCTCAGCATTTTGTATCTATTTCTTACCCATATTGCTGAAATCATCATATGGGGTGTGTCACTATGGACTTTCAATTTACTACCTGCCTTGGGCGAGAGCATTTTATTTGCCGGTAGTACTTATACGGCAATGGGTTTTATGGATGATCTCTTGCCCCCGGGCTGGAAAATGATGGCAATCATCATTGCTTTTTCTGGAATGTTTTCTTTTGCTTGGACTGCCTCAACCATGATTTCAATGACCAAGAACTTCAGACAGGCTTATACCCGGATGCATATGAAGAAACTCAATATTCCCGCCGAAATCATTGAGCGATTTGAATAGATCATGAGCAAAATTTGGGATGCCGTCATTATTGGCGGCGGAGCTGCAGGTCTATTTTGTGCTGGGGTTGCAGGTCAGCTAGGAAAAAAGGTATTAGTGATTGATCACGCTGAGGTCTTGGGTGAAAAAATTCGCATCAGTGGCGGGGGGCGATGTAATTTTACGAACCTCCATAGCAGCCCAGCCCATTTTCTTTCTCGCAACCCTCATTTTGTAAAGAGTGCATTAGCGCGTTATCCCTCTAAAGAATTTATCAGTCTCGTTCAGTCTTATCGAATCGAGTATCACGAGAAGCACCAAGGACAGCTATTTTGCGATGAATCAGCACAGCAAATTATTGAGATGTTATTTGCAGAATGTGTAAAGGGTAGAGTCAAGATACGCAATCCAGTTCAGGTCGAATCTATTCATCATGATGCCGATGTATGGGCTCTCCACACAACTGCTGGCGTTGAAAAAACACAGTCTGTTGTGATGGCAACAGGGGGCTTACCAGTGCCAGCAATCGGTGCCAGCGCTTATTCATTGGATATTGCTAGGCAGTTCGAACTGAATGTTATTGAGCCACGCCCAGCCTTAGTGCCGCTATCCTTTACTGCAGAACACTTCTCCCATCTGAATGGGTTGGCCGGCTTGAGCTTGCCTGTCAGAATCAGTTCGGGTTCAAAGGGAAGTCGCTATGGCGCTTGCCGCTTTCAGGAAGACCTGCTGTTGACTCATAAAGGTTTGTCAGGCCCAGCAGTTCTGCAGGCTAGTAGCTACTGGGTTGAAGGTGAAGAGATTCATATCGATTGGCTCGGCGCGATTGAGGTTGGTAGCAGTTTCCACTGCGATGATCTATTTAATCATGAAGATAATCGCTTAAAGCTTACAGAGACTATTTTGGCTTCGGTGCTTCCTCAGCGCTTAGCAAAGGCTTTTGCAGAGCAAAAAAATCTCTTAGGTCGAAAATGGGCCGAAGTTTCTAAGAAAGACCGTCTGGCCTTAAAGGAGCTGATCACCAATTGGTCTGTAAAACCTGCAGGCACCTTAGGGTGGAAAAAAGCAGAGGTGATGTTGGGTGGTGTTGATACCAAGGAATTGGATGGTCAAACAATGATGTCTCGTAAGCATCCTGGACTCTATTTTATTGGGGAGTGTGTAGATGTTACGGGTCACCTAGGTGGGCATAACTTCCAGTGGGCTTGGTCAAGTGGCTTCGCTTGCGCCCAAGCCCTGTAATTTAATGACGACTCTTTTTCTTTTCTCGCGAACGAATATTTAAAAGCTCAACGAATAGTGAAAAAGCCATTGCTACATAAACGTAGCCTTTAGGGATATGTACCCCCATTCCTTCGGCAATGAGCACCACGCCAACTACTGTTAAAAAGGATAGGGCGAGTACCTTAATCGAGGGGTGACGCTGCACAAAGTCGCCTATTGGTTTAGCCGCAATGAGCATCATCAGAACCGAGGCAAGTACCGCGGCAATCATCACGCCAATCTGATCGACCATACCTACTGCAGTAATTACGCTATCGAGCGAAAAAATAATATCCAGAAAACCAATTTGAATCACTGAGGCAATGAGGGTCTTCGCCAGAGATGTTGGATTCGCGCTAACTTTTTGGGGGTCTAAATGGGGTTCTTGAGCATCCTCGGTCTCCACTTCAATATAGATCTCCTTTGAAGCCTTCCAAATTAAGAAGAAGCCACCCAGTAACAGGATGAGATCTCGCCCTGATATAGGATGCCCCTGAATCTGAAATAGCTCTTGAGTTAAGCCCATTACCCAAGAAAGACTTAGTAAAAGCAGGATGCGGGTGATGAGAGCAAACATTAAGCCAAAGCGGCGAACTTGATTGCGGATTTCCGCAGGTAATCGATTGGTGATTACGCTAATGAAGATGATGTTATCGATACCCAGTACGACCTCAAGAGCGCACAGAGTAAGAAAGGCAATCCACACACTGGGATCGCCTAGAAGCGTGGTGATTTGTTCAATCATGTCATGTATCAATATCCAATGGATAGAGTGTATCGAATCAACGCGATAGATTCTTGCTGAGGAAATGACCATAATCCTTGTCGGGGATTTGGTTTATTGAGGTCTATTTACTGCGCTTGATTCCTCATCCAGTCTGCAGTATTGAAGAGGGATTCATGGAGCTGATCTGCAATCTTGCCATCAATACCGCAATCTTCAAGAGCTTGATACATGCAGGCTAACCATTGATTTCGCTCAGTCATGCCAATCTTAAAAGGTAAATGCCTAGCTCTCAGCATAGGGTGGCCATATTTTGGCGAGTAAATATCAGGCCCACCCATCCAGCCACTTAGAAATAATTTCAGTTTTTCACGAGAGCTCGTTAAATCAGCGGGATGCATGGCGCGTAGCGTGGAAAGAGTCTCTTCTAGCGACATTAAATCGTAAAAACGGTCTACTAATTCATCGACCTTATCGGCTCCGCCAATGGTCTCATAAAGGTTATTTTGCTGAGTCATCGGTATATTTTAATGCTCAAGGATTGGGGAATTGGCAAGCTCAGAAAATCAGTATAGAGTTACTCATATGAATTAATGAATTACTCAGCCGCTTATTCACAAACTTGTCACAAAGGAATGGATTATGGATACCAAAGATTTTCAAAAATGGCAGCAGGAAAAGGCCAAAGAACTATTTAATTACTCCCATAAGTTGCTGGATGCAGCTAAGGAATTGAGTGAGCACCATATTGCCGAAATAGAGTGGAGCATGAAAAATGCAATGGATAGCGCAAAATCTGCCGCGAAAAATGATTTAACCAAATTAAAGGGCTTGCAAGAGGATGCAACTAAGGAGGCCGCCAAGCGTGCTACCGTTTATCACAAGAAAGTGAAAGCTGTCCTGAAGGATCTCGGTGAGAATGCTGCAGATGAAACAGAAAAGCATTTGGAGAAGGTTAGAACCTCACTCGTCACCTGGCTGGAAGATGCCGAGAATAAATTACCTAGCCACGCTGACAAGCTTTCGAAAGTGGTCCATGAAATGTCTACAACCGGTCAGAAGATGTTCAAAGAGGGTCGCCGAATTGTCAATCAAGTAGCAGATGCTGCCGAAAAGAATCTGGATGAGCTTGCCAAGAAAGCCCCTGCGAATAAAAAGAAGAGCGACTAGGATAGTTACCCTCTGCTAACTGGGTCACGCTTTGTGACCCAGTTTATTTCCAGCCTTGGATCCAAACCTCAGGATTGCTGAGATTTCGCCAGGGAATAATTTCAGTCTTCTTGCTATAAATTGCTTCAAGCTCGATAAATTCAATTTCCTGATCTGGTAAGTCCGGAAGAATTACTTTGCTGACTAAAAAATGTTTTTGTTTTTGGACAGGTTGAACTGCCGTCCACTTAGTCAGTAGGAGTTTTTTGGGGCTGATTGGGTTGGGCCGCATCTGCTTTAAGCTTAAATAGCTTCACAATGAAATACCTGCTGTTGATCGAGCAACACCCCAGTATTCGGAATGAAGGTAACCCTTGACTGTTCAATAACGGCAGGGCAACTGCTATCAAAGTAACTTTTTTCTCCGAGGCTGCCGCAATAATTCAGCGAAGTCCCTTGGAGGTTCATTTGTGCCTTTCTGAGTACCATGAGAATCTTGTTGCCAGTATCACCTTGACAATTCCAACTGGTATAAGTTTCACGTCCACAGGCGCTGATAGAAAGCGGGAGTGCGATTAAGAGAGGCAGTATTAAGCTATGGCGAGGATGTTCCATGGGTGACAGCATAGTCATTTTTTGAAATCGCAGCCCGTGGCAGTCATTCATATTGGTAGAAATACCTATATTTGAAACCTTAGCACTTCTAAAATCCTGACTCCAAAGAGGGTGCGTTATTCCGGCACACTCCATACATGGATAAGCTTTATCAGGTAGTATAAATCACCAAAAAATATAAATAATGGAGACTTGATGGATTCTAGCGCCATACCTTCGCATCTGATGAATAACTTTGATGTCGATCATAAGCCACTCATTTATCAATATAAAAAGTATGTTCATCAGGGGGCAAATGGTAAGTCGAGCTCTCTTGTCAATATTTGTACTGAGGCAATTGATTTGGATGGGATGCAGAAGGAAGCTTTTATCTCCTCAGGCCGCAATAGTTCGGGCTGGAGAATTCCCACCGATGAAAGCTTGCATTTGCGCGGTGCCGATGCAGCTCCGCAGCCGCTAGCGATTCATAATGCATCAGTGCAAATGTGCCTATTAAATCAAATCAAAAAAATATTAGCGGATAAGAAAATTAGCAACGCAAAAATTGAGGTCACTGTAGATACATACTTCAATATCAAAGGCTCCTTTTATCGCGGTGATATCAAGAGCTGCTTGAAAGATATCGTAGTGAAATTTGATATTGACGCCGATATTCCTGAGGTCGAACTGAAGCAGTGCGTGTTAGAGGCTTTATTAAATTCACCGACGATTCGGGCAATACGTTATCCAATGAACAATACGTTTTCCATTAGGGCGAACGGCAGAAACATCCACTTGCCACCCGAGATGCAGTCTGGTCTTGAGCGGGTCGGGGATCCCCTACAAAGAATTCACGATACCCAGAAACTGCCGCCACTGGAGGGTGCTGGTGGTCTGATTTTGGAAAAAAAGCTTGAATCGACTATGGAGCCACCAAAGCCAGGAGAAATTCCGGTTGGCTTGTTGCCCGAGATAGATCGTACCGTTCACATTAGAGGCATTGGCCAATCCCTTAATCAGTATCAGAATGAAGTCCAAACTAGTTTTTATCACCCACTAGGGAGCGTGTTCTGTTATCGCAGCGATCTTCACAGTGAGGATATTGCTGGATTGGATTCACCTTCTGCGCTGAGTTATCACGGTGCTGCACTGGCATTTTGCTTTATGACCCAATTCCATCGTTATGCTGATGTTCATA
This sequence comes from Burkholderiaceae bacterium, assembly GCA_947447945.1. GTDB lineage: Bacteria > Pseudomonadota > Gammaproteobacteria > Burkholderiales > Burkholderiaceae > Polynucleobacter. The sequence goes on from CANFLR010000001.1 coordinate 22,179, forward strand.
AAATTCACTTGGATGCTTTGAGGATTGTCCAGTTAACGCCGTTTGATTTAGATATTAAAAAACATCAAAACCTAGTATTTGACACGCATATTTTTGTGGATGGGGATTTTAGCGACGAAGTTGGTACAGATTTAGTCAGATTGGCCCATCAAGTCTGTTTTTTACATGCAGCCTTGGAAACCCAAAATGATATTCATTATTCAATTACGCTGAATGATCAGGAAGTCGTTTATCAGCAAACATTAACAAATTAACCGAGTGATGAAGATCTTGATACGCCACTTTTTTGCCCTCATTATCCTTGGATATTGCCTGCCTGTTTTTAGCCAAGCCTACCCCAGCAAGTCTATTAATATGGTTGTTCCTTTTGCCCCCGGGGGTTCTGCAGATACCATAGCGAGACCCTTAGCTGATCATCTGGGGAAGCATCTAAAGCAGGCCATCATTGTTAATAATCGAGGTGGATCGGGCGGTGCTCCAGGGACCGCCTTTGCATTGGCTGCGAAGCCAGATGGTTATACGATCCTCTTTAATCTGTCCACTATCTCTGCCACTCCAGAGGCAGACAAGTTGTTTGATACAAAGCCACAATATGAGCTGAAGCAATTGGCGCCTATTGCTTTAATTTCATCTGAGCCACTAGTACTCATTGTTAAAACAGACTCGCCATACAACAATCTAGCGGATGTAGTCAAAGATGCTAAAGCTCGGCCTGGCCAACTTACTTATGGATCTTCAGGTGTTTATGGCCCGATTCATTTGGCGTTGGAAATGTTTGCTAATTCAGCAGACCTGAAGTTCCAGCACATACCTTTCACTGGAGCTGGTCCAGCCTTAACAGCGCTATTGGGTGGACATGTGGACCTCTCAATGTTAGCTCTCAATAATGCTTTGGTCCATCAAAAATCTGGAACGATTCGAATTATTGCTAGTTGGTCGGGGCAGCGCAATAAGTTGATACCCAATACCCCAACCTTAAAAGAGCTTGGATTCAATGTGGAATATCCTAACTGGGGAGGTCTTTTTGTGGCCGCCAATACCCCCAATACCGTCATAAACAGATTACGAGATGGAGTGAAGCTTATCTCAACAGATCCTGAGTATTTGAAGTCAATGGAAAATTTAAATATTCCCGTCACTTATCTTGATGCACCAGAATTTGATAAGTTTTGGAAGGCGGATGCAGCCAAAATTAGTGAGGTGTTGAAGAAAATCGGCAGAGTGGATTAAGAATGAATGAATTGTGCCAAATTAGGCAATACAACCATAACCTAAGGAGAGATGATGAAAGGTCTGGATATTAGCCCAGCAGAAATGGAGCATAACGTTGCGCGGTTTAAAGATTTATCGCCCAGCAAAAAAAGCTTCAAAGTTGACAATACTGGAATCCCTGGGGAGGCCTATGAGCTGATTGCTGCTCACAGCGTTTATTCAGTGATGGCTCCAGAGGGGAATACTCGTAAAGCTGCCAAGCCTGGCGTCATTGGAGCCCCTGGCCTTGAAGTAGCGATTGCTGAATGCCCCCAAGGAAATGGCCCCGCACTCCATAATCATCAGCGCACAGTGGAAACTTTTATGTGCTTAAGTGGTAAGTATGAAATTATTTGGGGCAATGATGGTGAGCACAGTGTTGTTTTAGAGCCATTTGATTTGTGCTCTATTCCTCCCGGTGTTTATAGAAGATTTAAAAATATATCAGCGCTGGATGATGCAAAGCTGCTCGTATTAGTACAAGGGAAGGTTGAAGATACTTTCGGCGACGTCGCTTTCGATCCAAAAATCGCTACTGAAGTTGAGCGTCGCTGGGGGGCTAAGGTTGTGGAAAATTTTAAAAATATCGGAATTACTTTTGCCGAAGATAAAGCCTAATCTCGCCATTTAGTAGTTGTAGTGAGATATACCACTTTAAAGGAATGGCAATAGTGAGTCCAATTAACCAAGATTTATTGGCGCTACAGAAAGAGATGAGCGCTATGGGTTTAGGCGCCCCTGATATTTTCTCAATTTCCTTAGATGCTGCTAGGCAGCAACTAGCAAAACAATATGAATATCTAAACAAGGACCTGCTTGACCAAGTTGAGGTACTCGACTTGGGTATTTGGTACTCGGACCAAGAGGTTGGCTGCCGTTGTTATTTTCCGGATGGCATTGGAACTTTCCCAAGAAACACCTTGTTAGTGTATATCCATGGAGGAGGGTGGAGCTTCGGCGATCAATATACCCATCATGCGATTGCGCAATCGTTTGCCAAAGCAAGTGGCCTGAGTTTGGTATCCATTGGATATTCTTTAGCGCCACAAAAAAAGCATCCCCATCAAAATGATGAATGCACTCATGTCCTGCAAGAGCTATTAAAAATGTTTGCAAAGAACTACGGCAGTGAGCTTGATTGCATTTTGATTGGCGACTCTGCAGGAGCCAATATTGCATTGAGCGCTTATCTCAATCTATTTGATGCTGATCTAAAGCAGAAAGTGCTTGGGCTTGCACTGTTCTATGGCGTATATGATTCTGGTCCGATATCGCAATCTTGGCAGGATCTAGGAGGCGGTCAATATGGCCTATCTATTAAATCCATGAATTGGTATTGGGATCAGTTTTTATCGAATCCCGAGGATCGCTTAACGCCCTTAGCCGCCCCTCTTCATAGTCGTCTCGAGAATTTACCCCCTGTTTGGATTGCTATTGGAGATTTAGATCCGCTGATTGACGAAAATTTGGCATTGGTTGCAAGGGTCAAAGCAACTGGTGGGAAATGTGACCATCTTATTGTCGAGGGATATACCCACGGTTTTTTGAGGTTTTGCAATCACCTAGAAGAAGTTAAGGGGCTAATAAATCAGTTTTCTTTGGCCGTTCATTCCATGATCAATGGGATTGATGTAGAGCGCTCTTAATCGATTTCAATGAGAATTTTTTTGTACATTTCATAAAAAATATAACGAGATACCAATGCATAAATCTACCCTGATAACTAAAACCCTAAGCTTAGTTCTGTTGGTTTTTATTTCAAGTCTCAGTCATGCGCAATCATCTACAGATGATTCGAGGACCATGAAAATCATTATCCCTTGGCCTTCAGGGGGTGCAAACGATTTGTTGGGAAGGGATTTCGCTTTTTTTCTTGGTGAGAGAATCGGTAAAAAAATTGTTATCGACAATAAAGGTGGTGCAAATGGTTTGATAGGAGCGGAAGCAGTTGCGCGCTCGATTCCAGATGGAAATACGATGATGTTCCATAGTATTTCATCACATGCTACCAATGCAATCCTTGTGCCTAAGTTGCCGTACGACACTTTTAAGGATTTCACACCAATCTCTCAAATTGCTTCCTTAGATTTGGTATTGGTAGCCCATCCTGGGGTTCCTGTTAAAAATATTTCTGAGCTTATTGCGCTGGATAAAGCCAAACCACATTCTATTAGCTATGCTTCATTTGGTAATGGCAGCATGGCACATTTGGCCGGCGAGCTCTTGAATCAAAAATCTGGGATGGATCTTCAGCACGTTCCCTATAAGGGTGGTGGACCTGCTTTAGCGGACACACTTGCTGGTCATGTTCAGCTTTATTTTGCAGGTATTGATGTAGCCTTGCAGCACATACAATCAGGCGCTTTAGTGCCTATTGCTGTCACTGGCTCAACTCGCTCATCTTTATTACCAAATGTACCAACAATTGCCGAGACTCCAGGCTTATCAGATTATGAGGCGCGTATTTATTACGGCCTTTGGGTTCCTGGGGGAACCCCAGCTAGCACTGTGAATAAGCTCTACCAGCAAACAGCAGTAGTTATCTCCAGTCCAGCATTTAAGAAAAAGATTGAATCTGAAGGTTTTATTACTGTGAGCAGTAGCTCGCCTGAAAAAATGGCTGCGACTATAAATTCACAGATGGAAATACTTGGAAAAGTGATCAAACAGGCAAAAATTTCGCAATGAATCATCAGTAGCTTAAAAGGAGAAAATATGTCAGTGCTACCAGAGGAAATGGAAAAAAATAGAATTGCACGCTGGGGAAAGGTCGCTCCCTATGGTGAATCTTTTATTGAAAGTCGTATACCCGGCTTTCAAAAAAATCTTTATAAGATTATCAACAAGGGCGTTCTTGAAAATAAAGGGGTAGAACCTGCGATCAAGGGTGACCATCGTTTTGGCGTCAGCCTAATAGAAGTGATGCCTGGCCAAGGCGCGAACTTGCATGCTCATGACACTGAAGAGGTTTTCTTTCCTTTAAATGGCAAGATGATTGTTTTTTGGGGTGATAACGCAGAGCACGAAGTCGTCTTGAATCAGTGGGACTGTTTTTCAGTGCCCATTGGATTGATGCGAGGCTTTAAAAATCCCAATGACTTTAATTTAGTTGTGTATTCCATCGTTGGTGGCAGAGATGCGGAAGTTGGTCATATCACCTGGCATCCAAAAGTCTTAGAGCTAGCCGAAGAGACGGGGCTAACTTTTGGTAATGATGGATTTTTAAAAGATAAACAATCTTAATTGGGGTATTAATCAAAATGACTTATCTTTCTAGATTACTAGCTTTAGGCTTGCTCCTTTTTGTCTTTGGCGCAAATTTGCAGGCGCAAACTTATCCCAATAGACCTATTAAAATGGTGATAGGTTATCCACCGGGTGCTGCTACGGATTTGTTTGGCAGAGCTATTGCTAAGCAAATGCAAGATAGCTTGGGACAAGCGATTATTGTTGAAAATAAAGTTGGCGCTGCAGGAACCGTTGCTGCGGAAGCGGTCGTTAGATCTGCTCCTGATGGATATACCCTGTTAAATAGCGCTTCACAAATTGTCATAAATCCATTTGTTCAAAAGCTGCCATTTAATACCGAAAAAGAACTTATCCCAGTAGCTCAAACAATTACGGTTTCCTATGTGTTGATTGCTAGCCCTAATTTTTCTGCGAATAGCGTTGCCGATCTCGTTGAATACGCCCAAAAAAATCCTGGAAAAATTAATTATGGATCCTACGGAAGTGGTTCTGGGCCACATTTGAGTATGGCTATGCTAGAAAAGGTTGCAGGAGTTAAGATGCAACATATTCAATATCGTGGCTCTCCACAGCTATTGACTGCGCTGATGGCCGGAGAAATTGATGTGGCGTTTGATACGACTACTTCGACATTAGCACTCATTCAGGCTGGCAAAATCAAGCCATTGGCAATCGGTGGTCCAAAGCCATCCGAGTTGTTACCAAACGTCCTGCCCGTTGCTAAATCTTATCCAGGATTTGATTCTGATGGCTGGCAGGGAATTTTCCTTCCAGCAAATACTCCTGGTGAGTTGGTTAAAAAGCTCAATCTAGAGGTAAATAATGCTTTAAAAAGCCCAACATTAAAGTCCTTGGCTGAAAGCAGAGGCGTCAAAATTACGGGCGGTAGCAGCGAGCAATTTAGCGCAATTATGAAACAAGAATTAAAGAAATATGAGCAGGTAATTACTGAAAATAATATTAAGATGGACTGAGGTTTTTGTAGGCATGAAGATAAAAAAATAGTCTTTTATGGGGTTCGTTAGGCTGATTTCTCTTGTTTTAGATTGAGTTTCTAAGAGTTATCCCTGATCCGACCCCTTAAATTTTGACGTTTTTATGGCTATATACTGATTTTGCTTTTGTAATTGAACATTAAATCATGAGGAGACAAGATGTCACAACACGATACATTGCTAGCTGCTTTTGAGACGTATAAGGCAGAGAATGAAAAGTTTATTGAAAAAGGTATTAAGGCATCCGCTGCTCGTGCCCGTAAAGCATTGCAAGAGATTGCTGGTGCATGCAAGGAGCGCCGTAAAGAAATTACTGCTACCAAAGAGGCCATGGAAGCTAAGAAGTAAATTCCTTTTGCATTCTGAAAAGCCTAGCTCCGTAATGGACTGGGCTTTTTTATATCCGCTGATTTGGATTAAGGCAAAGTCAGCTCTTGCAAAGCTCATGAGCGGAAGAGCGAACGGACATCCTAGCGAGATATCACAAGTGGTTTATCTAGTTTTGTGCTGATTTGACCAATTACGCTAGCGTCTGAGAAGTTGTGGCGCTTAAAGATATCCAGTACTTTTTGTACGGTATCTTCGCTGCAAGCAACCAGTAGGCCGCCACTGGTTTGTGGATCGGTTAATAGGGCTTGTTGTGCTTTGCTAAAAGATGCTGGTAAAGCAACATCACTACCATAGCTTTGCCAATTACGATCAGAGGCCCCGGTGACGATCTCTTGCTCAGCCAGTTCTTGTACTTGAGAAAGTAAAGGGACTTGACTCCAGTTAATCTGTGCAGTGCAATCAGAGCCACGGGCAAGCTCAAGCACATGTCCTGCCAAGCCAAATCCTGTGATATCGGTTAGGGCGTGCACTCCAGGAAGTTTGGCTAGGTCGGGGCCGGCAGAATTGAGTTTGGTGGTATTGATGATCATTTCTTGATAGCCCTGCGCACTGAGAAGATCCTTCTTTAATGCTGCCGAAAGAATACCAACCCCAATCGGTTTTCCCAGAATTAAGATATCACCAGGTTTCGCTGCGGCATTACTTTTAACTTGTCTTGGGTCAACGATCCCGATTGCCACTAAGCCGTAGATAGGTTCTACAGAATCAATGGTGTGACCACCGGCGATGGGTATGCCAGCGCTACGACAGGCTTCTGCACCACCCTCCAAAATGCGGGCGATAGTCCTGTTGGATAAGACCTTAATAGGCATGCCCACAAGGGCTAGTGCAAAGAGGGGTGTAGCGCCCATTGCGTAGATATCGCTGATGGCATTGGTGGCTGCAATTTTGCCAAAATCAAATGGGTCATCCACAATTGGCATAAAAAAATCAGTGGTGGCAACAATGGCCTGTGATTCATTGATTTGATAGACCGCCGCATCATCGGAGGTTTCAATGCCGATCAGTAGCTCCTTGGGAAAAGGTAATTGCGGCACCCCCTTAAGAATCTCCGAGAGAACTCCTGGAGCGATTTTGCAGCCACAACCACCCCCATGGGACAGTGACGTGAGGCGTGGTTCTGAAGTGGCTGAGGAATTGGTTTGGTTCATATCACCTCTTATGAGAGCATTCAGTTGCAGTAAATGGGTCTATTATTGACGTAGTAAGACTTCGATTTTGCTACTCACTTCAGCGCTATCGGCATTATCAATGGCACCAATCCAAACGCCCTCTATTTTTCCCTGCTTATTGAGTAGATAGCTCGTCGGTATGCCGCGCGCTTTCCAAGTTTTATAAATAATACTATTGCGATCTTGCAAGATTTCAATACTATTTTCAGAAATACCATTACCCTTTAAAAATTGGGCAATACGGGGCTTCATCTCCGCTAAGTTGAGTGCCAATACTTTGAGACCCTGAGGGCCATACTTTTCCTGCAAGTGAGTTAGCTCAGTAAATTCTTCTCTACAAGGCTCACACCAGCTGGCCCAAAAATTCACAATGACGACCTTGCCTTTGTAGGTATTGATGTTGACCGATACATCAGCCAAATTATTTAGTTGTAGTGGGGGTGCCTGACTCAAGCCAACTTGGCTAATAGGGCGCCATTGCGCAAAAGCAGAACCCGCCGTAAGACTAAGGCAAGTAAAAAACAGTGGGAGGATGATCTCTCTCGCTAGCCCTCTTCTTATTGGGTCTATCACTCTGAATTCCTATAGGCCTAAACTAGCCAATCAGTCGGCTGGTAATTTTGTATTTAAAGTTATCGGGATCCAGTGAGTCATAGCGACCCTCTTTGCTCTCAGCTTGCGGATACATAAGGAAGGGAATATCACCATTCTTACCTAGCTTAGAGCCAGGCAGCGCAATATCATGATCGTAGTTGTAGGCTAACCAATTCATTTCCCAGTTACCAAATAAATAATCGCGGATTGCCAATACCTTCGGATCATTCACGGGTAGACCACCAGTTTCTTCCAGGATAACTTTACGAACATCTGCAGGGTCGACGGGAACCCAGCCATAGCCATTCGCATAAAACTCAGCGCGGCAATGTTGCGCTTTGGTAATATCGCTCGACTTGCCAAGACTCTTATAGCCGCGAGCGGAGTCAGCAATTCGAATTCCGTAAACATCGCGAGCGGCAACGCCTACTGAGCGAGCTAAGGCAACAAAGACGGCGTTGATATCGGCGCATTTGCCACCAAGATTATTAGTTTCAAGCATTAGCTTGACATCGCCCTGACCGCAACCGCGCGTTTTTGGGTCGCGATGGGTATTGTCTACTACCCAGTTATAAATCGCCTTAGCTTTTTCAAGATCACTTGCATTGGCAGGCAGGCTTGAAATACATTCTAACGCCTTAGCCTTCACTAGACCATCGGTTGGCAAATAGACGGTAGCCCGTGTCCAGAATTTTTGTTCCTCTTTCGATAACTTGAGGGCTGGATTTGGGTTTGAGAATTCAAGATGGCGATTACGAGTGCTCACCAGCATTGAGATCTTTACTGAGTGATCAGTTTCTGCTTTGTCCCATTTTGTCCAAAGCATGCGTGCTTGCTTATCGGGTGTCTCATAGATTTTGCTTGCAGATTTTGAATCACTAGCTTCTAGCCTAATGGCAAGTGTCTTAAAGTAGTCAGTATTTAAAACCAAAGACAAGGGGATCCAAGCTTCTGCTGCCCCGTTGGCATTTGTCAGATTGACCTCAGTGACTATTTCATAGCTTGTCCACTCTGATGAAGTTTGCGCGAAAACAGACGCGATTGGGTTAAATGCTGGTAATGCAAATGCGCTGGCAATGGTTTTGATGGCTGAGCGACGAGTAATGGTCATAGGATCTCTTCTAGTAAGTAAGCTGGTATTAAAAGAATTTCACGGAAGAATTTTAGTGGTTTTTTAGCGGTTAAAGCTTCTTTTGGATGGAGCAGAGCGTTTCACTGCGGGCTTGCCTGCGGCACCTGCATTTCCAGCCTGTCTAGGCTTTCTGGCTTGTTGATGTTGCTGACTACGCAATTGAATGGGTTGGGCTACCGCATGAGGATCGGGCTCGAATCCAGCAATGATTTCTTGCGGAAGTTTTTGCTTAATCAGTTTTTCGATATCTCTTAACATTTGATGCTCATCTACGCAGACTAAAGAGATCGCCACACCATTTGAACCAGCTCTGCCGGTGCGACCAATGCGATGAACATAGTCTTCCGAAACATTCGGTAAGTCATAATTTACAACGTGAGGGAGTTGGTCAATATCGATACCTCGTGCAGCAATATCGGTTGCAACGAGAACGGCAATTTTTCCAGCTTTGAAATCCGCCAGCGCCTTAGTGCGCGCACTTTGGCTTTTATTACCATGGATTGCCATACTGGTAATACCATCCTTCTCTAATTGCGTAACTAGCTTGTTGGCGCCATGCTTGGTGCGAGTAAAGACTAAGACTTGTTGCCAACCATTACTTTTGATAAGGTGCGCTAATAGCGGGTGCTTTTGGGTTCTATCTACAGGGTGAATCAGCTGCGCAATCGCTTCGTTGGCGCTGTTACTGCGAGCCACTTCAATCAGGGCAGGAGAGTTCAGAAGGCTATCGGCTAGTGTTTTAATTTCTGTAGAAAATGTTGCGGAGAACAGAAGGTTCTGACGTTGTTTTGGTAGTGCTGCCAAGATCTTTTTGATATCGCGTAAGAAGCCCATATCTAGCATGCGATCAGCCTCATCCAACACCAGAATCTCAATGGCATTTAGCGATACGCAGTTTTGTGACATTAAGTCCAAAAGACGCCCTGGTGTAGCAACCAATATATCTAAGCCCCCCTGAATGGCTTTGATTTGAGGATTTGCTCCCACGCCACCAAAGATGACCGTGGATTTAAGCCCAGTATATTTTCCGTAAGTGGTAACGGATTCTTGAACCTGCGCCGCTAACTCACGAGTTGGAGTCAAAATTAACACCTTGAGTTGGCGTTTCCCTGCGCTAGGTTTGCTGTTGCTAATTAAGCGTTGCAGGATGGGCAGGGTAAAGCCAGCGGTTTTGCCCGTGCCGGTTTGCGCAGCGGCAAGCAAATCTCCTCCTTTGAGGACTGCAGGTATCGATTTTGCTTGAATAGGGGTCGGGCTGGTATAGCCATGCTCCTGAATGGCACGCAGGATGGAGTCAGATAAACCGAGTTCAGTGAATAACATAAGGACCAATGAAAAATTGACCCGTATTCAATAAAAAGACTGTCCCGGCCAATGGGGTGAGCTGCCACACTAAGATGTTTGCAGTAAGAGGGCTTATTTTAAGCTATTGCAAGCGATATTCACTCAGATAAGGGAAATAGCCAGTCAGGCAGCCCTTTGGGCTTAATGGTGGTGGTGTCTACACAGACAATGTGAATCAGTACGCTAGCAATGAATTCTTCCGCTTGGTTTAGATTATCTGGGTTCACACGCCTAGCAGTTTGCTTGACTGTAACCTGAGTGCGGCCACGATGCTCTATCTCTTGATCAATACTGAGTAGGTCATCGAGTCGACCCGGTTTATGAAAATGCATAGTGAGCTCGCGAATGGGTAGCAGGATGCCGAAGTCATGGGCAAGCTTTGCTGGGGAATGCCCCATCTGATGGAGCCACTCCGTGCGGCTGCGTTCAAATATCTCGAGATAGCGAGCATGATGAACAAAGCCAGCGGCATCGGTATCGGCGTAACACACTCGGAATAAGTATGGGGTTAGTGTTGGGGATGACGGCATCAGATCTCAATCATTTATTTTTGATAGCAGAATCATATTACGGTGCGGTATTCCTGCTTCGTCATAGACCTCACCGTGGGGTATAAAGCCCAATTTTTCATAAAAAGAAATGGCGCTAACTTGGGCGTGTAGCTCGAATTCGACTATCCCTCGGGATTTTCCAAGAAGAATCAGGGCCCTCAGTAACTGGCGACCCACCCCTTTTTGACGGAATTCTCTCAGAACAGCCATTCGCCCAATTTGAGCGCGCCCATCTGACCGCAAAATCAATCTCGCAGTGCCTACACATTGATTTTGTATATAAGCGAGAGCATGGTCTGCAGATGAATCAAACTCATCAAGCTCCAACTCCTCTGGGACGCCTTGCTCTTGAACAAATACCTGCATTCGTATGATAAGGGCCTCTGATATAGCTTGAGACCAGGGTTTAATCGTAATTATGAACATCCCAGTTAGTATGTACCCTAAATTGTCATAAAAAATATCTATATCAAAGATACAATGAAAATGCGTTATGGCGATCGGGCTTAACCAGCAACCTTTTATTTAGGAGTTATCTTGAAGAAATCATTTCTTACTGCACTATTTGTACCACTCGGTTTAACCATTGCATCCCTTGCCTTTGCGCAATTACCAGCCAAGATGATCCCTTTGGCAGCTGATGTAGCGGTGATTAGCGCTACTGTAGATTCAGTTGACGCTAAAAAACGGATTGTTATGCTCAAAGATGCTAATGGTAATTTAGTTCAGATGAATGTATCCAAGCAGGTGAATGATTTGGATAAGGTAAAGAAAGGTGATGTATTTGTAGTTGAGCATGCGCAAGCAATTGCAGTTGGCTTAACAGCGGTTAGCAAGGATGCAAAACCAGGCGTTTCAGGTGTTCGCTCCCTTGTGATTTCTGGCAAAGGATCTGCCAAGCCTTTTGAAGAAAGCACAGACACTATTTATGCAACTGTAAAAATTAGCACGATTGATGCTAAGACACGTATCGTGACTTTTACTTTACCTGGTGGTGAAAAGCAAAAGGTTAAAGTGGATCAAAGTGTTCTTGGTCTTGAGAAATTCAAAGCAGGTGATGATGTCATGATTGAATTTATTGATGACACAGCGATTGGCTTTGTAACTCCCAAGAAGTAAGTCTTAAAGCAGAAGTATCTGCTGTAATTCAGAATGCCCCTTAGCTCACTAAGGGGCATTTTCTTTGCGGCTTATTAGAGGCCTTATTTTTTGGCATTCGGGAAGAATAATGGTTCGCCACCCACTTTGTAGGCTGCAATAGTATCTTGACCGTCTTTCGAAATCAGCCAATCAATAAAAGCTTGACCCTCAACTTTTTTAACTTGGGGGTATTTTGCAGGATTCACTAGCATCACACCATATTGGTTAAATAGCTTAGGGTCGCCTTCAACTAGGATGGCTAGATCACCGCGATTCTTGAAGGTCAGCCACGTAGCGCGATCAGACAAAACGTAGCCGTTCATTGCTGATGCAGTATTGAGGGCTGGGCCCATGCCAGAGCCGGTTTCTCTATACCAAGACATGGATGGAGAAACCGTAATACCAGCGTCTTTCCAATAGCGAAGTTCGGCTGCGTTCGTGCCGCTCTTGTCGCCTCGTGAAATAAATGGTGACTGACTACTGGCGATCTTCGCAAAAGCAGCCTGTATCTCTTTGCCACCACTAATTTTGGCTGGGTCTAACTTCGGTCCAATCAATACAAAGTCGTTGTACATCACCTCGTATCGTTTGGTGGAGTATCCCTCCGCAAGGAAGATTTCTTCTGCAGGTTTATCGTGAACAAATACAACATCAGCATCACCACGTCGAGCAATATCAAGAGCTTGTCCAGTCCCAACGGCAACCACCTTTACCTGGATCCCAAACTTCTTTTCAAAGACAGGAAGTAGTTGACTAAAAAGACCGGATTGCTCAGTAGAGGTTGTGGAAGAAACCACAATGCTCTTCTCTTGGGCCAGGGCGATGACACTATTATTTAAAAAGAGGAGGGCAAGAATGCTTGAGCAGAGCTTTTTCATCGGTACTTTTCTTGAAAAATTAAGATAATATCATCGCATATCGATAAGTTAGGTACCTATATAAAGTTTTATAAGGGCTTGGTTCTTTGGTTAGCATTTTCTGAGAGGGGTTCTGTTGTTAGTTTTGCTTCGTTGGATTTTCCTAGTGTTTATGCTAACTGGCGGGTCTGCGCAGGCTCAGACCGCATTGATAGCGGTTGCTGCCAATATGAAAGACGCCTTTACTGAGATCAATGCTGCTTTTCAAGAAACTGGCAAGACAGACTTAAAGATCATTTATGGCTCATCCGGTAATTTTTATACACAGATCATGCACGGAGCCCCATTTGATCTTTTGATTTCTGCCGATGAAAGTTTTCCATTGGAGCTCTATAAAAATGGAAAAACACCCAACGAAGGCAGGGTGTATGCCATTGGGAAGATGGTGATGTTGGTCAATAAATCTTCCGGCATCAAACTTGGTACAAATCGAACCGAATTGCTAAATGCCCTAGCAAAAGCCAATAAGGTGGTTATTGCCAAGCCTGACTTGGCGCCCTATGGTAGGGCAGCAGTTGCGTATTTGAAGGCCGAGGGTCTTTGGGAGTCCACCAAGAATAAATTGGTTTATGCCGATAACATCGGCATGGCGACGATGTTTGTTGCCTCTGGCGCTGCAGCCATAGGATTAACTGCGCTGTCTTTAGCAAGGTCTCCAGAGCTTGCTAAAGAAACAAATTATCTTGAGCTTAACGAGAAGCTGTATCCGCCGATTTACCAGAGAATGGTTCTGATCAAAGGTGCTGCCCAGGGGGCGGTAGACTTATACGCCTTTCTACAAACTACGCAGGCTAAAAACATATTACTCAAATATGGGTACACTTACCCCCAATAGGCATTGGCCCTTAATCCCTATGTAAACCCTAATAGGGATTTTACTCTAACTCACTTGATAATAATCAAGTAGAACTGTTGGGATAGTTTTTTAAAGTACCGTGTTTGTAGATCAGAGTTATTAGCGTAGTAGTGGACATTCATGTATGAATAAAAATAGTATGCCCACCTTAAAAGGAGACACCATGTTTCATTTGTTAGATAAAGAGAGAACGATTGCAGGCCCTGGATTCAATCGCTGGTTGGTCCCGCCGGCAGCACTTGCAATTCACTTATGCATTGGCATGGCCTATGGCTTTTCAGTCTTTTGGCTGCCATTATCTAAAGCGCTTGGGGTCTCTCAGGGATTAACCGAGGCAATCAAGTGTGCGCCAGATGTTGGCTTCATTGGGCAGTTATTTACGACTACCTGTGATTGGCAGATTTCCACCTTAGGCTGGATGTATACCTTGTTCTTCGTATTTCTTGGTGTGTCTGCTGCAATTTGGGGTGGATGGTTGGAACGCGTTGGGCCTCGTAAAGCCGGTGTGGTTTCTGCTTTCTGCTGGTGTGGCGGCATGCTCTTTTCTGCGTTGGGTGTTTATCTCCATCAATTTTGGATGATGATCTTGGGGTCGGGCGTCATTGGCGGCATTGGTCTGGGTCTTGGCTACATCTCCCCAGTCTCAACCCTAATTAAGTGGTTTCCAGATCGGCGCGGTATGGCAACTGGTATGGCAATTATGGGTTTTGGTGGCGGCGCTATGATTGGTTCACCATTGGCTGCTCTACTCATGAAGAATTTCTCCTCACCAACAGATGTTGGCGTAATGCAAACTTTCATTGTGATGGCTTTGGGTTATTTTGTTTACATGATGTGCGGTGCATTTGGTTACCGTATTCCTGCAAGTGATTGGAAGCCAGAGGGTTGGACAGCTCCAGCTGCTCAAACTAGCAACGCCATGATCACAACCCGCAGTGTGAATGTTAAAAAAGTATGGGGCATTCCACAGTTTTGGCTGGTTTGGATGGTACTTTGTATGAATGTGTCTGCTGGTATTGGTGTTATTGGCATGGCTTCACCAATGTTGCAAGAGATTTTTGCGGGCAGTCTGATTGGTGTCACTCAAACCTTCACAGAACTCGATAAGACCCAATTAACTGCGATTGCCGGAATTGCGGCTGGTTTTACCGCGCTGCTTAGTCTCTTTAACATTGGCGGTCGGTTCTTCTGGGCAAGCTTGTCAGATAAGTTGGGGCGTAAGCTAACCTACATCATCTTCTTTGTGCTGGGTGGTATTTTGTACTTTAGCGTCCCTAGCAGTGCAGCCGCAGGCAACCTTGCTTTATTTGTTGGCGCATTTTGCATTATCTTAAGTATGTATGGTGGTGGGTTCGCAACTGTACCAGCGTACCTTGCAGACTTATTTGGCACTCAAATGGTTGGCGCTATTCACGGTCGTTTATTAACTGCATGGGCTACGGCAGGTATTTTGGGTCCAGTAGTGGTGAACTACATGCGCGACTATCAATTGAGCCTAGGCTTGCCGCGTGCACAGGTTTATAACCAAACGATGTATATCTTGGTTGGCATGCTTGCTATTGGCTTAATCTGTAATTTAATGGTCCGTCCAGTTGCTGATAAATGGTTTATGACCGATGCCGAACTTGCAGAAGAAAAGCGTCTGGCTCATGAAAAAGCACTTAGCTCTGTAGTCTCTGGCGGTGGTGGTGCTGAGAAAACCTCATCATTGACTGTGCTGCTAGCCTGGGCAGCGGTAGGAATTCCATTGTCCTGGGGCATCTACAAAACATTCTTAAGCGCTATGAAATTATTCACTTAATAAAAATATTGGTGCTCTTAAACCACCCTGCGGGGTGGTTTTTTTATTTCTTCACTCGGGTTTTTGCATTAGCTCGTACATCGCTTGTAAATTTTTAGCAGATGCTTTTTGGAGTTCACTTACTACACCAGTGTATTCCGCCGGAGTGCGATTTTGGCTAAGTTTAAATTTGCCAACTGAGCTGTTTACGTTAATCTCAATACCGATGATAGCTCTGAGCATCATTTGGACATACTCCTCTGGGGCGTCATCTAATTTCCAGTGGGATTGATAAGTAGGCTCATGAGTATCTGTCATCTGGGAAACGTGTTGTCGTATCCAGTTTGCATCCTTGATGAGGCTAAGATTACCTTGCACATGAACAACCGCATAATTCCATGTGGGAACAACTTTGCCAGTTTCCTGTTTGGTGGGATACCAAGCGGGAGTAATGTAGGCATGAGGACCATGAAAGACTGCGGTGACTGAGTGATTTTCTTGCTCAGCAACTTTGACTAGTGGATTGGTCTTGGCAATATGGCCAAAAAGGGTTCTACCATCCTCACTCATCATTAAGGGGAGGTGGTTAATTTCAAGATTGCCATCTAGATTCCCAATAAGTGTTGCTAGTGGGTGATGTTTGATGAGCTGTGCAAGCACTTTGGGGTCATCTACTTGAAAGTGTTTTGGTAGATACATATGGGGCAGTCAATGGTTTGAAGGGTATTGCTACAGTTAAGAACATATCAGAAATCAGCATCTAATCGATGGTATTTCATTTGATTCGCCTATTTTTAATGATAATCATTATCAATTGTTAGGTATATAATGAGAATCGTTCTTATTAAATCGTCAAAAGTGATACATCGCGATGTTTTTAGATCAAGTCGATATCAATTGGCCCTGCAGAGTTAGTGGGGTGAGTACCCCTCAAGGCGCTTCCCAAATCAAGGGGCAGTTGGAAGACATCGGCTTTCTCCCCGGAGAGCAAGTTACCCTATTGCGCAAAGGCCTGCTTGGAAGGGGTCCGTATATGGTCCGTGTGGGCGCTTCTACCTTTGCTTTGCGTCAATCCGAAGCCTGCATGATTGAAGTTGAGTGTGAGCACAATGTCTGAATCTAAGGTTCACTTTTTCCCGAATGAGCCGCTAGTTGCGCTACTGGGGAATCCTAATTGCGGCAAGACAGCACTGTTCAACTTATTAACTGGTAGCCGTCAAAAGGTCGCGAATTACTCAGGCGTCACTGTTGAGCGTAAGGAGGGGCGCCTTAGCCTAGAGTCAGGCAAGCAGATTCGCGTATTGGATTTACCGGGGGCATACAGTCTTTACCCAAGGTCCTTAGACGAAAAAGTGACCTGCAATGTTCTGCTTGGTAGAGCTGAAGGAGAGAAGAGGCCCGACCTGGTTATTTGTATTTTGAGCGCCATGAATCTGCGTCGTAATTTGCGCTTGGTGCTTGCTGCAAAGCGCTTGGGCTTGCCTTGTGTAGTGGTATTAAACATGTTGGATATTGCCAAGCGTCAAGGTTTAGAGATTGATACAGTTGCTTTATCTCAAGAGCTTGGCTTACCAGTACTAACCAGCATTGGCATTCAGGCGCACGGTGCTGATGAGATTAAGGATTTTCTCAATCAATTGGATTGGCATGATCTTCATTCAATGCGCACGGGAACGAGCGATGCTACCTTAGAGAATGTGGCCTCACATATCGCCCATTCTGAATCTGACAATATTCAAGTGCAGCGGATTCTTCGCAGCCTGAACTTAGACCAAATTATTCCTGATCGTTTGAGTGATCGTTTAGATGCTGTGTTGCTTCATCCCATTATTGGCCCAATCATTTTGACAGTCCTGCTGTTCTTGATCTTTCAAGCAGTCTTTAGCTGGGCAACTTTGCCAATGGATTTAATTAAAAGCGCGATTGAATATTTTGGCGGTCAGTTGGGGGATTTGTTGCCTAATAATTGGGTGCGCAGCCTATTGATTGACGGTGTGCTTGCTGGACTTGGTGGCGTAGTAATTTTCTTGCCGCAAATTCTGATCTTGTTCTTCTTTATCTTGCTGTTGGAAGAGTCTGGTTATTTGCCACGTGCCGCTTACTTATTGGACCGCGTGATGGGCTCAGTTGGCTTATCTGGTCGATCTTTTATTCCTTTGCTTTCTAGCTTTGCCTGCGCTATCCCGGGAATTATGGCAACTAGAAGCATTTCAAATGCGCGGGATCGAATGGTAACGATTTTGATTGCGCCAATGATGACGTGTTCTGCCCGACTGCCAGTCTATGCACTACTAATATCTGCTTTTATACCGGAGAGAAAACTGTGGGCAGGAATGGATTTGCAAGGATTAGTTTTGTTTTTACTCTATCTTGCTGGGATTTTCGGGGCCATGGGGGTGGCATGGGTATTGAAGCGATTTACTAGCGAGCACTTCAAAATGAATGCATTGATGATGGAGTTGCCTAGTTATCACATGCCACGTTTGGGTAATTTAGCCATCAGCCTATGGCAGCGGGCAGAAATTTTTCTGCGTCGGGTTGGTGGAATCATTTTGATCATGACCTTAGCGCTTTGGGTTTTATCCAGCTTTCCCTTGCCCCCTGGAGGTGCGACTGGCTCACCAATTCAATACAGTATTGCCGGTATGTTAGGGCAGGGTCTGGCCTATCTCTTTGCTCCTATTGGATTTAATTGGCAAATCAGCATTGCTTTAGTGCCCGGTATGGCAGCGCGTGAAGTAGTGGTGAGCTCCCTCGCAACAGTTTATGCCCTATCAAGTTCTAGCGCTAATGCTGCCGATGCATTGGTTCCTTTAATTTCTTCAACCTGGTCTTTAGCTACAGCTCTCTCTTTGTTGGCATGGTTTGTTTTTGCGCCACAATGCCTATCGACGATAGCCGCAGTCAAGCGTGAAACTGGTAGCTGGAAGGTGCCCATCATCATGTTGAGCTATCTTTTTGGTTTGGCTTACCTTGCCTCATTCTTGACCTATCAATTGGCGCTTTTTTTTGGGGCGGGGTAAACTCAATTTTTACACAGCATCATTTTTGGGTATGATTTACGATGCAATCATTCGCTAAGCTTGGCTCTATAGCAGTGATCTTTTTATAGGCTCTTCTAATATGATTAAAAATAGCAAAATTCTGTCAATTCTCAATACCGATGGATCAGAGACCTTGGGCGTAGTCACATCTAGAGGTGTCATTGATGTGCGTGCCGTTGCTAACAAGATGAAGATTGATGCTCCCTTAACCCTTGATCAATTGTTGCAGGAAGGTAATACCGCGGGATTTGATAGTGTGGTTGCTCACGCTGATCAGTCGGGCGTTGCATATTTAAACGAAGCCAACATTACCTTTGGCCGTCTCTTTAAAAATCCGGGAAAAATTATTTGTGTGGGCCTGAACTATCGAGGACATGCTGATGAGGTCGGAATGGCTCGCCCTCATGTGCCACCTTTATTTAATAAGTACAACAATAGTTTGGCGGCCCATCAATGTGTTTTGAAAATTCCTCCTCCCGAAGTCTCCCATAAGCTTGACTATGAGACTGAGCTCCTGATCGTGGTAGGCAAGAAGATGCGTAACGTCTCTGAAGCTGATGCCTTAAGTTATGTTGCAGGTTATTGCAATGCGAATGATTTTTCATCGCGCGATATTCAGCTTGAACTTCCTAGCGGCCAATGGATGATTGGTAAAACTTTGGATCAGTACGCGCCGATTGGCCCCTATTTTGTGACTGCTGATTTAGTGGGTGATCCCAACAATCTGCAATTGCAAACCTTTGTGAATGGTGAGATGCGTCAGAATTCTAATACGGCGGATTTTATTCATAACACTCAAAAGATGTTGTCTTACATTAGCACTTATTGGGCGCTTGAGCCCGGCGATATTATTTTTACAGGAACACCTCAGGGTGTTATTGCGGGGATGCCAAAAGATAAACAAGTCTGGCTGAAGAAGGGCGACAAAGTTGTCAGTCGTATTGAGAAGTTAGGCGACCTAGAATTTACTTTAGGCTAATGCCTACTATATTTGAGTGAACCCCTCGACACTTTTTCGTGTGGAGGGGTTGTAACTCTAGTAGCCTTACTCGGCTATAAAAGTATTTTCTAGTTTGCCGATACCACCCATTTCTACAACGACTACATCCCCATTGACTAGATACTTAGGGGGTTTAAAGCCAATACCAACACCTACCGGAGTACCTGTTGCAATGATATCTCCAGGATAAAGAGTGATACCAGCAGAAACGGTGGCAATCATATTAGGGATATCAAAAATCAAATCCTTAGTATTGGAGTTTTGACGGAGTTCGCCGTTTACCCAACATTTCACAGAAATGTCTTCTGCGTTTACTTGGTCCGCTGAAACTACCCAAGGACCCATAGGGCAGAAAGTATCAAAGCTTTTTCCAAGGAACCACTGCTTATGGCGTTGTTGCCAGTCTCGAGCAGTAACATCATTAATGGCGGTATAGCCCCAGACATGTTTCATCGCATCGGCCTCACTAATACCTTTGCCACCCCGACCAATGATGATAGTGAGTTCAGCTTCATAGTCAATCGCCGTTGAAACAGCTGTTGGGATAATGACATTTGTGTTTGGTCCAGTGACAGACTCTGGCGGCTTGGTAAAGAAGATCGCATGAGATGGTATGTCTTCGCCAGGTTTGGCGCTACCATCAAATCCGCTGTTTGAGAATTCTTTGGCATGCTCATGATAGTTTTTACCAACGCAGAAAATATTTCTTCTGGGTCTTGGAACGGGGGCCAGTAAACGAATAGTACTCAAGTCGTGAGTGGCGAAAGGTTTTGGTAATTTATCTGCTAGGTCTGCGCGTAAAATAGCAACGACACCATCCTCACTAACATCGACCCCTAAATCAAATTCTTCGACAGTTTTACCATCGGCCGAAATAGAGCCAACACGGGTTTTTTGTGGGTCATTTAGCAAGGAAAAGGCAGCGTATTTCATGATTAATATCTCCAGTGGGGTCAAGGTCTAAGGTGGCCCACAGTTAAGTTATATAGTCCAAATGTGTAGTAGGATTAAAGAAATCAAATAATAACGAAATTAATACCATGAGACAAAAAATCGCAGCAATATTGGCTTTTATTGGTTTGGCATTCTTCTCGGGCGTTTCACTTGCTCAGGAATCTTGGCCTACTCGCCCAATCACGATGATCGTGCCATTTCCGCCTGGTGGGGTGGCGGATGCCGTGGGGCGTCCCGTGGCTGAGGCGATGTCGCGTATTTTGGGGCAGCCAGTGATTGTTGAAAACAAGGCTGGGGCAGGTGGTGGTATTGGTATGGCCGCAGTTGCCAAATCTAAACCTGATGGATATACCATTTTGATGGCTTTATCATCCATTTCTATTATTCCTGAGGCCGACAAGATTGTCGGGCGCGAGCAATCTTTTCAATTAAATCAACTCAAGCCAATTGCCCGCTTTACTGCTGATCCAACCGTTTTGGTGGTTAGGGCTGATAGCCCTTGGAAGGATTACAAGTCGTTTGTGGCTGCCATGCGCGCCAATCCTGGTAAATACAACTTTGGATCTTCCGGAAACTATGGGACCATGCATGTACCCATGGAAATGTTGAAGTCTTCTCAGCAATTTTATATGGTCCATATTCCATATACGGGTGCTGGTCCGGCGATTGTGGGCTTGCTTGGTGGGCAAGTGGATGCACTAGCTACCGGCCCCTCTTCGATTGTCCAGCAAATCAAAGCGGGTAAGGTTCGTGCCCTAGCGCATTGGGGTGACGGCCGGCTTGCCAGTTTGCCTGATGTCCCCAGCCTTAAGGAGCTAGGTGTCAAGATTGAGTTTGCACAATGGGCCGGCCTCTTTATCCCGAGCGCAACTCCGGATGCGATTACTAATAAATTGCGTGAGGTAGCTAAATTAGCAGCTAATGATGAGCGCGTGCGTGCGGTGATTACTGGCGCAGGAAGTCCAATACAGTATATGGATGCCCCTGAATTCAAAGTCTATTGGGATAAAGAATCTGCACAAATGGTTGAGGTTGTGAAAAAAATTGGCAAGGTCGAGTAATCGAGAGTCTACCAACTGTACTACTCTAGCCTTTGGCATGGGGGTCTGTATTCAAGAATATTGAATCATTGATAAACTGCTTAACCATGTTAATGCGATTCCATTTTTTACCCCACTTTTTCTTTTTAGCTGCTTTGCTTGTGCTTCCCAGCACTGCTTATGCGGTGTTACAGGATGAGGTTCAGGTTTATGATGACGCGATCAATGAGAAGGGTGAGTCTAGCTTAGAGTTGCATGTCAATAACACCCCTAGAGGCTTACAAACACCGACCTATCCAGGTGAGGTGATGAATAATAGCAATACCCGCATTACCCCAGAGTTTGCCTACGGATTGGGACATGATCTTGAGGCTGGTCTTTATATCAATACCGTTGTGAACAATAGCACCTGGAATTACGCGGGTGTAAAAGTTCGCTTAAAGTGGTTGCCTTATCAAGAGGAAAAAGGAGATCCTTTTTTTGCAGGTCTCAATGTGGAGTTATCTAATATTTTGCCTCAGTACGAGGAGTCACGCTATAACTCCGAGGCTCGCTTTATATTTGGTAAACATATTGATAAATGGTTAGTCGTTGTAAACCCAATTTTTGATCAACCGCTGTCTCAGCCCTATGTGCATCAAACCCCGTATTTCAATACGGCAGCACGCGTTTCACGCGAGGTGGCTCAGGATTTAGCCCTCGGGGTTGAGTATTACTCAAATTACAACCAATTGGGTACTGGACCGGTTTCTTGGCCCAATACAGAGCAGATGGGATTTTTAACCATGTATTACGATGGTGGCCCATTACCTTTTCAGGCCGGCATCGGTAAGGGGTTTACCAATAGCAGTGATTCCTTGACGCTCAAAGCAATCTTTTCTATTCCTTTGCCCTAGGCTGTACGGCTTAGAAAAACAAAGTCTAGACGAAAGTCTATAAAAACCAGTAAGCTATCTCTTATAAAAAATAAGTAGAAATCATCAGGAGATCAGAATGGCTGTGAAGCTAACGGTTAACGGGCAGAGTCTCGAGGTAGATGTCGATCCCTCAACCCCCTTACTATATGTATTGCGGAATGACGCAATGATCAATTCAGCAAAGTATGGTTGTGGTGTGGGGCAGTGTGGTGCTTGTGCCGTGCTATTAGATGATCAGGTAGTTTTATCTTGTACTTTGCCAGTAGGCAATGTCAAAGGCAATATTAAAACACTCGAGTCTTACGAGAGTGATCGCACCCTAAATGCTTTAAATAAAGCGTTTATTGCAGAGCAAGCCGTTCAATGCGGTTATTGTATTTCTGGAATGATGATTCGTGCTAAATCCTTGCTTGATGTTAATAAGCATCCTAGTGTTCAACAAATTAAAGATACCCTGCAAGGACATTTATGCCGCTGCGGTACTCATACACGGATTATTAAAGCAATTCAGCGCGCTTCTCAGGAGTTATCAGCATGATGCATTCATCAAACGTTGCGCGCCGCCATTTCTTAAAAAGTAGCTTGGGTATAGCGATTAGTTTTGCTTGGGCGCCAGCATTACTGGCGCAATCTTCAGCAAGCGCTTTGCCTGGCAGCTTAAATGCAAATCCAAAGCTTGATAGCTGGTTGCACATTCAACCTGACGGCAAGGTTGTTGTCTTGGCAGGTAAGGTCGAATTTGGACAAGGCATCACTACTGCACTGATGCAGATTGTGGCTGATGAGTTAGAGATCGACATGTCACGGATTGTGATGGTTCCAACCACCACTGGTATTTCTCCTGATGAAGGCGTTACTTCCGGCAGTCAATCCATTGAGTACGGTGGAATTGCTTTGCGCTACGCTGCGGCTGATGCAAGGGAGCTCTTATTAGAGCGAGCTTCTGTTAAGTTAGGCACACCTGTTTCTGAGCTGAAAGTGCGCGATGGTGAGATTCGTACTGCGTCTGGCCAGTTGCTTACCTATTGGAATTTAGCAGATAGCGAACTCTTTCAGAGGCCGGTTAATGCTAAAGTAGCACTCAAGAAAACACATACCACGATTGGCAAATCTATCCAGCGCGTAGATATTCCCGCCAAGGTATCAGGTAAGCCTGCGTATGTTCAAGATATGAAGATGCCAGGGATGCTGCATGCCAGAGTGATTAGGCCGCCATCACCACGTGCGAGCATTCTGAGTGCAGATGCTGTTGCAATAGAAAAAATGCCTGGGGTAGTGGCTGTTGTTCAGAATGGCAGCTTCCTTGCAGTGGTTGCACAACGTGAAGATCAGGCTATTCGGGCTCGAGAAGCCTTAAAGAAGAGTACTCAGTGGAAACTAGCAAATGATCTGCCAACCTCTCTGCCGTCTTGGTTTAGGGAGATGAAGCAAAAGCCTTCGGTCGATAGTACCGTTAGCCTGAAGCAGAATGCTGCCAATCCGGGGACTAAAGTGCTGAGCGCCCAATTTACAAAACCATTTATTGCCCATGCTGCGATTGGTCCTTCATGTGCAATTGCCTTGATGAAGGACGGTGGGATTACTGCCTGGACTCACAGCCAAGGCATGTACCCCTTAAGAACCGATTTAATCAAGACCCTAGGACTAGCTCCCGACAAAATTGTTTGCATACATCAAGAAGGTTCGGGTATGTATGGTCAGAATGGTGCTGATGACGTCGCGCTAGATGCGATGCTAATCGCAAAAGCACTGCCTGGAAAACCCATTCGCGTTCAGTGGATGCGCGATGATGAGTTCAAGTGGGAGCCCTACGGATCAGCGATGATTATTAATATGCAAGCCTCGCTTGATCAAGAGGGAAATATTGTCGATTGGCAACATGAGCTTTGGAGTAATACCCACAGCACCAGGCCGGGGGAGGCCACCGGCGACAATTTGATGGCGAGTTGGTATCTTGAAAAACCTTTCAAGCCTAGCCCGGTGAAAAATATTCCCCAGCCTGCTGGCGGGTCTGATCGTAATGCCGTACCTCTCTATGTGTTCCCAAATCAAAAGGTAGTGAATCATTTGCTGATTGATATGCCTTTACGGGTCTCAGCTTTACGTACGCTTGGAGCATATGCCAACGTTTTTGCTGTTGAATCGATGATGGATGATTTGGCTAAGGCCGCCAAGATTGATCCGGCTCAATTTCGATTGAAGTACTTGCAAGATCCACGCGCACGTGATGTTATAACGCACGTATCAACCATGTCAGCATGGCAAAAAATGCCACTCAAGTCTCAAAAGCAGGGTAAGTTGCATGGACGTGGCATAGCTTTTGCAAAATATAAAAATCTCTCCGCTTATGTTGCTTGTGTAGCTGATGTTGAAGTAGATCCTAAAACTGGAAAAGTTCGGGTGACTGATTTATATGCTTCAACTGATGGCGGCTTGGTCATCAACCCCAATGGTATTCAGAATCAGATTGAAGGGGGCTTAATTCAAACAACCAGTTGGACATTGTTTGAATCAGTGCCTTTTAATCAGGATGGTATTCAAGTGAGTTCATGGGCTGAATATCCAATTCTGCGTTTTTCTGACTTACCCAATGTGCATGTCGAGATTATTAATCGTGAGAATGAGAAGTCCCTTGGGGTTGGAGAGGGCTCTCAAGGGCCGGGTTGTGCCGCTATTGCCAATGCAGTCGCCAATGCGATTGGTCAAAGAGTCTTTGATTTACCTTTGACCCCTGAAAGGATTAAGGCGGCCATAGAACTAGGCAAGCAGACCGCCTAGCAAGGCATTATTTTTGGACTGGTTCTTCGAGGTTTGCGCGCTCTTGAGCACGAATATCAGCCGTGTAGAACTTGCCGGTATCTACGAGGGTAATCTTTTTAAGTGCACCCCCTTTAGTTCCGTTGCGTAGGGGATTAAAGTCTATAACTGCCTTATCTCCAGCCTTTACCACGTTCCTAGACCAGCCACCACCTCGGGTCAGGTTGCCTGGGCTGGTCATTTCCATTAACCAAAGTGCTGGGGTATCCCCGTCTTTAAAGGTGCCCTCTATAAAGATGGCAACATGGGGATTAGTCCATTGCACTTCTTTCACTACTCCGGTAATCGTAGTAATCTTATCTTTATCAAACATAGTAGTCGAGTGATGCGCCATCACTGGAGCATTGCTTAGCATGCCAACTGTTATTGCAGTCATGGGCAATAGTTTTTTGAAGTTTAATTTCATCGTATTTACCTTTTCATTTATTTTGGTGGGATGCGGTTTCCGCCAACATCGTGCTGGATTGGGACATAAATATCATTACCGTATTTATCTTTACCAGGGGCAAAGTAGCCCTCTAAGCAAACGCCTTCAACAATATCAAATTTTCTAGCGCGCTGGCGGAAATAGACACGGGTAGTTTTCCATGGTTTTGTGAGGATTTTCGGTGCAATTACTTCAATGTCGTCGTGCAGCTCATCTTTTCCAACCAAGTGAATGCGCTCAATAACGCGCATGTCACCATTATTGGGAACGCCGGCCGCTTCGCTAATAGCAAGCAGAGATTGCGGCGAAATGCCGACCGTATCCACGACTAAAGTATCGCCTTCCCACTTGCCGATTGAATGCCCATGGAATGTTGGATCTGGATCCTCTGGGTGTGGGCGACCATCAGTGTAAATTCGCCTTAAGCGGTTTCCATCTGACTCACCAAGGATGGTGACTCTGCCCGGGGTGAATAGCACCTCCATTGCATTATGCGTAATGAGCATCCAGGATGGCATTGCCTCTGGAAGGCAATTGACAAAGAGAGGCGGCGGTCTGCCAGCTTTTTCTTCAGCCAATTGAAATTGAATCAATTCATTTGCCTGAGGATTCCAAGGCGGCATATTTGTTTTGGCTTGCTTATCTTGGTCTGTAACAAATGGGTTCCATACACCACTCCAGTCCGGCAATTTTGCAAGATTAGCCCAATCCTTGGCAGTGGGGGGTGGATTGATGATGGGTTTATTGCTTGTTTGCGCAGCCGCGCCCAATGCAAGGCAGCCAAAGCTAATAGCCACTGACAATACGAGAAACTGTTTTTTCATTCTTATTCCTTATGAAACAGCAAAAACCGGTTCTAAAGTAAATCCAATCCAACGCCCACAAATAACGATAGCAATCCAAAGGGTGATCGAAACGAGTCCGGCTAACCTAGCTTGAAGTGGAAGTTGGAGCGCGTGATCCCATTGCTCTAAATTATTGCCAATGATGAATTGAAAAACCACCATGTTAATACCTGCTAGAGCCAATAAAAAAAGTTTACTTAGAAAATAAAAATTTTGACTGTAGCCAATTGCGTTAGAGCTAAATAAAATCGCTCCCGATATTGCCGCAATCACGAAAGCGCACCAAGTAATTGGCAGAAGCTCTTTGCTAATCTTGCTAATAGGTCGATCAAGAGAGCGGACGCCAATTAAGCGCAGATCGACTAATGCAATGGAACCTAATACTAGGGTGATAGCCAATACATGCAAGGTTTCAAGCCATGGAAATAGCAACTCGTTTTCTCGAATAGTCAGAGCTAGTGGATTGTTGTGCAGATTCTGCAGAATAGAAGTTAGGTTCATGCTGAAATTGAGGTCATGTTAGGTGTAAGCAATCCAGCGACCGCAAGACACAATGCCAATCCAAAGTGCGATGGAGCAAACTGCTAAGGTAGAGGCCAAGCTTCTTTTTTTGGGGCTAGCATTCCAGAAGAAAGAATCCCGATCGCTGACTCGAAGCAGCCAGTAGTGAAGAACAAGCACTATACACAGCATCAGCATTTTTAATTGAAACGCAGCATTGGCTAAAGAGCGTGCCGGCTCTGCAATGATGAGAATGGCCCCTGTTGCCAGCAGCATCGGGACGGTAAACCACATGATTGGGGTATATCGAGAAATGACGCTTGCGATGGAGAGCTCATTGCCGCTTATTCTCAACAATCGCAAATTGATCATTAGCGAAGCAATCAGGGTGGCAGCAATTGCCAAAATATGAATTGATTGTGCACTAGGAATAACCCAGCTTGTATCCTGAAATGCTAGGCTTAGCGGGGTATTTTCAAGGTAGTAACAAAAGTCGAGTAATAAAGGGGTGCGCATTCAGCTAAACAAGTGTTTAATATTCTGAAAAGAGTGTATATCACTCCTACTGAATGTTCATTATTTTTTGGAGATGGCTATGTTTCGCAGGCACCCACAGCATCTGTTGAGTGGCATTATTTTTGCTGCAACTGCAGCAATTATCTCCCTCTCTCACGCAGCACTTGCTGCTGATGAATTTCCCAGTAAGCCGATTAAAATTATTGTTACCGCTGCACCGGGCGGCACTACTGATATTGCGACTCGCCAGCTAGGGGTGGTGCTCGCGAAAGAGCTTGGTCAATCTGTGATTGTTGAAAATAAGGCTGGCGGCGCTGGAATTATCGGTCTGCAGGCTCTATTAGCGGCCCCAGCGGATGGATATACCATGGCGATGGGTAATATCGGCACCAATGCTATTAACTACAGTCTTTATAAAACGCTGCCATACAAGGTTGAGGATATGGAGCCTATCACCATTGTTTTAGCGAATCCGAATGTCTTGGTGGTTAATCCCGATTTTCCGGCCAAGACGGTTGCTGAGTTAATTGCCTTGGCGAAGGCGAATCCCGGTAAATACTCCTTCGCATCTTCAGGGCGTGGGCAGTCGATTCATATGTCTGGCGAGCTATTACGTGTTGAAGCTGGGATTGATATTTTCCATGTACCTTACAAAGGGGCTGGACCAGCCTTAGCAGATTTATTGGCAGGACAGGTCAATATGATGGTTGATAACCTTCCAAGCTCAATGCAATATATTAAGACTGGAAAATTGAGAGCCTTAGCGCTTACTAGTAAAACGCGCGTACCAGAGTTGCCTGATGTTCCTACGATGATTCAATCTGGCTTTCCTGGCTTTGAGGTCACCGCCTGGTTTGGTTTATTTGTTCCAGCAGGCACTCCCAAACCCGTCATTGATAAGCTTTATATGGCAGTGAAGAAGTCTCTTGAGACGCCTGAAATGAAGCAACGCTGGAAGGATCTTGGTGGTTGGGCGGTTGGCGATACTCCGGCCAATACAAAACTATTTCTTGCTAGCGAAAAGAAAAAGTGGGAACAAGTTGCCGCTCAGGCAAAAATTGAGAAGGAATAATCGATTCGTCCCACCTTTTGGTGCTGCCGTCTAAAACTACGGAAAACTAATCACTACAATGGCAGCATGAATGTAGATGCTTATTTCACGGAAATCATTGGTTACTGCGCCGCCGTTCTGACAACCTTTGCCTTTTTACCGCAGGCTATTCAGTCATGGCGTAGTCGTGATTTGTCGGGCATCTCATTGGGTATGTATAGCTTTTTTACATTCGGCGTTGGTTTATGGCTTTTCTACGGGATCATCATCAATAAGTGGCCCATTATTTTAGCGAATGCGACAACTTTTGTATTAGCGCTAAGCATTCTCATTTTAAAATTGCAGCATATTTATCATCACAAGAAGAAATAGCAGATTACGAAAGGCAGTTGAATGCGTTTATTTACTTATTACCCAAACCCATCGAATAAAAAAGAAACTCGCGTCGGTATTTTTAAAGACGCCAAGCAAGCAGAATTCATTCCCGTTTCTGATGCAGATGCTAGTCTGCCTGGCACTCTGATGGAAATCATTGCTTCTCCGGCATTCATGAAGAGGGCAACAGAGATTCAGGGTCAATCAAATCTTACGTGGAAGTCAAGCGATGGAGTTGCTTATGCGCCCGTGATCCCTAAGCCTGAAAAAATTGTTTGTATGGGGCTGAACTATGCAGATCATGCAAAAGAAGGTGGTAACGCCCGCCCTGAATACCCATCTTTCTTTATGAGGGTGCCTAGTTCACTATTGGGTCATCAGCAAGCCATGATTCTCCCGCCAGTTTCTGATAAGTTGGACTATGAAGCTGAGCTAGCATTTGTGATTGGCAAGCAATGTCATCGCCTCACTAAAGAAAATGCTTTGGAGTCCATTGCAGGCTACAGCATCTTCAATGACGGCAGTTTGCGTGACTATCAACGCAAAACCAATCAATGGACGATTGGCAAAAATTTTGATTACACCGGCGGATTTGGTCCTTGCCTAGTGACTCCCGATGAATTACCTAAAGGTGCACATGGCTTACGTATTCAGTCTCGCCTGAATGGCAAGATCATGCAGGATAGCAATACTGAGCATTTTTTATGGGGCGTGATTGAGACACTGGTATTGATTACTGAGGTTATGACTTTAGAGCCTGGTGATGTGGTGATTACTGGTACACCAGCCGGCGTAGGTTACGCTCGTACGCCACCAGTCTTCATGCAAGCAGGAGATACGATCGAAGTTGAAATTGATGGCATTGGTATTTTGAAAAATACTATCGCCAAGGAAGGTAAGTGATGAGTTCGGGATATGTTATTGATCCACCCATAGTGCCTACATTGCCAGTTGTTGGTGACACTCGGCGTTTTGCAGTCAATCGCATCTTTTGTGTTGGCAGAAATTATGCTGATCATGCACGCGAGATGGGGCATGATCCCGATCGTGAGCCCCCATTCTTTTTTATGAAGCCGGCAACTGCCATCGTGGCCGATGGAAAAGACATGTCCTACCCGAGTCTATCGAATGACGTGCACCATGAGATTGAGATGGTAGTAGCGATTGCCCAGGGCGGCACTAATATTCCTGCCGCTAAGGCACTTGAACATGTATATGGTTATGGTGTGGGCTTGGATATGACGCGTCGGGATTTGCAGGGTGAGGCCAAAAAAATGGGTCGCCCCTGGGACACTGGTAAAGCCTTTGATCAATCAGCCCCTTGTGGACCTCTCACCCCAGTTGCTCAGGTTGGTCATCCAAGTAAAGGCAGCGTTAAGCTTTTGGTGAATGGTGAAGTACGCCAAGAGGGTGATCTCACGCAACTGATCTGGAATATACCTGACACAATTGCGTATTTATCAACCCTGTTTGCTCTAGAGCCTGGAGACCTGATTTTCTCTGGTACACCTGCAGGCGTAGGGCCAGTAAAACTTGGGGATGTTCTTGAAGGTAGTGTAGAAGGCTTAGTTTCTTTAAAGACAAAGATTACCTAAAAAGACCGCAGCAGGAAGCTCAGAGAACATTGGGGGCTATAAAGCCCCCAATTAAAACCCTAACCGAATGCTTGCTTAAGGACTACTTAGAAGTAGGCATTACAAACTCTGCCCCTTTAGCAATACTTTCTGGCCAGCGTTGCATCACACTTTTTTGTTTGGTGTAGAACCGCACGCCTTCTTTACCATAAGCATGCATATCGCCAAAGAGTGACTTCTTCCAACCACCAAAACCATGCCAAGCCATTGGTACTGGAATGGGTACATTGATGCCAACCATACCCACCTGAACACGACGGGCAAATTCACGGGCAATATTACCATCGCTCGTGAAGCAGGCAACGCCGTTGCCAAACTCGCAAGAGTTAACAAGGTTTAAGGCATCCGTAAAGTTTGCAACACGCAAGCAAGCTAGTACTGGTCCGAAGATTTCTTCTAAATAGATCTTCATGTCAGGGGTGACATTGTCAAATAAAGTGCCACCGATAAAGAAGCCGTCTTCATGACCTGCAACCTTGAGGTCGCGACCGTCAACCAATAGTTTTGCACCAGATGCTACACCGCTCTCGATATAGCCAGTAATGCGTTCGAGAGCAGCTTTAGTGACGATGGGGCCCATTTCTGCATCGAGCTCCATACCATTTTTGATCTTCAAGGTCTTAGCGCGTTCAATGAGTTTAGGCATGATTTTGTCGCCAGTGTCGCCAACTAAGACTGCCACAGAGATCGCCATGCAGCGCTCACCAGCAGAGCCGTAAGCTGCGCCAATTAAGGCATCAATTGCCTTATCCATATCCGCATCGGGCATGATGACCATGTGGTTCTTAGCGCCACCCAATGCTTGGGAACGTTTTCCAAAGTGAGCACAACGCTCGTAAATATAGTTTGCAATTGGAGTTGAGCCAACAAAGCTCACCGCTTTAACATCAGGATTTTCAATCAAAGCATCAACCGCTTCTTTATCGCCTTGAACAACGTTAAATACACCATCGGGTAAGCCGGCCTCTTTGAGAAGTTTAGCCATAAACAATGAAGCTGATGGATCAGTTGGGCTAGGCTTTAAGATAAAAGCGTTACCGCAAGCAATCGCCACTGGGAACATCCACATCGGAACCATGACAGGGAAATTAAATGGTGTGATTCCAGCTACAACACCTAAAGGTTGACGCATGACCCAATTATCAATGTCCGTAGAGACCTGTTCGGTGTAATCGCCCTTGAGTAACTCTGGAATGCCGGTAGCAAACTCTACAATCTCAATACCGCGAGTCACTTCACCTTGAGCGTCTGTAAAGACCTTGCCATGTTCTGCAGTAATGATGGCAGCCAATTCATCGCGATTGGCATTGAGGAGCTCAAGGTACTTAAACATGATGCGGGCACGACGCAGTGGTGATGTTTGTCCCCAGGTTTCAAATGCTGCCTGTGCAACTGCAACGACACCATCGACCTCTTGACGACTCGCCAGCGCTACGCGCCTAGCAAGCTTTCCCTTTGCTGGGTTAAAGACATCGCCAAAGCGTCCATCCTGAGGATTGACGACCTTACCGCCAACATAGTGACCGATATCTTCTTTGGATTCAAAGGCTTGCGTTGGATTCATAGTGTTAATTTGTAAGTATTTGGGTTATGGGTTCTAGCCAAGTTGCTCAAAAATAGGACCTGAGTGGCTGGGCTGTCTCGTTTATTCTCGTTTTAAGTATTCTATCGCTTTCGGCAAATTTCAGTATTTTCCTACTGTTTTGGGTGCTGAGAGCTTATCTAAGAGGTTATTTCATGAGTCTATTATTTTCAAATTACACCCTCCATTCCCCGAAGGGAAATTTAGAGTTGGCCAACCGTATTGTGGTTGCGCCGATGTGCCAATATGCTGCCGTTAATGGCGAGGCATCCGACTGGCATTTGATGCACTGGGGTAATTTACTGAATAGTGGGGCTGCTTTATTTATTATTGAGGCGACTGGAGTTACTCCTGAAGGCCGCATTACTCCGGGCTGCTTAGGATTATGGAATGATGCTACGCAAGCAGCACTTCAGGATAAGTTAACTCGGGCTCGCCAATTGGCTCCAGCGATGCCGGTCTTTATTCAATTGGCACATGCTGGCCGTAAAGCCTCGAGTGCAGTCCCTTGGAAGGGCGGTCAATTGCTCTCCTTAGAACAAGGTGGCTGGGAAATGGAAGCGCCTTCAGCAATTCCGCAATTAGAGGGTGAGCGTTTGCCGCATGAGCTCTCTAAGAAGGAGTTGCAAGGTCTCATCCAAGCATTTGTACAAGCTGCGCAACGAGCAGAAAAAATTGGTATTGACGGTATCGAGTTACATGGCGCACACGGATATTTATTGCACCAGTTTCTTTCACCGATTGCAAATCAAAGAACTGATGAATACGGTGGCTCGTTCGAAAATCGCATACGCTTTCCTTTAGAACTATTTACGGCAGTGCGTGCAGCATATCCTGGTGTATTAGGCATTCGTATATCTGCGACTGATTGGGTGGAAGGGGGTTGGACCCCCGAAGAGACTGCGGAGTTTGCCAGCCGTTTAAAACCGCTTGGTTGTAATTTTGTGCATATTTCTTCTGGTGGTATTTCACCAAAGCAAAAAATTGCGATTGGTCCAAATTATCAGGTACCTTTTGCCAAGATTGTGAAGGATCAATCGGGCTTACCAACGATGGCAGTGGGTCTCATTACCGATCCTCACCAGGCCGAAGCAATTCTTGAGCAGGGCAATGCCGATTTAATTGCATTGGCTAGAGCTTTTTTGTACAAACCGCGTTGGGCTTGGGAGGCGGCAGCATTGCTAAATGGAGTAGTAGCTTCGCATGAGCGTTATTGGCGTTGTTTACCGCGTGAGGCGCAAGTGATCTTTGGTAATGTCAAGGTAGGCCAAAGATGATAATTGGTTCTATGCTTGATCGCGCGTCACCGGATCAGAAAGCGAGCGTGCAAATGCGCGCGCTGCGCTCATGAGAAAATGATCTTTTCCTGGCCCTGCAATCAGTTGCACTCCAACTGGTAAACCATGAGGGCCACTGGTGATATTGAGGTTTATGCAAGGTAAGCCTAGCAAATTCCAGCTTCTGCAAAAAATGGGGTTCCCGGTTGTTTCTTTAGAATTGGGAGCCTCGCCAACTGCACTGGGCGCAATGATGAGGTCAAGATCATTTCTAAAGATCAGACTGATAGCGGCATGTGCTTCTTGGGTATGCAATAAATCTTTTGTATATTGCTCATAGGAAATCGCAGCACCATCAGTGAGCTGTTTGGTGAGCTGAGCGCTTAATCTTTTGGGAAAGTGTATTCGCTCAAACAGTAGGCTACGCGACATTTCTACCGACATGATGCGGGATTGTGTTTCTGAGAAATGATCAAATACCGCTGGTAGTTTGAGATCGCTAACAACGCCTTTAGCAATGACTTCTGCAGCAAATCGTGCTAGCGCCAGGGCAGAGATGGTTTCTTGTTGAACCAAGGACCATTCTGGGGTTTTGCAAATGGCAATGCGCGGCTTGTTGTGAAGATCTTCAATTTTTGCTAGAGCGTGATCGGTGCTCATTGCCGCAACACACAAAGCAACATCACCAATTGTTCTGCCAAAACAACCCATCGTATCCTGAATCGGAGAAAAGCTTTTTACTCCAGCGACACTGATTTTTCCAAAGCTTGGCTTATAGCCCACTACACCACAAAATGAGGCTGGGCGAATAATCGATCCTGCGGTTTGACTGCCCGTAGCTAGTGGCACCATGAAGTCTGCAACGGCTGCTGCTGAACCGCTCGAAGATCCTCCGGGGGTGTGCTTTGGATTGTGGGGATTTGAGGTGACAGAGCTTTTAAAAGAGGCAAATTCAGTGGTAACAGTTTTCCCCAAAATGATGCCACCAGCTTGGCGCATTAAGGTAACTGATACGGCATCCGTGGCTGGGTGGTAATCGCTGTAAATCGGCGAACCACAGGAAGTTGGCAGATCAAAGGTGTCAAAGAGGTCTTTGACCCCAATAGGCAGGCCATGCAAGAGTCCCTTGATGGCGCCTTTATCGAGCTCTCTAGCCCTAGTCAAGGCATTCTCTTTGCCAAGACTGGCCCAGGCTCTGATGGTACTTTCACGTTGTCCAATACGGTCTAAGCAGGCTAATAATAGGTCGGTAGCTTTAATTTCTCTTTTAGCAAGGGCTTTTGCTGCTTCCGAGGCGCTTAGGCTTTCTAGGTCTTTCATAGAGTAATTCTACTGATGGTGGCGTATGATCGCAATTCACCGTTTTAATAAACAAGCAAAATACGCAATATGAAGCAACATTCTGTCCGTGAAGCCTGGCTTGAAGATGCCATTAGGCATTTAGAACCAGTCTTCTCAAAGGCTGGCTATGCCATTCCTCCAGTTCGAGTTTCCTGCGGGTTTCCCGCCTCCAGCAGTCCAAGAACGACCCTTGGGCAGTGTTGGCCACGCGAACGTTCTGGCGGCGGGGTTAATGAAATCTTTATATCCCCGAAGCTCGATGACCCAGTTCAACTTCTGGACACCTTAGTGCATGAGTTATGTCACGCAGTTGATGACTGTTTTAGCGGTCATGGCGAGGATTTCAAGGGTATTGCCCAGACTGTTGGTCTTGAAGGGCCAGCTAGGATGGCTCATGCCACAGAGGAATTGGTTGTCAAACTGATGATGATTAGTCAAGAGTTGGGACCATACCCGCATCAAGCTATTGTTTTTCCGCCTCCAAGGCCAAGCAATGCCAGTCGCAGCAAGGCGAAGTGCGCTCAGTGCGGCTATGAAGTCACCTTACTCAAGCGCTGGGCTAGTTATGGCGCACCGATCTGCCCTAAGGACAATATTCGGATGCAAGAGGCTGTACCCGAGACTATTGAGAACACTCCCAACCACGATAGTGAGTCAGTCAAGGGTGACAAGAAAAGCCAAGCAGATGACATTCGTCGCGCTATCAGCTAATCCAAACCCATTAACTAGTAAAATCATCAAATTCATCAGAACATTTGACTTTAAGAGACTAAAACATGAACGCAAAAAAGATTGTTAAAAACCCAAAAATTGCAGTTATTGCTGGTGACGGCATTGGTAAAGAGGTGATGCCTGAGGGAGTGCGTGCCTTAGAAGCCGCTAGCAGTAAATTTGGCATTGGTATGCAGTTTGACCATTTTGATTTTGCTAGCTGCGACTACTACCTCAAGCATGGCAAGATGATGCCGGATGACTGGTTTGATACTTTAATGAAGTATGACGCAATTTTCTTTGGCGCAGTAGGTATGCCAGCCATCCTACCTGACCATGTCTCTTTGTGGGGTAGTTTGATTCAGTTTCGTCGCTGCTTTGATCAGTATGTCAATTTGCGCCCAGTCCGTCTTCTTCCCGGAGTTCCTTGCCCATTAGCAAATCGCAAGCCGGGAGATATTGATTTCTTTGTCGTGCGCGAGAACACGGAAGGTGAGTATTCTAGTGTTGGCGGAAAAATGTTCCCCGATACGGACCGCGAGGTCGTTATTCAAGAATCCATCTTTACTCGACAAGGTGTTGATCGTATTTTGCAATACGCCTACGACTTGGCTCAGAGCCGCCCTAAAAAGCATCTCACTTCAGCAACGAAGTCTAATGGTATCGCCATCACGATGCCTTATTGGGATGAGCGTGTTGAGGCCATGTCTAAGAAGTTTGCCGATGTGAGAACCGACAAGTATCACATTGATATCTTGGCCGCACATTTTGTCATGAACCCAGATCGTTTCGATGTCGTAGTAGCAAGTAACTTATTCGGCGATATCTTGTCGGACTTGGGTCCAGCCTGTACTGGCACCATTGCGGTTGCTCCTTCAGGCAGTATTAATCCTGAAGGCAAATTCCCATCACTCTTTGAGCCAGTCCATGGCTCTGCTCCTGACATTTACGGCAAGATGATTGCTAACCCCATTGGTCAAGTCTGGAGCGGTTCAATGATGCTTGATCATTTAGGTTATCCAGAGGCTGGCAAGGCAATTTTTACAGCGATTGAAAAAACACTCACTGCTGGTCCTGGACATGCGCCTTTGACACCTGACGTTGGTGGTACGGCCAAAACAGATGATCTTGGAAAAGCAATCGCTGCTGCAATTTAATATTCGCTAGTTTTTTCTTGAATGGCACAGCCGTATGCGCCGTTAGTCCAGCAGATGTTGCGGGACTTCCAAAATCAACAGCTTGAACCTGCGGAGCGGATGGCCCAGTCCATCCTCCGCCTCAATCCTAAAGATCTGATTGCACTGCAAGTGCAAGGTTTAATCTTTGCTATGCAAGGCCGTAGTGCTCAAGCAGTAGAGCCACTTTCTAGAGCCGCCCAGCAAGACCCCAAAAATCCTGAGCTCTTGTCTAATTTAGCTAAGGCACAGCATGGCGCCAACTTGTTTGAGCAGGCAGTTCAGACTTATGAAAAGCTTAGTCGGCTTGTCAAAAATAATCCGCAGATTTTGACGGATATGGGAACTTCTTATGCCAAGCTGAGATCACATGATCAAGCAGCAGCTTGTTATGAAAAAGCTATTGCGCTACAGCCCAATTACTTTCTAGCGCATTCGAATCAAGGAAACTTATTGGCTGAGTTGGGTTATGCAGCGCAAGCTGTCGAGAGTTATGAGTTGGCATTGAAATTGAATCCTAATTATCCAGAGGCCTGGACAAATTACGGTAATGCGCTTTTTAAGCTTGATAGGTTAGATGATGCGCGCCAAGCCCACGAAAAAGCCCTGGAAATAGATTCTCAATATGGTGAGGCTTGGTCTAATCTGGGCAATACCTTTGTTGAGCTAAAGCTAGGCGATGAGGCATTCGAATGCTATCAAAAAGCATTTGCACTAAAGCCTTTCCATCCATATTTGATGGGACAATTTTTAGCGGCCAAGCTGACAACCTGTGACTGGGATTCTGTTG
The DNA here is from genome assembly GCA_947447945.1 of Burkholderiaceae bacterium. Taxonomy (GTDB): domain Bacteria; phylum Pseudomonadota; class Gammaproteobacteria; order Burkholderiales; family Burkholderiaceae; genus Polynucleobacter. The sequence continues at coordinate 59,547 of CANFLR010000001.1, forward strand.
ACTCATTTACTGTAGACATGATGCATGGGGTCGAACAACAGCGTGCTGTATGCATTCCATTTGCTTTGCTACAAACGCCAGCCGCATTAGATTTGCAAAAACGCTGCGCCCAAATATATGTGGCTGATCGATACTCGCAAATGCAGAAACCCTCTTTTTCGTTTCCCAAAAAAGGACCTGGAAAAAAAATTCGGATTGGATATTTTTCTTCGGATTTTAAAAACCACCCTGTTGGGATTTTGATGGAAAATCTCATTCGCTTGCATGACCGATCTGCATTTGAGGTTTTTGGATTCTTCTTGAGTGCCCGTTGTGCTGATGCCGTTGAGACTAGGCTAAATGGTTTATTTGATCAGACGGTTGATTTATTCGGATTGGCAGATCCAGAGGCTCAAAGACTAGTGCTGGAGAAGCAGATTGATATTGCGATTGACCTCAATGGTCATACCTCAGGGGCAAGAACTGCTTTATTTGCTATGAGACTAGCCCCTGTGCAGGTCAATTACTTGGGTTATGCAGGCACTTCTGGCGCCAATTTCTACGATTGCTTAGTAGCAGATCAAGTGGTCATTCCTTCACAAGACCAGGCTCACTACACCGAAAAGATTGCCTACCTACCCCATTGTTTTTTCCCGGTTGATACCAGTATCAGACCTGAACAATTTGGCGCTTTACCTAGTAAGGTGAGTCAAGGCCTACCTGAAACAGGTTTTATCTTTACCTGCTTCAATAATATTTACAAACTCAATCCTGCAATTTTTAGTATTTGGATGGACTTGCTAAAGCAAGTTCCCGGTAGTGTTTTATGGCTCTCCAAACCCTCTGAAAAAGCCATCCGAAACCTACAGAAAGAGGCTGAAGCACGAGGTATAGATTCTGCGAGATTGGTCTTTGCCATCCGTGTACCTGAGAGAGTCGATCACTTAAGTCGTTTGCGTTTGGCAGATCTATTCTTAGATACACCAAACTACAATGCCCACGCTACTGCAGCAGATGCCCTCTGGACGGGGGTGCCGGTACTAACTATTCAGGGAAATACCTTTGCTGCTAGGGTGGCCGCAAGTCAACTCACCGCCTTGGAATTGCCTGATTTGATTACCCATTCCACTAAGGAATATCAAGCGAAGGCTCTTGAGTTAGCTCGTTATCCAGAGCGTCTTAAAGTGCTTAAAGAGCGTATAGAGACTCACCGCAGTCTGACACCTTTGTTTAATACTAGGCAGTACCTGCACGATTTAGAAGGTCTGTATAAAGACCTTCTAGAAAATTTGCCTAATTAATTTCTTGCTCATCTGGACTCCAAACAGCACTTCTTTTGCTGGCCTTGGCAATCTCAGACAAAATCTTTTCATGGATAGCGCACTCTTCATTACTCGCCTTTAAGAGTTTGAGGGTGCTAGGCAATGGTTTGCTGTGTCCGCTAGAATCCGTGTCAACAGTGTAATCAACCAAATCAATCGTGAGGTCTTCTTGACCGCGAGTCATCGACAAATAGACTTCTGCCAATAATTGTGCATCGAGCAAGGCGCCGTGCAGAGTGCGGTGTTTATTGCTGATCGCAAAGCGATCGCATAGCGCATCTAGAGAATTGCGTTTGCCAGGAAACATTTGGCGCGCATCTAATAGGGTATCCGTAATTTTGGCTGCCAGACCCCTAAAAGCAGGGCGCTTGAGCAGGGCGAATTCGTTATCGAGAAAGCCTAAGTCAAAAGCTGCATTGTGGATAACGATCTCCGCTCCATCGACAAACTCAATCAACTCTTCAATAATATTGGCAAAGATTGGCTTGTCGGACAAGAACTCGCGAGAGAGACCGTGAACGGCAAACGCACCTGCGTCGATATCCCGCTCTGGATTGATGTAGTAATGAAAGGTGCGGTCTGTGAGACGGCGACCAATCATTTCTACGCAACCAATTTCAATAATGCGATCACCAGTAGCTGGATTTAAGCCAGTAGTCTCAGTATCCAGAATCACCTGACGCATTTAGGTACCTTCTAATGCGGAAGCTGGAATATCCATTGGCCCATTGCCTGCATATTTATCTAGGTAAAGATAAATCACCGGGGTAACAATCAAGGTGACAAATTGCGAGAAAATCAGTCCGCCAGCAACACTAATACCCAAAGGTTGGCGCAACTCAGCACCCGCACCGATACCTAATGCAATCGGCAGCGCTCCCATCAAGGCCGCAAAAGTCGTCATCATGATGGGGCGGAAACGCAGGATACAGGCCTCACGAATTGCTTTTTCAGGAGTCATGCCCTGGTTGCGTTGCGCGTCTAAAGCGAAGTCGATCAACAAAATAGCATTCTTTTTGACAATACCAATAAGCAGCAAGATGCCAATCGAAGCAATGATGGTTAGTTCGAATCCAAAAACACGCAGTGAGAGAATTGCACCAATTGCTGCAGAGGGTAGTCCAGCAAAAATAGTCAACGGATGAATATAGCTCTCGTACAGAACGCCCAGCAAAATATAAATAACACCTAGAGCCGCCAAGATCAAGATCACTTGACCAGACTGATTATTCTTAAATACCGCGGCATCGCCACCATAACTAGTAATAATAGAGGGGGGTAGGTCAATCTCCTTGGTATAAGCCTCAATCTTTTTAGTGGCGTCTCCAAGGAAGACATCAGGAGCGAGGTTGAAGGACAGGGTCACCGCAGGAATTTGACCTTGATGGTTAACAGCGGTTGGGCCAACAGACCTGGTAAAGCTGGCAATACTCGAAAGCGGGATGAGCTTATCAGTCACTCGGCCGCGTACAAAAATCTTATTTAAGTCGGTTTCGTATTGGCGATCTTCTTCAGCTGCCTCCATGATGACGTAGTAAGTGTTAACCGGTGTATAAATAGTCGAAACTTGTTTTTCGCCATACGACGTATATAGGGCAGTGCGGATATCGGAAATAGTCACTCCAGAGCTAGCAGCCTTTTCGCGATTGATATCGATCTTTACATTCAGGCCTTTAATTTGAGAGTCACTTGTAACGTCTCGGAACATTGGATCGGCACGCAGTTTTTGCATTAACTTATCGGACCATTCATTAACACCTTCAAACCCAACGCTTTGCAGAGTGAACTGATAGCGACTCTTACTGGAGCGACCACCCAGTTGTAAGTTTTGGATCGGGCGCATATAGACATTGAGCCCCGGAATTTCTTTGAATTTGGCTCGCAAACCTTCCATGACCTGCGCCATTTTGGCGCGGTCACCTTTAGGTTTGAGGATGATAAATATCCTGCCGGTATTGCCGCCTGAGCTAGCGCCTCCGCCGACAACTGAGATAGAGCTATCCACGTTTGGATCAGCGCTCACAATTGCAGCTGCACGATCTTGCAAGGCCATCATGGCCCTAAAGGAAATATCCTCAGAGGCTTCAGTAGTTGCTTGAATTTGCCCAATATCTTCTTCGGGAAAAAAGCCTTTAGGGCTATTGATAAATAAAGCGATAGTGATAAAAAAGCTGGCAATCGCCCCCCACAGCACTTTCTTGCGGTTATGCAGGGCTAAATCTAAATAATGAATATAGGTTTTGAGCATCCAATCAAAAAATCGATCAAACTGTTTATTGATGGCATATTCCTTGGCATGCACCCCAGGCTTAGGAAGGAAGCGACTACATAGCATTGGGACGACGGTCAGCGAGACGATTGCTGAAACCAGAATTGAGAGAGCCACAACCACGGCAAACTCTCTAAATAGCAGGCCGATAGGACCCGCCATAAAGAACAGGGGGATAAACACCGCAACCAAAGAGATGGAGATGGAGATAATCGTAAAACCAACTTCTTTACTGCCCTTGAGAGAAGCCTTGAGGGGGTCCATGCCCTCTTCAATGTAGCGCATGATGTTCTCAAGCACCACAATCGCATCATCAACTACAAGACCTACCGCCAATGTAATACCTAGGAGAGAAATGTTATCTAGGCTATAGCCCATGAAGTACAGCAGGAAAAAAGCACCAATGAGAGAAATTGGCAGACTGATTGACGGAATGATGGTTGCCGAGAGATGCTTTAGGAACAAGAAAATCACTAACACCACCAATAAGACAGTTAGGGCTAAGGTGAGGTTGACGTCATGGATTGCTTCAATAATTGATAGCGAGCGATCATTGAGTAGTTGCATCTTAATCGACGCAGGCATTTGTTTTTGGAGCTCAGGCAGAAGATCCTTTACGGCCTTGACTACTTCAACTGTATTTGCGCTAGGTTGTCGCAATATCGCAATCGCAATCGATCTTTCGCCGTTTGCACTTGCAAAGTTCTTTACGTCTTCATAGCTTTCAACAACCTCAGCGACATCTTTCAAGTAGATTGGTAAGCCATTTTTTTGACTAATAATCAGGTTAGCGAATTCTTCGGGCCTGACAAGCTGCGGATTGGCATAAATAGTGATCGCTTGACGTGGCCCATCTAATACGCCAACGGGACTATTCGAGTTCGCCTTATTGATTGCTAACGCAACCTCATCAACGGTGAGATTGCGGCTACTCAGTGCGTCAGGGTGAATGCGTACTCGAACCGCATAGCGCTTAGCGCCATAAACCAAAACCTGTGCAACACCGCTAATGGTTGATAAATTGGGCGAGAGTAAATTTTCAGCATAAGCATTTAATTCAGAGAGGCTGATTGACGGTGATTGCATTCTCACCACCAACACTGGCGTGTCTGCTGGATTAATCTTTCGATAGGATGGCGGAATCGTCATCTCTATCGGCATACGTTTTTGTGCCCTTAAAAGAGCGGCTTGCACGTCGACGGCGGCTTTATCAATATCGCGATTGTTGTTGAACTCAAGCGTAACGTTGGTACTACCGAGGTAGTTGGTTGAGCTAATAACGGTAATGCCATCAATAGTGGAAAATTCTTTTTCAAGTGGCAAGGCAACCGATGCCGCCATATTTTCGGGTGACGCTCCCGGCAGCGAAGCACTGACGGAGATAATGGGAGAGTTGAAACTGGGGAGTGCCGAAACAGGAATTTTAAGATAGGCGATAGAGCCTGCTACGACCGTTGCTATTGACAGCAAGGTCGTCATTACAGGGCGCCGAATGCATAACTCGGAAAGCGTCATTTTTTGTCTGCTGCTGAAGGGGTTGGGGTGGAGTTTTGTTTGGCAGGTGATGATTCTTTTGCTTCTCGTACCTTGCTGCCTGGGCGAAGATTTTGCTTGCCTTCTACAACCACTTTATCGCCAACCTCAATGCCAGTGACAACTGTTGAGCCTTGGTATTCATAGACCACCTTAATGGGTTTGGAAGCTACTTTGCCATCCTTATCGACAACATAAACAATTTTCCCTCTTGAATTCATGATGATCGACTGTGAAGGAACAACCAAGGCATCTTTTAGATCACTCGCAACAAGCGATACCCTAGCAAACTGGCCTGGTAATAGTGTCATTGCATCATTGGGGATTTGCGCTTTTACCCGAACAGCTGCAATGGCAGGATCCACTTGGTTATCAATCACTAGGACCTTACCTTCATAAACTCTCTTACTGGCATCGCCAACGCTTACTTTTACTTTGAGTACTTCGCCAGTCCGTTGATTCTCAAGCAGAGTAGGAATTTCTTTTTCAGGAATGACAAATTGCACATTAATTGGATTCAATTGGGTAATCGTGACCATAGACCCAACACTGGACGTCGCTGTTGAGTTAGTTGCGGTGGTCACAACGTTACTTGCCTGAACCAAGGAGCCCGGGAAGACATTCACAATTCCAGCTCTTCCATCAATCGGTGAGCGAATAGAGTCAAAGGAGAGTTGTACTTCTGCAGAGCGAGCCGCCGCCTGGGTTGATCTTGCATTGGCTAGAGATGTTTCCAGTCCCGCCTTAGAAATAAAGTTTTTTTCCACCAACTCTTTTGCGCGGAGATATTGCTTTTGCGCATCATCTGCAAGTGCCTTGAGTTTCTCGTAATTAGCCTTGTCGTTGCGATCATCAAGTGTAAATAGCAGATCACCGGCCTTTACCTCTTGCCCATCTTTAATATTAATTTTTGCGACGGTATTGGTGACCATGGGGCGAATGTCAACAATGCTATTAGAGACAATCGTGCCAGTAGCTTCAATAATGAGGGGAATATCTTTTTTGTCGACTATCACTGTGGTTACAGTGATGGGACCACCCGCTTTATCAGCTGCTGGGAAAAAATAGTCGTAGGCCTTTGAGGCTGCATATAAAGCAATGAGAATGAGCAGAATGCGCCACTTATATTTCAGACTGAAGGCCTTCACCTGAGAGAAATTGATTTTCTTTAAATAAGGCGAGTATTTTTGCCATAGGGCACAAAGCCGAGCTAGGCCCCAGTTTTTCAGTGTTAATAATTTGTTCAATAGCTTATTGGCTAAGTTTTCAATTTTTGACACGGTCTCTTTTTTCTTTGATTTATATATTGATTTAGCAGAATTTATAGCAGCTCTGCCAGCTCGCATATTCTCTCATAAGCCTATAAAAATAGCCTTACGCCCCCTAAGGCAGAAACTCTTCTACCCCACGGTTTGCCAAAAGGTCGGCCAGCTCATTTCCGGGGTGGCCGTTATGACCCCGAACCCAATGCCACGAAATTTGGTGACTTGGCAGTAGGGCGTCCAATTCTTGCCATAAATCAGCATTTTTCACGGGATCTTTGCTGGCCGTCTTCCAGCCCCGTTTTTTCCAGCCCTCTAGCCATTCTGTTACCCCTTTTTGAACATATTGGGAGTCAGTCCAGAGTTCAACCGTGCTCGTTTGCTTGAGGCTCTTAAGGGCATGAATGACGGCGCTAATCTCCATGCGGTTATTGGTGGTGAGTTTTGCCCCACCATGGATATGCTTTTCATGCTCGCCAGAGCGCAACACCGCCCCCCAGCCACCAGGACCTGGATTGCCTTTACACGCTCCATCGGTGTAAATAACGATATGGGGGAGGGTTTTAGTATGGGGCATAGCGTTACTCATCCGTCTTGAGAAGGCTTTAGTGTATTGCGCTCAGCCACTGGGGTGAGCTGCGGAATGGCAGGAATGCGTTTGGACTGGGCTTGACCAATTAGGCGAATGCCTTGTTGGCGTTTAATTGCAGAAACCAGAAATACCGCCCCAAAGATCGGCCACCAGCGGTTGCCCATGGTCTCAAGAAAATCCATCCTGGCAATACCAGATTGACTCTGAAGCGGGAGCTTGTAGCACCCAAAGTGACCTCGATCGAGCGAAAAGTTCAGGAGTTGCAACCAATCTTTGACCCTAATAAGACTAATAAATTGACCATCTCGAGGGAGGTAAGGGCTAGCAATGAGGCGGCTCAGGTACTGGCGAATTCCCCAAAGACTAGTGGGATTAAACCCAGAAATCACCAGCCTACCTTCTGGACGAAGAACTCGCTCAGCCTCTCGCAAAATCTGGTGGGGATCAGCAGCAAACTCTAAAACATGGGGGAGCACTATTAAATCAATGCTTTCGCTGGCAAACGGTAACTCATTCGGGGTGGCTTCTATTGGATGCCAATGAAATCGTCTGACCTGCCCAAGGTTATCGTGAGATTGAATTAAGATCGCTTGCAAAGGCATCCGATTTTCACTCAGGGCGTTCAATTGGGGCATGCCTACCTGCACAGCGTAAAAGCCAAAAACATCCGCCACAATCCTGTCAAAGCATTGTTGCTCCCAAGCCAATACATATTTTCCGGGCGGTGATTGCAGCCATTTCTCCCATGAACTCCATGGTGGCGCTGGGTGCTGAGAGGGTGGAGTAGGGATTGGTATCATCGCTTTATGGTGAAGAATACTTTATTGCAAGTTTGGCCCATACCGGCCTTTGATGACAACTACATCTGGTGTATCCATGATGGGGAATCCGCCTTGGTGGTTGATCCAGGAGATGCTAGCCCAGTCATCCAGTATTTGAATGAGCAAAAATTGGCTTTGATGGGGATTTTAATTACCCACCATCATGCTGATCATACGGGCGGCATATTGCAGCTCTTGCAGACATTTGGCTCAATACCAGTCTTTGGGCCTGCAACGATCGATATTCCAGGTCGAACCCAAGCAGTGATGGAAGGCGACAAAATCGAAATTGCCGCTCCCAGACTCAGCCTTAAAGTGTTGGAAGTTCCGGGTCATACCCTCAGTCACATAGCCTATTTCGCGAATATGCAGGCTAACGTAGTTGAACCGATGCTCTTTTGTGGCGATACCTTATTTGCTTGCGGCTGTGGACGCTTATTCGAAGGCAGCCCAACCCAGATGAGCGAGTCTTTGGCTAAATTTGCAGCGTTACCAAAAAATACCTTGGTTTACTGCACGCATGAGTACACCTTATCGAATATTCGATTTGCGCTCGCAGTAGAGCCAAATAATGCCAACTTAATTTCTTGGGCACAAAGAGCGCAAGAGTTGCGCGATAAAAAACTACCTACCTTACCAAGTACCATTGGCCAAGAACTTCAGGTCAACCCTTTTATGCGTTGTGATACCAAAGAGGTGATTGCATCGGCATCTGAGATTTCTGGCGAAGTCAATTTAAAGACGCCTGCTCATGTGCTTGCAGTAATTCGTGCGTGGAAAGACCGTTTCTGATGCTCTGGAAATATGCAGCAGTCTTGATGATTGCTGTGTTATCGGGGTGCGCCACAACTGGAGATTGGTCATCTAATACTTCGACCAAAAACAATCCTCTTGCTAGTAAGGCAACGCGGGTAAATTTAAATAATCAATCCGTCAGTAAAGTCTACGCTCCATCGAGTAATTTATGGATTCGGATTCGGGATGGCTTTCAGATGGAGCCCATGAACTCGCCACTAGAGATTGAGCAAGTGCGTTGGTTAGCTTCCCGACCTGATTACGTCAATCGTTCGATGGCGCGATCTTCCCGCTACCTCTTCTATATTGTTCAAGAGGTCAATGCCCGCAACATGCCAACTGAAATTGCTTTACTACCTTTTGTGGAGAGCGCCTTTGTTCCTCAGGCAAAGTCGGGCGCCAAGGCGATGGGTCTTTGGCAGTTTATGCCGGCTACTGGTAAGGATTTTCAATTGACACAAAATGTCTTTAGAGATGAGCGACGTGATGTATTGCAATCGACCGATGCAGCGCTGGATTATTTACAAAGACTCAATAATCAATTTGGTAGCTGGGAACTTGCATTAGCCGCTTACAACTGGGGGGCAGGAAATATTTTGAAGGCCCAGAAAAAAAATCTTGCTGCAGGCTTACCGACAGATTATGCAAGCTTGCAGTTGCCAAAAGAAACGCGGAACTATGTTCCCAAGTTAATGGCCTATCGTCAGATTGTCTTGGATCCCGAAGCGTACGGCATCATTCTGCCAGACCTTGAGAACCACCCGTACTTTGTAGCAATTGATGTCAATAACGATATCGATGTGGCATTGGTAACCAAGTTAGCTGAAATACCACCTGAAGAGTTTCAAGTGCTAAACCCCTCGTTTAATAAGCCAGTTATTTTGGCTGCTGCTGGTCAGCAGATCTTGTTGCCATTTGGTCATGCAGAAGTGTTTCAATCAAACTTAAAGCAATACAGCAAGCCTCTGTCATCCTGGACCGCAGTTCAGGTCGGCAAAACAGAGCTGGTTGATCAGGCCGCTAAAACCCTAGGGGTTGATGTGGATACGTTGCGCAGCATTAATGGCATTCCAAAAGGGATGCGGATTCGGGCGGGTTCAACGGTGATCATTCCAAAAACCGCGCGTCGCCCAGGCGATATTTCGACCACTTTGGCTGATAACGCCAGTTTGAGTCTTGATAAGCCTCCGCCACCACCTCCACCACCTAAAAAATGTAAAAAAGGGTCAAAATGCCCTCCTGCAAAGTCTGCTAATGGCAGTACTAAGGGTAATTCTTCTATAAAAAATGCTGCATCTCAGCATAAATCCGCATCGACAGGGCTTGCAAAATCTGCGAAAAATAGTCCTATTCAGGCCTCTAGTGATAAAGGGGTCGGCAAAATCCAGTAACTTTTACTTTATTAATCAGGTTAACTATGTCCTATAAATCAGAACACGAACGCTCCATTAAGGATCCCGATGGCTTTTGGGGGGAGCAGGCAAAGTTAATCCATTGGGAAAAACCATTTAATAAAGTACTGAGTTATGACCAGCCACCATTTGCGAAATGGTTTGAGGGCGGCCTTACCAATCTTTGCTACAACGCCGTAGATCGTCATCTCAAAGATCGCGCAAATCAATTAGCCTTAGTAGCGGTTTCTACAGAAACGAATATCGAAAAAGCCTATACATACAAAGAGCTTTACGAAGAAGTCAATCGTATGGCTGCAATTTACAAGGCTAATGGTGTTCAAAAGGGCGATCGCGTCTTAATTTATATGCCCATGATTGCTGAGGCGTGTTTTGCAATGTTGGCTTGTGCGCGGATTGGCGCTATTCACTCTGTGGTATTTGGTGGTTTTGCATCCCACAGTTTGGCCTCACGTATCGATGATGCTAAGCCTAAAATGATTGTGACTGCAGAGGCGGGTGCACGCGGTGGCAAGGCCGTTCCTTACAAACCCTTGCTGGACGAGGGCATCTCCCTTGCTCAATTTAAGCCTGAAAAAGTATTGATCGTCAATCGTGGTTTAACGGAGTTCACTGTGCTTGCTGGGCGCGATTTGGACTATGCGACTGAACGCCAAAAACATTTGAAAGACATTGTGCCGGTGGAGTGGGTAGATGCTACCCATACTTCATACATTCTCTACACATCGGGTACCACGGGTAAGCCGAAGGGTGTGCAACGTGATACCGGTGGGTATGCTGTTGCCTTGGCGTCTACCATGAATCATATTTTCTGTGGCAAGCCAGGTGAAACTATGTTCTGCACATCTGATATTGGCTGGGTAGTGGGCCATAGCTACATCATTTATGCCCCATTACTCAATGGCATGGCAACGATCATGTACGAAGGTACGCCATTGCGTCCTGATGCTGGCATCTGGTGGCAGTTGGTTGAAAAATATAAAGTCGCCGTCATGTTCTCTGCGCCAACGGCGGTACGCGTACTGAAGAAGCAGGATCCTGCTTTCTTGACCAAATATGACCTTTCGAGCCTGAAAGCCTTGTTCTTAGCGGGTGAGCCATTAGATGAGCCAACGGCAACCTGGATTCATGGTGCGATTCAGAAGCCGATTGTCGATAACTACTGGCAAACAGAAACTGGTTGGCCAATGCTCGCGATTCAGCGGGGCGTAGAAGTGATGCCGCATAAGTTTGGTTCACCAGGTGTGCCATCCTTTGGCTATAACATGAAGCTTTTGGATGATGCGACCACTGAAGAGTTGGGGCCAGACCAGAAAGGGGTGATTGCAATTGAAGGCCCATTGCCTCCAGGTTGTATGCAAACCGTTTGGGGTGACGACAAGCGCTTTGTCAGTACCTACTGGGAAACCATCCCAGGGAAGATCATCTACTCCACGTTTGACTGGGGTATTAAAGACAAAGATGGCTACTTCTTTATCTTGGGTCGTACCGATGATGTGATTAACGTTGCAGGTCACCGCTTAGGTACTCGTGAAATCGAAGAGAGTATCTCTGGTCATCCAAATGTTTCTGAAGTTGCTGTAGTGGGTATCGAAGATAAGTTGAAGGGTCAGGCTGCGATAGCCTTTGTGATTCCGAAGGATGCTACCAATACTGCCACCTTGGAAGCGGAATGCATGAAGACAGTTGACACTACCTTAGGTGCCATTGCGCGTCCTGGCCGTGTATACGTGGTAACCGCTTTGCCGAAGACCCGTTCAGGCAAGATTGTCCGCCGCTCATTACAGGCAGTTGCTGAAGGGCGCGATCCTGGCGACATTAGCACCATGGAGGATCAAAGCGTTTTAGCGCAAATTAAGACGGTCATCGAGCAGGGTACAAAGTCCTAAGAAATGGGGCAATCCACTCCCTTGACCCAAGGGTTAAGGGAGGTCTATCCCTGCAGAGCCCAATAGGCTGGGGATTCAAGGATTTGGGGCGCAAAACTGGTATGATTGCTAGGTTCGAAACTTAATAAATTACCCTAGCGCTTAAAGACACTCACCTCCCGCACAAACAGCCTCGGGTTAGTCTTTTTTGAGGGTTTTGAGCGTCGGATGGAGCAGGGACTGGAGATGGTTTGTCACCCTTGCTTCCTTCTTTTCCCCCCGCCGTGTTGGCTCTTGCCGACGGCACAATATTTCCTGGTTTTAGCATTGGTGCTTCTGGTGAAACTTCTGGCGAAGTGGTTTTCAACACTGCGCTCACGGGTTATCAAGAGATCATTACCGATCCAAGTTATGCCCGTCAAATTGTGACCTTAACGTATCCCCACATTGGTAATGTTGGTGTGAATGCGCAGGATTCTGAATCTGCACAAATCTATGCAGCGGGCTTAGTGGTGAAGGATGTACCGCGCCGCTTATCCAACTTCCGCTCTGAATCTAGCCTGGAGGATTACCTCAGCACTTCAGGTGTTGTTGGCATCTCCGGAATCGATACCCGCAAGCTCACCCGCATCTTACGAGATAAAGGCGCTCAATCTGGGGCAGTAGTAGCCGGTAAACGTGGCGATGATGTTGAGGCGTTAGGTCTAAAAGCCTTGGTATTGGCAAAAGCCTTTCCTGGTATGGCTGGCCTGGACTTGGCAAAAGTAGTGACAACCAAGGCCGCATATGAGTGGCGCGAAGCAGAATGGGAGTTGCATGGCCCTGATGGTAAGCCCGCCTATAAAACGCTAGACACGAGCAAACCCCTGAAAAAAGTTGTGGCCTATGACTTTGGTGTAAAGCGCAACATCTTGCGGATGCTCACCGAGCGCGGTTGTCAGTTGACGGTAGTGCCAGCGCAAACTAGCGCCTCTGAAGTGCTGGCGATGAATCCTGATGGCGTATTTTTCTCAAACGGCCCTGGTGATCCCGGGCCTTGCGATTACGCCATAGTTGCAGCAAAAGAGTTGATTGAGAAGGGTGTGCCTACTTTTGGTATTTGCTTAGGACATCAAATTATGGGATTGGCTGCCGGTGCCAAAACCTTGAAGATGAAGTTTGGTCATCATGGTGCCAATCATCCTGTGAAAGATCTGGACACAGGGCGCGTAGCAATTACTTCTCAGAACCATGGTTTTGCGGTTGATGCTAATACATTGCCTGACAACATTCGAGTCACGCATGTCTCCTTGTTTGATGGGTCTTTGCAAGGTCTTGCCTGGAAAGATAAGCCTGCATTATGTTTTCAAGGCCATCCAGAAGCATCACCAGGCCCTCATGACATTGCTTATTTATTTGATCGTTTTGTAGAACTGATGAACGCTACCCAGAAGGAGGGCAAATAATGCCTAAGCGTAGCGACATTAAGAGCATCTTAATTATTGGTGCCGGCCCAATTGTGATTGGTCAAGCTTGTGAGTTTGACTATTCAGGAGCGCAAGCATGTAAAGCGTTGCGTGATGAAGGTTATAAAGTCATTTTGGTTAACAGTAATCCTGCCACGATTATGACTGACCCCGAGATGGCTGATGTGACGTACATCGAGCCAATTACATGGGAGGTAGTAGAGCGGATTATTGCCACAGAAAACCCCGATGCCATTTTGCCTACGATGGGCGGTCAAACTGCCTTGAACTGCGCTCTTGATTTGCATCGCCATGGCATTTTGGAAAAATATGGTTGTGAATTGATTGGTGCTTCACCAGAGGCCATTGATAAAGCGGAAGACCGTCAGAAGTTTAAAGATGCAATGACTAAGATTGGCCTAGGCTCTGCGAAGTCAGGTATTGCACATTCGATGGATGAGGCCCATGAAGTTCAGCAGCGCATTCAGATTGAGACTGGTAGTTTAGGTTTCCCGGTGGTGATTCGTCCTTCATTCACCATGGGTGGATCTGGTGGTGGTATTGCATATAACCGCGAAGAGTTTGAAGAGATTTGTAAGCGCGGTTTAGATTTGTCGCCTACCCGAGAACTCTTGATTGAAGAGTCGCTTTTGGGTTGGAAAGAGTTTGAAATGGAAGTAGTACGTGACCGTGCCGATAACTGCATTATTGTCTGCTCGATTGAGAACTTAGACCCCATGGGCGTACATACGGGCGACTCGATTACTGTTGCTCCGGCTCAGACCCTCACGGATAAGGAATATCAATTGATGCGAAATGCATCGATTGCAGTATTGCGTGAGATTGGGGTGGATACCGGAGGTTCAAATGTGCAGTTCTCGATCAATCCTGTAGATGGTCGCATGATTGTGATTGAGATGAACCCGCGTGTCTCTCGTTCATCCGCATTGGCTTCTAAAGCAACTGGTTTTCCAATTGCGAAGATTGCAGCAAAATTGGCGGTTGGCTACACCCTTGATGAGTTAAAGAACGACATTACTGGTGGAGCAACTCCAGCATCCTTTGAGCCTTCCATCGACTATGTTGTGACGAAGATCCCACGCTTTGCTTTTGAGAAATTTCCGCAAGCGGATTCTCGTTTAACAACCCAGATGAAATCGGTGGGCGAAGTGATGGCGATTGGCCGCACATTCCAAGAATCATTTCAAAAAGCCTTGCGCGGCTTAGAGGTTGGAGTTGATGGCTTAGATGAACTCTCAACAGACTTGGACGACATTATTCAAGAGATTGGGGAGCCTGGGCCAGATCGCATTTGGTACCTAGCTGATGCCTTCCGCATGGGTATGGATTTGGATGAAGTGTATGCTGAGACTAAAATTGATCCTTGGTTCTTGGAGCAAATTCAAGAACTGATTTCAATTGAAGGCGAATTGAAGTTACGCAAAATTGATGCTTTATCTGCCGCTGAATTGCGCTTTGTAAAGCAAAAAGGTTTTTCCGATCGCCGCCTAGCAAAATTATTAGGCATTGATGCTTCTTCGGTCCGCGCTGCACGTCATCGCTTAAAAGTGGTCCCTGTTTATAAGCGCGTGGATACTTGTGCTGCTGAGTTCTCAACGAATACAGCTTATCTCTATTCAACATATGAAGCCGAGCATGGTGAGTGTGAATCACAGCCAACGACCCGTGACAAGATCATGGTTTTGGGCGGTGGTCCAAATCGTATTGGGCAGGGTATCGAGTTTGACTACTGCTGTGTCCATGCCGCCTTAGCGATGCGCGAAGATGGTTATGAAACCATTATGGTGAACTGTAATCCAGAAACCGTTTCAACGGACTACGATACTTCAGATCGCTTGTACTTTGAGCCATTGACGCTTGAGGATGTGTTGGAAATCGTTGCCAAAGAAAAACCAAAGGGTGTAATTGTTCAGTACGGTGGTCAAACGCCTCTGAAATTGGCTCTGGATCTTGAAGCCAATGGCGTACCAATTATTGGTACTTCACCCGATATGATTGATGCTGCTGAAGATCGCGAGCGCTTTCAAAAGCTGTTGCAGAGTTTAAATTTACGTCAGCCACCCAATCGCACCGCACGCGCTGAAGATGAGGCGCTCAAACTTGCCGAAGAAATTGGCTATCCATTGGTAGTGCGTCCATCATATGTACTTGGTGGCCGTGCAATGGAGATTGTTCACGATGGTCGCGATCTTGAGCGATATATGCGTGAGGCTGTCAAGGTTTCGCATGATTCACCGGTTTTATTGGATCGTTTCTTGAATGATGCTATCGAGTGCGATGTTGATTGCATTAGCGATGGCCAACACGTCTTTATTGGTGGCGTGATGGAGCACATTGAACAAGCTGGTGTTCATTCTGGTGATTCCGCATGCTCATTGCCGCCGTATTCACTCTCAGATGTCACCGTGGCAGAGATTAAGCGTCAAACTGCAGCGATGGCTAAAGGTTTGAGTGTCATTGGCTTAATGAACGTTCAGTTCGCGATTCAAAATGTTGATGGACAGGACGTGATTTATGTTCTCGAAGTCAATCCTCGAGCATCCCGCACTGTGCCTTTTGTTTCCAAGGCGACAGGTTTGCAATTGGCGAAAATAGCGGCTCGCTGTATGGTCGGTCAGACTTTGGATCAGCAGGGCATCCATAATGAAGTGAAGCCACCTTATTTCTCGGTGAAAGAGGCGGTATTCCCATTCAATAAATTTCCAGGGATCGATCCGATTCTGGGGCCTGAGATGCGCTCCACTGGCGAGGTGATGGGAGTTGGCAAAACTTTTGGTGAGGCGCTGTTTAAATCCCAACTGGGTGCTGGCATCAAGTTACCCAAAAGTGGCACAGTGCTTTTGACGGTTAAGGATAGTGATAAGCCCAAGACCGTCGAGGTGGCTAAGCTCTTACATCAGTTAGGCTTCCCAATGGTTGCGACTAAAGGAACTGCGGCAGCAATTGAGGCAGCTGGCTTGCCGGTTCGCGTAGTCAACAAGGTTAAGGATGGCCGTCCTCACATTGTTGATTTAATCAAGAATGGTGAAATTTCCTTAGTATTTACTACCGTTGATGAGACCCGTACTGCGATTGCAGATTCTCGCTCGATTCGTACCAGTGCACAAGCTAACAATATTACGTATTACACGACTATTAGCGCTGCACGTGCGGTGATGGATGGATTGATGGCTTCTCAAAATGGTAGTAAAGAGTCGCTTGAGGTGTATTCCTTACAAAATTTACATCGAGCGCTTAATTAATCTAAAATCATTTCTTAATCGCGCAAACTTGCGCATGAACAGCATATTTAGGTTAGGTTAGCGGTATGAGCACAATCCCCATTACCAAGCGTGGTGCAGAGCTTCTCAAAGAGGAGTTGCACCGCCTCAAACATATTGAGCGACCCTCCGTGATCAATGCGATTTCTGAGGCTCGCGCTCAAGGCGATCTCTCTGAAAATGCAGAATACGATGCCGCAAAAGAAAAACAAGGTTTTATCGAAGGCCGCATTCAAGAATTAGAGAGTAAGTTATCTGCCGCTCAAATCATTGATCCTGCGACTTTGGATGTTGCTGGCCGCATCGTCTTTGGTGCTACTGTTGATCTTGAAGATCTAGAAGATGGTACTAAATTCACCTATCAAATTGTTGGCGATGATGAGGCAGATATTGCCTCGAATATGATTTCCATCAGCTCCCCCATTGCGCGCGCCTTAATTGGTAAAGAAGAGGGGGATGTTGTAGCAGTTCAGGCCCCTGGCGGAAACCGTGAAGTCGAAATCTTAGCGGTACGTTATATCTAATGCGCCATCAGCGCCTGCAACAGATCCTTTCCATTGTTGCTGGCCTTTGGGTAGGCGGTTTTATTACCGTAGGCTATTTAGTCACCCCCAGCCTTTTTACTACTCTAGGTGATCGCCAGGTGGCGGGTATTGTCGCTGGCAATCTCTTTCGTCTTGAAGCCTATCTGAGTATTGCCTTGAGCTTGGCGCTCATGATCGTCGCCAATTTTCTGGTGGCCCGAGGTAATGATCTATTTCGACGGGTTCGCTGGATCTTGCTCGCTATCTTGGCTTGCGCTATCGTCGCTGGCCTGATTCTCATACCCTGGATGAGCTCCTTACGGGATCAGGCTAATGCCGAAGGAATATCGGTGATGGCGTCATCTTCTGCAAGCTTGTTCTCTTCTCTACATGGGGTCTCCAGCATCCTCTATATTATTCAGAGTCTTTTCGGTATTGCTCTGCTATGGCGTCTGTCTCAAAAGTAATGTGCTGATGGCGGCAATATAAAAAAGCAGCTCAAGGGCTGCTTTTCATTTAGGTAAGATAGGTTTAATTTAGGAGCCCAGTGATTTTTTCTTGGTGCTACTCATGCGCGCTTTCCGTTTTTTAATCGGTGCTGGAGCTGCGCTTGCCTTGCGATAGCCAGGCGACGACCAACCAATCTTTGATTCAGCAGCATCTGCGCGTAAAACCCGTTTCTTAGGGGTGGCTGATGCAGATGTCTTGACTGCTGCAGCTCTTGCAAAAGGAGATTTTCCAGATACAGAACGGCGTTCTGATCTTTCTGAAGTGCTGGTTCTAACCCCACTCTTAGTAGGTGCGCGATTAGGCTGGCGCTTAGTGCGTGGAGCCTGTAAAGTTTTTTTGGTTTGCTTGCTCGAACGACCCAGTTTGGTGGAGGCCTCCTCAATCTCGTCTTTTGGTTTCCAAAGGACTAGCAATTTACCGATGTGTTGAACGGGGGCGGCATCAAGCTTGTCGCAAAGTTCTTCGTAAATTGCAAGGCGTGTTTCGCGGTCATCCCCAAAAACACGGATCTTGATCAGGCCATGGTGTCCAATGGCAAGTTTTGCCTCTTTAATTACTGCAGGTGTTAGACCATCATTGCCAATCATGACAACTGGCTTGAGATCGTGAGCGTCGCCTTTAAGGGTTTTGCGTTGTGTGGGGGTGATGGTAAGTGCAGTCATGGCTCAGATGATAGAGCATTGAACATCCCAAATCGGGTCTTACTGAGGTATGTTGCGCTCCGATGACGGCTTTTTGAGTCGATTCTTTTTGCCTTACTGTCCGGAAACAAGGAAAATGGGCAATGAAAGTGGGTAAGTTGTGGCAAAGAATAAATTTAATAAAAGTTGGTTGCAGGATCACTTACAGGATCCCTATGTGAAGATGGCTCAAAAAGAGGGCTATCGGGCTAGGGCGGTCTATAAGCTCAGTGAAATTGATGAGCAAGAGCGCCTGATTAAGGCCGGCATGACTATTGTGGATCTGGGTAGCGCCCCTGGAAGTTGGTCTCAATATGCGCGCAATCGCCTTACTGAGCTGGGCAAAAATAACCCGAAAATTGAATCTGGTAAGCCTGATGGAACCATCATTGCGATTGATATCTTGCCGATGGAGGACATTGCAGACGTCAGCTTTATTCAGGGTGATTTTCGGGAAGATGAGGGTTTGAAGGCCCTTGAAGCCCTATTGCCGGCTGGCTCTGATGGTAAGGTTGACCTTGTTTTATCGGATATGGCGCCCAATCTATCGGGTGTAGGTGTGGCAGACGCTGCTCGCATGGCCTTTTTAGCTGAAATTGCACTTTATTTTGCTGTTGAGCATCTCAAACCTGAGGGTGCTTTATTAATTAAATGTTTTAACGGGAGTGGATATAGCCAAATTGTGGAGTCCTTTAAAAAGGTTTTTAGGAATGTTAGCTCTAAAAAGCCCAAAGCCTCTAGAGCCCGTTCATCAGAAATCTTCTTATTGGGCAAAAACCTCAAAGTCACGAAATCTTGACCCATTTTTACTAAATAACCCCCTAAGAGTAGGGGTTTATGAAATAAATACGCTATTTGGTCTTGAAAAAGCCTAGTAGTAGAATCAAATACTTAGGTATAGCAATTCGCTTTAACTCCCGGATTAATTCGGCAAAGGACTCATTTTGAACAGCAATATGTTTCAAAAAATCGGTGTATGGCTCATTGTGGGTCTCGTGCTGTTTACGGTTTTTAAGCAGTTTGATAAGCCAAAAGACCAAAACCAGGTGACTTACTCCCAATTCATGGACGATGCCAAGGCTGGCAAAGTCAAGCGTGTGGATGTGCAGGGACGGACCTTGCAAGTGACGCCTAATGATGGCGTTAAATATTCCATCATTTCTCCAGGTGATATCTGGATGGTGGGTGATCTTATGAAGTACGGTGTTCAGGTAACTGGTAAAGCAGATGATGAGCCAAATATGCTGGTCTCTGCTTTGTATTACCTTGGACCCACTTTATTGATTATTGGTTTTTGGTTCTTCATGATGCGGCAAATGCAAGGCGGCGGAAAAGGGGGGGCATTCTCCTTTGGTAAATCCAAGGCGCGCTTGATTGATGAGAATAGCAATACCGTTACCTTTGCCGATGTAGCTGGTTGTGATGAGGCCAAGGAGGAAGTTTCAGAGTTAGTTGACTTCTTAAAAGATCCCCAAAAATTTCAGAAGCTTGGTGGCCGCATTCCGCACGGCGTATTGCTGGTCGGCCCTCCTGGTACTGGTAAGACCTTGTTGGCGCGTGCCATTGCTGGCGAAGCGAAGGTGCCATTCTTCTCTATTTCAGGCTCTGACTTTGTAGAGATGTTTGTGGGTGTAGGTGCTTCACGCGTGCGCGATATGTTTGAGAACGCCAAGAAAAATTCCCCCTGCATTATTTTTATCGACGAGATTGATGCTGTTGGGCGTCATCGCGGTGCAGGCATGGGCGGTGGTAACGATGAGCGTGAACAGACCCTTAATCAAATGCTAGTAGAGATGGACGGTTTTGAAAGCAACAGTGGTGTCATCGTCGTTGCGGCAACAAACCGTTCGGATGTGTTGGATAAAGCCTTATTACGCCCAGGTCGCTTTGATCGACAAGTGCATGTTGGTTTGCCAGACATTCGTGGTCGTGAGCAAATTTTGCAAGTGCATATGCGCAAAGTACCAATTGATCCTGATGTCGATGCAGCGGTATTAGCTCGGGGGACGCCGGGTTTCTCAGGTGCTGATTTGGCAAATTTGGTAAATGAATCTGCCTTGTTTGCAGCTCGTCGCAATAAACGGGCGGTTGATATGAAAGACTTTGAAGACGCTAAAGACAAGATCTACATGGGGCCTGAGCGTAAGTCTGCGGTAATGCGTGAAGAAGAGCGTCGCAACACCGCTTATCACGAGTCTGGCCATGCAGTCGTTGCAAAAGTTTTGCCTAAAGCTGATCCGGTACACAAGGTGACTATCATGCCGCGTGGCATGGCCCTTGGTGTGACTTGGCAGTTGCCTGAGTTTGATCGTGTCAATCTTTATAAAGATCGCATGTTAGAAGAATTGGCGATCTTATTTGGTGGCCGTGCTGCTGAAGAGATCTTTTTACACTCAATGAGTACTGGCGCTTCAAATGACTTCGAGCGCGCCACCAAGATGGCTCGCGACATGGTAACGCGTTATGGCATGAGCGATAGCTTAGGCACGATGGTTTACGTCGACACCGAATCTGAAAGCATCTTTGGCCGAAATAGTACGAAGACTGTATCTGAGTTGACCCAGCAAAAAGTCGATGCTGAAATTCGGACCTTGATTGATAGTCAGTACAACTTAGCGAGATCGATTCTGGAGCAAAATCGCGATAAGGTTGAGGCGATGGTTGCTGCCTTGCTTGAATGGGAAACCATTGATGCAGAGCAGATCACGGACATCATGGAAGGTCGTCCGCCACGGGTACCCAAGCCCCCACCTGCAACCCAGTTCGGTAATTCTGCAGGAGGAACACCGGGTCCAGCAGCGGGTAGCGCGCCAGCCACTGCATAAGACTAGCGCTGAGCATGGTGATATCACGTCAGCCCGCAACATGGCGTTGCGGGCGTTTTCTTTTTGATTTGAGCAAACGCAAGCGCCCATTGGTTATGGGTATTTTGAACATTACGCCGGATTCTTTTTCTGATGGCGGCCAATTCAAAAGCGCTGGGGATGCAGTTGCGCAAGCCGAACGCATGATTCACGGTGGCGTAGATCTGATTGATATTGGTGGTGAGTCGACGAGACCGGGCGCCACCCCAATTTCTCTTGAAGAAGAATTAGAGCGCGTCTTGCCTGTGATTGAGGCACTCAAAGATTGTGGGGTTGCTTTATCGATCGATACCTATAAAGCAGAAACGATGCGGCAAGCCTTAAATGCAGGAGTCGATTGCGTGAATGATATTTGGGCCTTACGACAAAGTGGTTCTATTGAGGCGGTCATGGAGAGCAGTGATTGCGGTGTCGTTCTCATGCATATGCAACGCGATCCCCTGACGATGCAATTTAATCCTGAGTACCAAGATGTAGTTGGCGAAGTAAATGCTTTTTTGAAGGAGCGTTCAGCATTTCTGATTAAAAAAGGGGTGGATTCTAGTCGTATTGCAATTGATCCTGGTTTTGGTTTTGGAAAAAGTTTGGAGCATAACTTGCAGATGCTGGCTCATTTTCAACAATTTTCAAGTTTGGGCTATCCAGTGCTCGCAGGAATTTCACGCAAGTCCATGTTGGGAAAAGTAGTCGGTAAAGAGGCGAATGAGCGTTTGGCTCCCAGCATTGCCGCAGCGGTGATGGCTGCTGATCGAGGGGCTCAGATCGTTCGGGTGCACGATGTACCTGAGACGGTTGATGCTCTCAAACTCTGGGAAGCAATTCAATAGCAGTCAGTTTTATAATGAATCCTATGAAAAAACAATACTTTGGCACCGATGGTATTCGCGGTGAAGTGGGGCAGTTTCCAATTGTTCCGGAGTTTATGACCCGCCTTGGTTATGCAGCGGGCAAGGTATTGATGCGCGAAGCAACAGCAGGTGAGCGCTGTAAGATTTTGATTGGTAAAGATACGCGGGTATCTGGTTATTTGCTGGAAGCTGCGCTGGAGGCTGGCTTCGCTGCCGCAGGTGTAGATGTGATGCTGTGCGGCCCCATTCCAACCCCGGGGGTTGCCTACCTGACAAAAGCCCTGCGCCTATCTGCCGGCTTAGTCATTTCTGCCTCGCATAATCCTTATCAAGATAACGGCATTAAATTTTTCTCTGCGATGGGGGATAAGTTATCGGATGATTTTGAGTTGGCGATTGAGGCGGAGTTAGAAAATCCGATGGGCTGCGTAAGCTCTGAACAATTGGGCAAGGCATTTCGCTTAGATGATGCTGCAGGACGCTATATTGAGTTCTGTAAATCGACTTTCCCGGGCGACTTAAACCTCAAAGGCTTGAAGTTGGTAGTCGATTGTGCCAATGGTGCTGCATATCACACAGCCCCCCATGTGTTTCATGAGCTAGGCGCTGAGGTAATTTCTATTGGAGTGAGTCCAGACGGTCGAAATATTAATGATGGTTGCGGCGCGACTGATCCAGCAGCATTAATTGCCAGGGTGAAAGAGATAGGCGCAGATATTGGCATTGCCTTAGATGGCGATGCAGATCGCTTGCAAATGGTAGATGCCACTGGCAGATTATTTAATGGAGATGAACTTCTCTATGTCCTTGCTAAGAATCGCCTTGCTCGCGGTCACGTACTAGGTGGAGTTGTGGGGACCCTGATGACAAACTTAGCAGTTGAAAATGCTATCAAAGCCCTAGGAATTGATTTTGTCCGCGCCAAGGTTGGCGATCGTTATGTTTTAGAGGTGCTCAAAGAAAAAGGCTGGATTATTGGTGGCGAGGGCTCAGGCCATTTGCTGTGCTTAGATCAACACTCTACAGGTGACGGCACGATTGCAGCCTTGCAAGTGCTAGCTGCTATGAGCCAAAAGCAGCAGAGCTTGGCCCAATTGTTAGATGCGGTCAACATCTTCCCCCAGGTTCTACTCAATATCAAATTCAAAGCGGGATATGACTGGAAGTCTGATCAGATCCTCAAACAGCAAATTGCCAAAGTAGAAAATGAGCTTAAAGATATTGGCAGGGTTCTTATTCGCCCCTCAGGTACAGAGCCTGTCCTTAGGGTCATGGTGGAAACAAAAGACGCAGAGATCGCCATGAAAGCAGCCAAGAGCATTGCTGATTTAGTACCAAGAGCTTAATATCGAAAAATCTCTAAGTTATTGAAAAAATTGAGTTAATTCATCTATGAAGAGATTGTCATAAAACGGTCACACTCAAGCCGTATCGTCCTTATACCGCGCTGTTGCGCTAAATCTATTTAAGGACCGAATAAATGAAATCATTTTTCAAAAAGGCGTTGGTGATTGGCGCCATTTCTCTCGCTCCGGCAGCCTTCGCCGTCGATATGACTGGCGCTGGCGCAACATTCCCTTACCCAATTTATGCCAAATGGGCAGAAGCCTATAAGGCCAAGACTGGTTCAAATTTGAACTACCAGTCAATTGGTTCATCGGGCGGCATTAAGCAGATTAAGGCGAAAACGGTTGATTTTGGTGCAACTGACAATCCAGTAACCTTCGATGAATTGGAAAAAGATGGCATGGTTCAGTTCCCAGCCATTATTGGCGGCGTAGTTCCTGTGATTAACGTCGATGGCGTTAAGCCTGGTGAAATTAAATTAGATGGCCCGACTCTGGCCGATATTTTTCAAGGAATCATCTCTGATTGGGGTGATAAGCGTATTGCGATTATGAATCCAGGTGTGAAGATTCCTTCTGGCCCGATTACTGTTGTGACTCGTGCTGATGGCTCTGGAACAACAGCGATTTTTTCTGATTACCTAGCAAAAACCAGCAAGCTCTTCAAGGACGCTGTTGGTTCTGGTGCTAACGTCAAATGGCCAGCAGCTTCTACTGTTGGTGGTAAAGGCAACGAAGGGGTTGCAGCAAACGTAACCCGCGTGAAGAACTCAGTTGGCTACGTAGAATATGCATACGCCAAGAAAAACAAAATGACTTTTATTTCCTTGAAGAACAAGGCTGGAAATTTTGTTTCTCCTGACGATTCGACTTTTGCAGCTGCAGCAGCTGGTACTGATTGGTCAAAAATTCCAGGTATGGGCACATTCATCACTGATGCCCCTGGTGCTAAATCATGGCCAATCACAGGTGCTTCTTTTATCCTGCTCTACAAGAACCCAGAGAACAAAGCGAATGCTGCTGAAGTCATTAAGTTCTTTGACTTTGCATTCAAGGATGGTAAAAAAATGGCTGAAGAGTTAGATTACGTACCAATGCCTGATGCAACCACTGAATTTATTCGCAAGAATGTCTTCACCAAGGTAGTGACTAAATAAGTTTTGAGATTGGTCGTTCACTCTCAGGACTAATAAACAGCCTCACTAAAGTGAGGCTGTTTCAATATTTAAATAAGCTCAATTTATGATGGATATCACCCAATCAAGCTCGATGCCAACCCCGCAAGCGCTCAGAGTTGCCAAGTTACAGCGTGTTCAGGATGCCCTATTTCATGGCATTACCCAATTCTTTGCAGTGTCTGTTCTTATTGCTTTGCTGGGTATCATTATTTCTTTGTTGATTAATGCATGGCCTGCTTTACATACCTTTGGTCCAGGCTTCTTCTTTACGCAAGAGTGGGATGTTGTCAATGGACAGTTTGGCGGCCTGATTGCTATTTATGGAACCTTGGCAACCTCGATCATTGCTCTGCTGATTGCTGTGCCATTGAGCTTCGGTATTGCTGTTTTTCTGACTGAGCTCTGTCCTAGCTATCTTCGTCGACCTCTTGGAACTGCAGTTGAGCTTCTAGCCGCAGTGCCATCAATTATTTACGGTATGTTTGGGCTATTTATCTTTGCACCACTTTTTGCTGAATATGTTCAGCCTGTTTTAGCTGCTACTCTAGGAAAAATTCCGGGACTGGGAATTTTATTTTCTGGAGCCTTTAATGGCATTGGCATTTTGTGTGCTGGCTTGATTTTGGCAATGATGATTTTGCCCTTTATTGCTTCAGTGATGCGAGACGTATTTCAAATTGTTCCACCGGTTTTAAAAGAGTCTGCCTACGGCATTGGATGCACTACCTGGGAAGTCGTTAAAAATGTGGTCCTGCCGTACACAAAAGCGGGTGTCATTGGTGGTGTGATGCTGGGTCTGGGTAGGGCGCTTGGCGAAACCATGGCAGTGACCTTTGTGATTGGTAATGCACATCGTTTATCCCCATCCTTATTTTCTCCAGGCACCTCGATTGCTTCAACCTTAGCAAATGAATTTGGTGAGGCGGAGGCGGGCAACCACCTTTCTTCTTTGTATGTGCTTGGTTTGGCATTGTTCATCATTACTTTTATTGTGTTGGCATGTGCTAAGTGGATGCTAAGCAATATGGAGAAAAAGCAAGGACTCAAAACATGAGCAAGCTTTCTAATATGGATTCAGCACTTTTTTCCAGGAGAAAGCGTTCGAACAAGATTGGCTTAACGCTTTCCATGTCAGCAATGGTTTTGGGAATGATTTTTCTCTTTTGGATTCTGGGCGTACTGTTTTACAAAGGTTTTTCATCGATTGACTTATCCATCTTTACCCATAGCACTCCCGCTCCTGGATCAGAAGGTGGGGGTCTTGCAAATGCGATTGTTGGAAGTCTAATGTTGGTTGGGACTTGTACACTCATTAGCACCCCTGTCGGTGTGCTAGCAGGCTTATATCTTTCGGAGTATGGTGACCGTAGTCGAATTGCCTCTGTCACTCGTTTTGTTACAGACATCATGCTCTCAGCACCGTCGATTGTTATTGGTTTGTTCGTATACGCTTTAGTAGTGGCGCAGTTACGTCATTTCTCTGGTTGGGCAGGTGCTATTGCTTTGGCTTTAATTGCTGTTCCGGTGGTAGTACGCACTACTGAAAACATGTTGCGTCTAGTTCCAGGTAGTTTGCGCGAAGCGGCTTATGCCTTGGGTGCGCCCAAATGGAAAGTGGCTTTCATGATTACTTTGAGAGCAGCTCAATCGGGCGTAATGACTGGTATTTTGTTGGCCTTAGCGCGTATTAGTGGCGAAACGGCACCTCTGCTCTTTACGGCACTGAATAATCAATTCTTTTCCACAAACATGAATGCACCTATGGCAAATCTACCGGTGGTGATTTTTCAATTTGCAATGAGTCCTTATGAGAACTGGGTTGATCTTGCATGGGCTGGTGCGCTATTAATTACCATTGCAGTATTGGGCTTGAATATTTTGGCTCGAGTGATATTTCGAGAAAAGGTCCAAGGATGATGGCTAATATGAAAACAATGTTTGACTTAAATCAGATTGATAGTCACGGGGGCAGTATGAACTTAGTAGCCGATGATCAGCCAGTAGTGGCGAAAAATGCACTGGAAGTGCGTAACTTAAACTTTTTTTACGGTTCCTTTCAGGGCCTAAAAGAGATCAACTTAGACATTGAAGAGGGTAAGGTCACAGCCTTTATTGGACCCTCTGGTTGCGGTAAATCGACATTACTGCGCACCCTCAATCGGATGTATGACCTTTATCCTGGTCAGCGTGCTGAAGGTGAGATTAATTTTTATGGCCAAAATATTTTGGAGCCAGGTCAGGACTTAAACTTACTGCGCTCAAGAATAGGGATGGTTTTTCAAAAGCCAACACCGTTCCCAATGTCTATTTATGAGAATATCGCTTTTGGTGTGCGCTTATATGAAAACCTTTCTCGCTCTGAAATGGATGAGCGTGTTGAGTGGGCCTTAAATAAAGCCGCTTTATGGACTGAGGCAAAAGATAAGTTAAATCAAAGCGGCTTATCGCTCTCTGGCGGTCAGCAACAGCGACTCTGTATTGCCCGTGGCGTGGCAGTAAAGCCTTCCGTGATCTTGTTGGATGAGCCTACTTCAGCTCTAGACCCCATTTCTACGGGGAAAATCGAAGAGTTGATTAATGAACTTAAGCATGAATACACGATTGCTATCGTGACGCATAATATGCAGCAAGCCGCTCGCGTCTCAGATTACACTGCCTATATGTATCTTGGAAGTTTGATTGAGTATGGTAAGACAGATGAAATTTTCATTAAGCCTAAGCGCAAAGAAACTGAAGATTACATTACCGGACGCTTTGGTTAATTGGAGATAAGAATGCCAGATAAACACCTTTCATCACAATTTGACGCTGATTTAAACGCGCTTTCTAGCCGCCTATTAGAGATGGGCGGCTTAGTTGAATCGCAGATTTCAAGCGCTATGCGTGCTTTTACGCAAATGGATTTAGAGACCTGCAATATTGTGATCGAGAATGAGAAGTTGGTAAATGATCTCGAAATTCAAATTGATAATGCTTGTATTGAAGTAATTGCACGCCGTCAACCTGCAGCCCGAGATCTGCGCTTAGTAATGGCCGTTTCAAAAGCCATTACCAATTTAGAGCGGGCTGGTGATGAGGCTGAGCGTGTTGCCAAGAGAACAAAGCGTCTGATTGAGTTTGGCGCTCCTCACAATATTAATGTTGCAGAAATTCGCTTGTCAGGTCAAATGGCCATTTCTCTGTTGCGCCGAAGCTTAGATGCTTTTGCACGCCTCGATACCGTGGCTGCAGCGAACGTGGTGGAGGAGGATCGTCAGATCGATGAAGAATTTCGTGCTTTTGTGCGTAAATTAATTTCCTACATGATGGAAGATCCACACACGATTACGACGGGATTGGATATGCTAACGATTGCCAAGGCAATTGAGCGCATTGGTGATCATGCAAAAAATATTGCAGAGTTTGTGATCTATATTGTCAAAGGGTCTGATGTGCGTCATATGCCCCATGAAGATTTAGTTCGCGAGGCAAATAAGTGATGATTAAGGCTTAATCGTGAGCCATCGAATCTTGGTTGTTGAGGACGAGCCATCGATCGCAGAATTAATTGCAGTTAACCTCACGCATGCTGGATTTGAGGTTGAGAAGGCGTTTCAGACCGATGTCGCTGTGAGCATGATGCGCGAGCAATTGCCTAATCTGTTGATTCTAGATTGGATGCTTCCTGGAAAGTCTGGCGTGCAGTTTGCAAAAGAATTACGTTCTCATGAGCGCACTCGTTTTTTGCCTATTTTGATGCTGACCGCTAAAAGTGAAGAGTCAGACAAAGTACTAGGTTTGGATTCTGGTGCTGATGACTATGTCACTAAGCCATTTTCTCCCAAAGAATTGATTGCCCGAGTAAAAGCTTTGTTGCGGCGTCAAACCCCCGTAGAGGAGACTGGCCCCCTTTCAGTAGGTCCCTTGCAGTTAGACCCTATATCGCATCGCGTTTTGGCTGTGTGGCCTCATATGGACCCCAAACCCATACCCCTTGGTCCGACCGAGTACCGTATCCTGCAATTTTTTATGGCCAACCCCGAAAGAGTCCATTCCAGAGCAAACCTTCTGGATAAAATTTGGGGCAATGAGGTCTATATTGAAGAGCGTACCGTGGATGTGCATATCAAGCGCCTAAGGGCGGCATTAGCGCCAATGGAGTGTGATCGCTACATTGAAACAGTTCGGGGAAGTGGTTACCGCATTACCAAGACACCGACTCAGACTTAAACTCCCATTTTTCAGCACGATGCATTTTTGGCATGCATATCCCGAATGCTCTAAGATGTCGGGATGCTTGCGGTCTTAACTCGATTTATCTTCATTGCCTTGATGGCACTTACTGCTGCCTATCTCACCTCTAAAAACTGGGGCGAGACTCTGGGCATTCCGGTAGGAATAGCCATTATGGCTATCCCATTGCTTTATTCCTACATTAATTTGGCGCGATTAAGAAAATATGCCTTAGCCGATACTCTGGAATCCATGCCTCTTCCTAGCGGTTTCTGGGAGGAGATATTTTTTAGACTCCAGCGCTTAGTCGGCAATCTCAAGCTCCAGGTTCGAGTGACCCAACAGCAGCATGACCGATTTATTGAAGCTTTCCAAGCTTCGCCAAATGGCATCGTCATGCTAGACGACCAAGATCAAATCGAGTGGTGCAATGCCCATGCTGAGCAATTCTTTGGATTGAACTTCAGGCGTGATGCTATGCAGCGTATTAATTTCTTAATCCGTCGTCCCGAGTTTATTCAGTACCTGATTAGTCGGAAATTTGAAGAGCCTTTATTACTGGAAAGAATGGGATCTGATAATAGCCTTAGTCTTCTGCTGCAGGCATTCCCATTTGGCGATAAACGTCACTTATTGTTAATTCAAGATGTGACGGATTTGCAAAAAGCAGATGCCATGCGGCGCGACTTCGTTGCCAATGTTTCGCATGAGATGAGAACACCCATTACAGTACTCATGGGTTTTTTAGAAACGGTTCAATCGCTAGAGTTAGAAAAGTCTCAAAGAGACCAATACTTTGACATGATGATGTCCCAGGCTCAGCGTATGAAAAGCTTAGTTGAGGATTTGCTAACCCTTGCAAATCTAGAGTCGAATACCTTACCAGCGCCAATGCAGGCTGTGCAAATTCCCACAATGATGGCTTTATTGAAAAATGATGCAGAAGCACTGTCGCAAGGAAGACATACCTTCCATTTTGAGACTGCGACTTCCTTAACATTGCTTGGCGATGAGCGCGAACTCTTATCGGCATTCAGTAATTTGGTATCCAATGCGATTCGCTATACCCCCGAGATTGGTTCCATTACTGCAAAGTGGAGTGTTAATGAACAGGGTCAGGGTGAGTTTTCTGTAGCAGACACTGGTCCAGGAATTTCATCTGAGCACTTACCTCGATTGACTGAACGGTTTTATCGTGTTGATCGGAGTCGTTCTAGAGAGACCGGTGGCACTGGTTTAGGTCTAGCGATTGTGAAGCATATTGCAAATCGCCATCAGGCTCAGCTCTTGATTGAGAGCGTCACTGGTAAGGGCAGTACGTTCACCTTGCGCTTCCCCAAAGAGCGGATCAGCGCTTAGTACTCTTAAGCTGCAGTTGCTTACTTTTTCTTCTTTTTCTTCTTCGATTCTTTGGGGAGCTTGTCTGCTTTGCCGTTTGCATAGAGGCACCAAACTTTAATTTCCTCTAGAAGCTCATTGAGATCCTCGTAAGAGAGATTCTTAAAGTCTTGAAGGCCGATACTTCCAGATTCCTGGAGTTGCTTCACAGCATCTTCGTACAGATATTTGCTCATGACTTATTCGATTTAAAATAACGATGAGCAACACTCTATCAGACCAATATGACAAAATCCTTTTATTGGTGCATTGCGGGAAAAAAAGAGGGGAATTGCTATTCTGGGTCAATGGAAACTTCGGATGCTCGCTTGATTCCAGTCATTTTGGAGACCAATTGCTCCAAGGGACCGCCTATCAAGAGGGTTAGAAGGATGGCGCCTAGGGCCATGCCACCCAAAGCGAATTGACCCGCTCCAAAAGCTGCCCCAATGAGGGCACATGACCAAATGCTAGCCGCCGTAGTAAGACCATGTATTTTCTGGGTGCTTCTCTCGCGAATAATGACCCCTGCACCTAAAAATCCAAGCCCAGTAATCAAGCCCTGCAGCACGCGACTGATAGCCTGAGCATCATCTTGAATGAAGTCGCCAATCAGCATGACAGCGGTAGCCGAGCCAATCGCTACCAAGCTATGGGTTCGAATGCCTGCAGATTTATGGTGTAGCCACCGATTGAGACCTAGAATAGTGCCCACCATAAGCGCTAAAGCCAAACGAATGGCAATATTGCTATAAAGCTCCCAGTGTTCCATTAAGACCTCCTTATATGTGGTGTTGCTGCTCTTCCATTCCTTATAGTAACAAGATATACCCGAGTCTTTGTTAGTACAACTTCAGTGCATATCAAGGTAACATGAGGTGTATGCCCTCTACTAAGAATCGAATCCACGCTCCTCATATTAAAGTTGCCGTCCTCAACTCTGTTGAAACCTTTAGCGATCCGCGTCCCAGCATCAAAAAACGAACTGCTGATGGAAGGGCATTACGCAAGAAAGTGCCCTTAGCAGAGCAGGGAATTTATACGCCTCCTAAAAATCGGATCAATCCCCTTGAGGTACTTGAGAATCAGGCTAAAAGCCGGATCACCTCATTGATTCCGATTCGCTATGAGCGCATGTTGCAATCTCCTTTTGCCTTTTATCGTGGTGGCGCAGCGATCATGGCACAGGATCTTGCAAACCAGCCAACTACCGATATCACCGTTCAACTTTGTGGTGATATGCATGTATCGAACTTTGGATTATTTGGTACAGCAGAACATCGCCTAGTATTTGGTATCAATGACTTTGATGAAACCCTCCCTGGAAGTTGGGAGTGGGATATGAAGCGTTTGGTCGCTAGTGCGGTGATCGCTTGTGAGAGCATGGGTGGCGATGAGGCTCTTAGTAAAAAATTGGTTTACCGCATCAGCTCGGAATATCAAAAGCGGATAGCCGAGTATTCCAAGATGCCTTACCTTGACTTGGCTCAACAATTTATTGGCGAAAAAGATATTCGCAAGCATTTTAGTAAAGAGCACCAAAAAAAGCTCGATGCTTATCTCAAAGAGACGAAGGGACAGGGCAATATTCAGGTCTTGGAAAGTCTCACAAAGCTGGTAGGCAAGAATCGCAAAATTGTGAATAGACCGCCCTTGATAGAGCACTTTTCAGAAGATGCTGATGGAGAGCCCCTTAAAAAACTGATTGATAGGGCGCTTATTAATTACTCGAAGACCTTGCTGGCGGATAGGAAAATTTTATTTGAGCGTTACTCTTTAAAGGATTTCGCTAGAAAAGTAGTAGGTGTTGGCAGCGTAGGCACGAACTGTATGGTTTTGTATTTTGAAGGTGACAGTGAGCGCGACCCTTTATTTTTGCAATACAAAGAAGCTCAAAAATCAGTCTTAACGCCTTACCTTGGCGAATCTATTTATCAAGATATGGGGCGCCGCGTAGTTGCGGGCCAACGACTGTTGCAGGGTGCGCCAGATATCTTTTTAAATTACGGCGCTGTGCAATATGGCGTTCGCTACCTCCAAGGGTTTTATTTAAGACAACTACGCGATATGAAGGGCGGCATTGATATTGGAGTTGGCGGAGTATCTTTGGAAAATTTCCCTGATTATGCAAAGCTATTTGGCTGGGCCCTGGCTTTGGGTCACGCACGTTCGGGTGATGCTGCGATGATTTCTGGATATTGCGGTCAATCCAAGGAATTGGATAAAGCCTTATATGCCTTTGCCAAAGCCTATGCTAAACAAAACGCTACGGATTTCAAGCTTTTCTGCCAAGCGGTTAAATCCGGCAAACTGAAGGTTGCCCAGAAAAAGACCCTGAAGTAGATCTTTTAGCTGATTGTCATCGATTTGTCATGATGGATAGACATAGTGGAGGGTGATTATTATCTCCTAACTCTGTTGAAGACTATGCCCATCTCACGCCTATCCTATCTTTTTATTTGTAGCCTATTGGGGCTTATTTCCACTGGTATTCAGGCTGCAGCGATCTACCCCATCAATGATGCTGCAATCCTCGCTGGCTCGAAATTTGATATTAAAGTTGAGTTCAATAGCGTTATTAATCCCAGCGATTTGCAGATCCAGATCAACGGCGCTCCAGCGGGTAAGCTCATCAGCAATAAGATTGATTACATTGCCAATGAGAACGGTAAAGGCAGCGCTTTTATTTATCGCGATGTCCAGCTAAAAAAAGCTGGCAAGTATACTTTGGTGGCTAAAGCCTCACAGGAAGCCCTGCAAGTCACTTGGGATGTTTATGCCAGTGGTCCAAGGCGGGTCAAGAATGTGATTCTTTTTGTTGGCGATGGTATGACCATTGCGAATCGTACGGCGGCCCGCGTGCTGTCAAAAGGTATTGTCGAAGGAAAGTACCAGGGCAAACTCTCCTTTGATGACATGCCTAACATTGCCTTGATTGGCACATCAGGTTCTGATTCATTGATTACCGATTCAGCTAATTCCATGAGTGCCTATACAACTGGGCATAAGACAGCAGTGAATGCTATGGGTGTGTATGTTTCTCGTGCGACTGATAATCTATCTCATCCTAAGGTTGAAACCATTGCGGAGTTGATTAAGCGCAATACGAAGATGTCTGTTGGGATCGTCTCTGATGCAGAGTTAGAGGATGCTACTCCGGGTGCGGTGGTGGCCCATACTCGTCGCCGTGCTGATAAGCAATATATTGCCGATCAATTACTAGCAAGCGGTGCCGAGGTGATTTTAGGAGGTGGTTCTGCTTACTTCTACCCCCAGTCAACCAAAGGCTCTAAGCGTAAAGATGATCAAGATTTAGTGGCAGCCTTTAAGGCTAATGGCTATCAGTTGGCTTTCACCAAACAAGAGTTATTGACTGAAGCGCAAAACAAAGATACTAAGAAGTTATTCGGTGTTTTTCATCCTGACAATATGGATGGCTCGCTAGACCGGCTATTTCTCAAGAAAAATACCGTTGAAAAGTACCCTAATCAGCCAGATTTAACCGAGATGACGCAATCTGCTATCAATGTATTGTCAAAGAATCCGAATGGATTTTTCTTGATGGTAGAGGCTGCTCTGATTGATAAATTTAACCACCCCTTGGATTGGGAGCGGGCGGCATTTGATACGATCATGCTGAGTAATGCAGTACAGATAGCAAAGGATTTTGCTAAAACACACCCTGATACCTTAATCATTGTGACTCCAGATCATACCCATAGCGGCTCGATCAATGGTGTTGTAGATGATGCAAAACCAGGCCCCCTGAGAGAGAAGGTGGGTATCTATGCCGAGGCAGGATATCCAAATTATCCTAAGGCGAACATTGAAGGCTATCCAGACCAAATTAATGTTTCAAAGCGTTTGGCATTCTTTTATGGTAACTACCCTGACCACTATGAAACCATGCATCCAAAGCTAGATGGTACTTTTGAGCCAGCAGTCAAAGGTAAAGATGGTGCCTACGTAGCAAATCCTAAGTATCAACAACTGCAGGAAGATGCAATTCATGTGGGCGGAAATTTACCTTCACAACAAGAAACCGGCGTCCATACTGCTGATGATGCTGTATTAAGTGCCATGGGGCCTGGATCTGAAAAGTTCCATGGTTTTATGGACAACACGGAAGTCTTTAAAGTCATTGCTCAAACCTTGGGCTTGGGTCAAAAGTAAGGGTTTCTGAACTTCGGGACTGGGGCAACTCAGTTTTTTGGTGCCCCAGCATTTAAGTCTAAGGAACCTGTCTTATTCTTGAAATATTTGCAGTTCAATATCTGTTTGTGAAAATTCAAAAAGTAAACTCCTTTATTACCTGCCCCCATTGCAAATCTAGCGAAGCACTAGAGATCCCTGAGGGCTCATCGCAGCAGTTCTATCGCTGCCCAGCATGTAGTGGTATTTTGAAGACTAAGTCAGGTGATTGCTGTATTTTTTGTAGTTATGGCAGTGTTGACTGCTCCAGTTCAGAGCAAAACCTAGCCGCCTAGGGCCTTCCCAGCTAGTTGCACTGTTATTTCATGAAGCTGTCATGGTTTTTACATAAAATAGACATATTCGATTTGGTGTAACTAACAGCTAGGAATATTTTGGCAGCCAACCCAGTAGATTCGCGGTTTAATGATGCAGATCTTGTTGCAGCAGTTGATCTTGGCTCGAACAGCTTTCGCATGTTGGTGGCTCAAGTAGTCAATACACCCTCTGGTACTCAGATTCGACCCATTGATACCTTGCGGGAATCGGTTCGCTTAGCCGCTGGCCTCACGGACAATAAATTACTCGGTAATGATGCCTATCAACGCGGATTAACAGCAATTCGCCGATTTGGTGAGCGGATTCGGGGATTTGACCCTACGAGAGTGCGAGCAGTAGCAACCAATACTTTACGCGTGGCCAAAAATGCCCACCAGTTTATTAAGGATGCCGAAGAGGCTTTGGGCTTTCCAATTGAGATTATTGCCGGGGTTGAAGAGGCCCGCCTCATTTATATTGGTGCTGCGCACGAAGTGCCTGCCGTGAACGGGAATCGCTTGGTTGTTGATATCGGCGGCGGCTCTACCGAACTCATTATTGGTAAGAGTTATGAACCTAAGTTATTAGAGAGTTTGTATATCGGTTGCGTTTCTCATAGTATGCGTTTTTTCCCAAAAGGCAATATTGATGCTCATGCCTTTAAAGAAGCCGAGTTAGCGGCTCGTAGAGAGATCCAGGTAATTTCAGGGGCCTACCTCAAGAGCGGTTGGAAGCAGGTCATTGGATCATCAGGAACCGCCAGGGCTTTGGCCGAAATTATTTCTGAGAATAATCTAAATGCACAAGCTGACAGCCTCTTAATGGGGCGGGTGAACGGCTCTAGCGGTTTAATTACGCGTGAGGGCTTGCGCGCCATGAAAAAACATCTTTTGAAGTACGAGCATGTTCATCAGGTTGAGCTAGAAGGTTTGAAGGATGATCGCAAGGCGGTATGGCCTGGTGGTCTCGCGATCATGATCGCTGTTTTTGATGAACTTGGGATTGAGTCCATGGAAGTCACTGATGCCGCCTTGCGGATCGGTGTTTTATATGACTTGTTGGGAAGATCTCAGCACCATGACATGCGTTACGTAACGGTTGAGCAATTTATGCAACGCTATGACGTTGATCGTGATCAAGCTCGTCGCGTAGGAAATCTTGCCGGCGAATTTTTAGCGCAATTACCTAAATCCGAGGTAGAAAGTAGGGCCGATAACATTGCCTTGTTACAGTGGGCTGCCAATCTTCATGAGATCGGTTTATCCATTTCTCATAATGGCTATCATAAGCATTCTGCTTATATTGCTGGTAATGCTGATATGCCAGGCTTCTCGAAAAATGATCAAGCACGCCTGGCAGCCTTAATGATTGGTCATGCTGGTAAATTGGGCAAGCTGGCCAATAATGCAAACTTTCAAGACTGGCGTATGCTATTTTGCTTGCGCCTAGCTCAAGTGCTGTGCCGAGGCCGAAGCGATACTGATCTTCCTAGGGTGAAGATCTCTGAGCATGATGGTTCTTATGCGGTAAGCCTATCTAAGGAGTGGGCGGATGAGCACCCATTAACCGAATTTAGCTTACAAAAAGAAGCGGCCGAATGGGAACGCATCGGCCGCACATACAGAGTAGGTTTGAAGTAAGTTACTCTTTATTGCCTAAGAAATGCTTAGCGTAACGCGGATTAATATCCGATAAGCGCATCATGGTTAACAAATCTGCGGTGTTGAAATCCGGATCCCAAGCAGGAGCACTGCAGATCTTGGCACCCAACTTTAAGTAACCCTTAATGAGTGGGGGAGGCTCAACCTGAAGACCGCCATTGAGTTTATCAAGGGGTAATGGCAACTTAGGAAAGGCGTGGTTTTCAATCGGCGCCATCTGATCATTGCTTAATGAGTTATATAGACTTGCGGCGAAATGACCGCCGTCTGCCATCGGAATGCTCGCACAGCCTAACATGATTTCATAACCATGTTTTTGCATGTATTGGGCAAGGCCAGTCCACAGAGCCATAATCACGGCGCCAGAGCGATAGTCAGCATGCACGCAAGATCTACCGAGTTCAACCATTTTTGGGCGGAGATGATTTAAGCGCGACAAATCAAATTCGGAATCGGAGTAAAGGCGACCGATTTCTTGTGCTTTATGGGGTGGTAGGACTCGATAAGTCCCCACAACTTTTAATGTTTCCTGATCGCGAATTAATAGATGATCACAAAATGCATCAAACTCATCGACATCCAAGCCTTCAGAGTTGGCAGGCAGTTGAGCACCCATTTCTTCTGCGAAAACCTTATAGCGCAGACGCTGCGCTTCTTTGATTTCTGAAATATTGCTAGCCCAAGTGATCTGAAAGCCTGGTTTCTTGGCTTTGACAAGGTTGGCGCTAGGAGCAATTTGCTCTACTGCTGAAAGTTGTGTACGTGTTTTTGTAGCGAATTTTTTACCAAAAAGCTTTTTAGCAAGTTTTTTAGGGAGCAGCTTCTTAAGGGGGCTAAGCTTGCTTTTTTTAGACTTCTCTTTTAAGCGTGGACCGAAGATATCAAGCGGGGCAAATGGATTCGGAATATCGGACATAGTTAACCTTATGAATTATTTTGCTATGTTAGTGAGCATTTATTACAAATTAAAGACAATAGGAATGCAGACTGTAAGCCATAACAATGCGGCGATTAGCAGCGCTAGCATGACTGCGGCTGAGCCAAAATCCTTTGCTCTTTTGGAAAGATCATGGTGTTCAAATGAGATGCGATCAATTGCGGCTTCAACACTGGAGTTCAGTAGCTCCACCACCAAAACTAAAATCAGCGCTGAGATCAGAATCGCTTTTTCCAGATGACTGACAGGCAGAAAAAAGGCAATGGGAACAAGCAATACTAGTAGGCTTAACTCTTGCCTAAAGGCGCTTTCCTCGTTGAAGGCATAAACCATCCCACACCAAGAATTTTTCGCAGCATGCCACGCCCGCGTGAGTCCCCGATTTCCTTTATGAGGGTTGTCATTGATGTTGTATGGCGCTGTCAAGGGGGCTATAGACCTAAGCGAGGGCAGCGACATGAACTTCAGTCGAAGGCACTGGTTTGAGATGGTTTGCAAATTGCTCGGAAGCTGCACGCCAAGAAAACTTCTCGGCGTGTGCTCTAGCAACTTCCCGTGGAATTTTGAGAGCTTGTAGGCAGGCCTCGCGCAAATCCTCGTTCATCGCACCAGCTTGAGAGTTACCGAGGACATCGATTGGGCCAGTTACTGGATATGCGGCTACAGGCGTACCACAAGCCATCGCCTCAAGCAGGACCAAGCCAAAGGTATCTGTTTTACTGGGAAAAACAAAGACATCTGCAGCCGCATAGACTTTGGCGAGGTCGTGCTGTTGTAGCACGCCAAGGTAATTAATTTCTGGGTATTTCTCTTTGATGCCTGCCATCGCTGGGCCATCACCAACCACCCATTTTGAACCTGGCAAATCAATTTCCAAAAAGGCATTGATATTCTTCTCTACTGCTACACGTCCTACATATAAAAAGATTGGGTGTGCAGTGTTAAGGGTTTTGGATTCTTGCATTTTGAAGATATCCAAATCAACACCCCGAGACCAGAGGACGACGTTGGTAAAGCCATATTTTTCAAGATCTTGTTTGACAACGATGGTGGGTGCCATCACTGCCATTGAGGGGCCATGAAACCAGCGCAGGAACGCGTATGTTAAGGCAAGGGGTACGCCAATACGCGCTTTGACGTATTCAGGAAAACGCGTGTGGTAGGCGGTTGAAAAGGGGAGTTTATTCTTAACTGCATAGGCTCGAGCAGATAGTCCTAAAGGCCCCTCAGTGGCAATATGCATAGCATCTGGAGCAAATTCTTTAATTTTTTTGGCTACCAACTTTCCAGGCAGGATAGAGAGTGCGATATCTGGGTAAGTTGGGCAGGGAATGGTTTTGAATTCATTTGGGGTGATCATTTGAACTTCATGACCCATAGCAATTAACTCTGCACGCGTTTGTTTTAGGGTTCTTACAACGCCATTGACTTGGGGTTCCCATGCATCGGTGATGATCATAATTTTCATAGCACAGCCTCTTTGATGAGTGATGGAATAGCAGGCTGGAAAGTGATCTCAGGGTTTGTTGCGGGCTCCCCTTTAATCTGCGTCCAGTAAATAATTTTGAGTTCACCCTGCATGGTCTCCACGAGAGCCGATAGGCTTTCAACCCAATCGCCGTCATTGCAATACAGGAGGCCATCGATTTCACGAATCTCGGCTTTATGAATATGGCCGCAGACTACGCCATCACAGCCTTTGAGACGAGCTTCGCGAGCCATGATGTGCTCAAAATCAGCAATGTAACTCACTGCATTCTTCACTTGGTGCTTGAGGTATTGCGATAAAGACCAATATTGCAAGCCCATTTTCACGCGCATCATATTGAAATAGCGATTGAGATACAGCACAAAAGAGTAGAGGGTGTCACCAACATAGGCGAGCCATTTGGCATACTGCATGACGCCGTCAAATAGGTCACCATGGGTTACCCAGAGTTTCCTGCCATCTAAAGTTGTGTGGATGACGTCTTCAACAACTTTGACGTCACCAAAGGACATGCCAAAGAACTGTCTAGCACTCTCGTCATGATTGCCTGGGACGTAAATAACCTCGGTACCTTTACGAGCCTTACGGAGTAGTTTTTGTACCACGTCATTGTGGGCTTGTGGCCAGTAAAATGATTTCTTGAGTCTCCACCCATCAATAATGTCCCCGACCAAATAAAACTGATCGGCATCATTATGTTTGAGAAAATCGAGAAGGTAGTTTGCCTGACACCCTGATGTCCCGAGGTGTACGTCTGAAATCCAGATAGCTCTGTAATGCATCATGAGTATCTATTAAGCCTAGCCACTATGTAATCCTCATGACACTTTCAAGTCAGTTTTATGACTTGATTTATATTGGGGGTAATTTATGACTCCACATCACCTTCAAATAGAAACCAAGACCCGATTCTTTACCCGCTGGGTAATCTGGGTATGTATTGTTTTGCATGTCTTACGCGGGGTAGCAACCTTATTTTGTTTATTCCCATGGATTGGGGATCAGGGTAAGCAAGAACATATTCAAAGGTGGTCGCAAAGATTGCTCAGAATCTTCGGAATTGAATTGCTTGTTACTGGTGCAAATCGATTACCAAATTCCCCTTATCTTTTAGTCTCTAACCATATTTCTTGGTTGGATATCCATGTGATCAATGCCTTTACACCGATTCGGTTTGTGGCTAAATCTGAGGTGTCCGGCTGGCCGGTTTTTGGTTGGATGGCCAAACAGTTACGAACCGTGTTTATTCGGCGTGATAACGCTCGTCACGCCAGACAGGTGGTTGCTCAGGTGGCCGAAGTATTGAAGACGGAGTCGATCTGCATTTTTCCGGAGGGCACCTCTACGCAGGGCGATCAGGTACTGCCTTTTAAGTCTAATTTATTTGAATCAGCCACTGTTGCTGGTGTCCCCGTATTCCCCTTGTCAATTCAGTACTGTTCTAGGATTACTGGCAAGAGATCCCTGGCACCGGCTTTTATTGGCGAGATGGGGCTACTAGAATCTATGTCTAATGTGGTTCAAAGCCGTTCTTTAAGAGCTCAGTTAACCGTTTTACCGCCTATGACGGGTACACCAGGGCTTACTCTTGATCGCAAGGACTTGGCCCTTTATTGCCACGGAGCGATTGCTGGCAACCTCGACGGACGGTAGTTGTAATATAAGTGTCATCTCACTCAAGTAAAAAGGGGTCATTGTGGGCGAGGCAAAAATGGCAGAAAAATATAGAGAAATGGCCGAATGGTATCGACGTGCTCAAGAAGAGATTCTCGATAGCATGGACGAAGAGCTCGAGATGGAGCTTGATGATGACCGCCTATCTCCAGATGGTGAAACTGGCTCTTCAATACCGCGTCAGCTCTACTTTAAGGAGTTATTTCGTCTGCAGGGCGAATTGGTCAAGCTGCAAGATTGGGTTGTAGAAAATAAGCTAAAAGTAGCTGTCTTATTCGAGGGTCGGGACTCTGCAGGTAAAGGCGGTGCTATCAAGCGTATTACTCAGCGTCTTAATCCGCGAGTCTGTAAGGTAGTTGCGCTACCAGCCCCCAATGAGCGTGAAAAGACTCAGTGGTATTTTCAGCGATACATCCAGCATTTGCCTGCAGGCGGTGAAATTGTTTTATTCGACCGCAGTTGGTACAACCGTGCTGGTGTTGAGAGGGTCATGGGATTTTGTACCGATCACGAGTATGAGGAGTTCTTAAGAACAGTGCCCGACTTAGAGCGCATGATGATCAGCTCTGGGGTGATCTTAATTAAGTATTGGTTCTCTATTTCGGATGATGAGCAATATAGTCGCTTTATGATGCGCATCCATGATCCACTTAAGCAGTGGAAAT
The DNA here is from genome assembly GCA_947447945.1 of Burkholderiaceae bacterium. Taxonomy (GTDB): domain Bacteria; phylum Pseudomonadota; class Gammaproteobacteria; order Burkholderiales; family Burkholderiaceae; genus Polynucleobacter. The sequence continues at coordinate 100,600 of CANFLR010000001.1, forward strand.
TAAGCCCCATGGATTTAGAAGCACGCCGTCTATGGGAGGCTTATACAAAAGCCAAAGAAACCATGCTGGAGCGCACCCATATTCCAGAAGCGCCATGGTGGGTTGTTGCTGCCAATGATAAGAAGAAGGCAAGACTCAATTGCATTACCCACTTGCTGGATCAGATACCTTATAAAGAAATCAACCATCCAATCATTCAATTACCGGAGAGGGTGCACAACCCAGATTATCTCCGTGGCCCCGTGCCGCCGGAGATGTACGTCCCAGAAGTGTACTAACCACTACTTAAAAAGCACCCCTTAATCCGATCATGACACTTCTGCCAGGTTGGGGTGCGTAGAGTCTGACGGTTTCTGGAGTGGTGGCGTAACGGATCGTTTCATTGAGTAGATTAGTCATACGCAAATAAGTAGTCCAAGAAACGGCATTCACCTTTTCGGTATAAGACACTCCTGCATTGAGTAGGTTATAGCTCGGCGTTGGACCAATTTCAAAGCTTGCCAGTCTTGTTTGTTGAAATGCATGAATATACGTCGCACCCATTTGCCACTGATTCACTTGATGGGCTAACTCGGCTCCGACTCTAGGGGCGGGCTGCAAGGGCAGGTTTCCGCCACTATTAAAGGTTCCCTGCGAGGCATCACCAAAAATACGAGTACCAATACCCCCTTGTTTCCAGTTATAAGTGAGTTCTGCTTCAGCACCCTTGATGCTTGCATTCGCTTGTTGTGACACTACTACTGGATAGTTGATATAGCCTGCTCCGCTGACCGCATTGCCAGTGTAGTAACCATAAACATAGTTAGTAAATTCATTTTGATATAGGTTGGCCTTACCTTGTAGTAAGCCAGATGTTTTTTGCAAATTGATTTCAAAGTTATGGGAGGTTTCTGTGCTCAATGCTGAGTTGCCAATAATGTAGGTAGCTGTTGCATCATGCGGACCAAATGCGTATAACTCGGTTGCGTTGGGCGCTCTTTGAGAAACGGTATAAGACGCCCCTAGTCCGTAACCTCGTTCAAACTCCCAAACACTTCCCCCCGAATACGACAGTAAATTAAATTGTCGATTCAGGAGTGTAGGGGGAGCATACCCAGGAGCACCTCCGCCGGCATATACACTCGACTGATTAGGGTTTTGGCCGACATTGTTATAGCGCAACCCAATATTATTTTTAAAGTCTCCAAAGTGACCTTGCTCAACCCAAAATAATGCATTGGAGTTGGTAGTGGTTTGTGGAACGATGTCTGAGTTCCCGCTAGCAATATCGGTGGCTGTCAGTTTGGCGGTGCCAGCTTGCAAGCCCACGCTCCCTTTCCATCCTAGCCACTGTTGATGATCTAAAACTGCACGCAATTCAGTGGCATCATTTTTCCAGTTAGTCTCAGCAACGCCACTGCTATTGAATTCATTGTGCATGTATTTGCTGTTAGAGACACTGAACTTAAACGCGGTAATGCCATCAAAGGGATCGCGAGTTTCATGTTGCAGATCGTAGCGATTTTGTGACTGCTGAATAAATCCACCGACTGCCGTTGGCACTCCATAGTCATGATTCAGGCGGTCGACCGATATGCCGGTATACCCCGAGCTGCCAATATATGATGCACCAAGGCCCAGACTATTTTGATTGTTAAAAGTAAACGGTAATTTTCCCGAGTAGGGAACATTTTGTGGATACCCAGGACTAATCGCCCAATTCGCATTAGGGCCACCTTGTTCTGCATAGCCAGGAATACGGTAATCATTTGCGCCACTTGCGGCTGCATCGACGTGCATTGCGATAGAGCCAAATGAGTTATCAAGCTCAGTGCTAACTGTTTTGCCTTGATTCACGGTTTCATAGCTCGTATTGAATGAGCCCGTGACTTCACCAGATAAAGACGTGGGTATTCGATCGTTGATCACATTGATGAGTCCACCACTAGAGCCCGAGCCATACATTAATGCCGAGGCACCACGTAAAATCTCAATTTGCCTAGTGTTGGCGAGTGGGTTACCAGTTGCATGATCAGCAGAGATACTAGAGACATCGCTAATAGATAGGCCATTCTCAACAATTTGTACTCTCGATCCTTCTAGACCTCTAATAACCGGTCTGGATGCACCAGCCCCAAAACCCGTGGCGGAGACTCCCATCTCATTAGACAGGGTGGATCCCAAATTGCTACCCATCTTATTGAGCAACTCATCACCTGAGAGAATTTTGCTAGGACCTAATCCGCCGGCCTCTTGATTCGCATTCGACTCAATCACCAGATCCGTTTGTCCATAGCAAGTCACGGCAGAAAGGCCGATGAGCAATACCCATAAATATTTAATGAAAACTTTCAAACTTCACCTCTTTACTTCTACTGAATTACACCAATAGAAAACTTCGCACGATTGGGCACCTAGGCCCAGAGTGGATTAAAGAGCGGGAAGCGGAGGGGCTTGAGATTGATACGCTAAGCTGAGGGACTGGGGGTCAACTCTCTCAACTAAGAAAAAGTGTGTCGATGCATAGTGGGGGAGGCTGATAGAAGCAGAATAGCTTGGCGCAACAAAACCCGCCAAAGTGAGCGCATCAAACAACTTACAACTTGCAGAGCTATGGGTGAGCGTAGCGTTCTGATCGCAACTCGAGACACCCAATACCAGCATTTGAGACGAACTGGGTAAACCGGTATGACTAATTCCATGAGAAAACCCAATCCAGTGAGTGCCGAGCAAGCAAAGCAGCAGCAATCCAACAGCCAATCCAGTTCGTAATTGGCGGTCTAACTTGCGGTAAAAAAGGGCTCTCATTGGGCTGGATCTTACAGGATTTGCCCCTAAAAGGCATTGCGGTGTAGAATATCGGTTCCGTCGGAGTGTAGCGCAGCCTGGTAGCGCACCTGCTTTGGGAGCAGGGGGTCCAAGGTTCGAATCCTTGTACTCCGACCATTTCTAGTAGTTTTCAGTCCCAGCACTCACTGCCTATAGCTCAGCTGGATAGAGCAACGCCCTTCTAAGGCGTAGGTCGCACGTTCGAATCGTGCTGGGCAGGCCAAA
>CANFLR010000002.1 GCA_947447945.1 Burkholderiaceae bacterium
AAAGCCGTCTAGGGTGGGCGCTGAAGGTGCAAATGTCTCACGTCCTTACCTTTTAGCTTTGGGCACTAGGGTTTGGTTAGTCTGGAAAGAGTTTGATGGCATGAAGACTTCGGTATACCTTAAGCAATCTGCTGATGATGGCAATACATGGTCTAAGCCAACCATGATTTCCCAGACGGGGGCTTATTCTGATCACCCTTTATTGGTCAATAAGGGGGGCGAGGTTTATTTATCTTGGTTGACTCGCGCCGAAGGGTATCAACTCATTAAACTGAACGACAAATGATGAGAAAAATACTATTTGGCCTGCTGATATTAGTTGCATCATGCGCTTTATCTTTTGCTGATACGGGCACGCTTAAGCCTTATCAAAAGGGCGACTGGCATGGATTAATTAAGGCGGCTGGCCAACCTGTTGTTGTCCATTTCTGGGGCGTCACCTGCACACCTTGTGCAAAAGAAATGCCTCTTTGGGGTAAGTTTTTATCTCAAGATAAAGATGCCAAGGTGATATTTATTCAAGTAGATGAGGTACCTCTTGGCGCAATTAAAAAAATGTTGTCTCAGGCCAACTTGGACGCCGCTACTAACTTCTATCTCAATACCTCCTTTGACGATTACCTTCGGTATGAAATTGATCCTCAGTGGCGCGGTGAAACGCCAATGACTTTGCTCATTGATAAGAGTGGCAAGGTGGTTCGCAAGACTGGCCCAATAAATTTTATTGAATTAAAGAAGTGGTTTGCTAAAGGCGTTTAATTATTTAAGGAGAGTCAGATGAAAAATATTTTGATTGCTGTAGTTTCTGTAAGCTCAGTTTTATTTAATAGCGGTGTGTTTGCCCAAAGCGCTAAAGTAGGTAGTCTAGAGATTGAAGATGCCTACACCCGTGCAACTGTTCCAGGTCAGCAGGTGGCTGGCGGCTTTCTGAAAATTGAGAACAAAGGCACTGTTGATCAATTGGTTTCTGCAAGTTCGCTGGTTGCCGGTCAAGTGCAGATTCATGAAATGGCGATGGAAGGTAATGTGATGAAGATGCGTCAGATAAAAGATCTCAATGTGCCTGCTGGTGGCTCTGTTGAACTCAAGCCAGGCAGTTATCACTTAATGTTCATTAATCTAAAGAGTCCATTAGTTGCCGGTGAGACTGTTCCCGTGAAGCTCAATTTTGCTAAAGCTGGCGAAGTTGAAGTGAAGTTGCCAGTAAAGGTTATGGGGACAGGAGCAATGAAGCATTGATGATTTAGTGCGCTCTCGCCTTTGGTGTTAAAAAAGCCCCTTGATTTCTCTAGGGGCTTTTTGTTTTGAGGCGTGTTTGATCCAGCTATTTAGTCTAAATTTAAATCCGTTACCGCACCTTTACTTGCTGTGCTGGCTAAGCGAGCGTACTTTGCTAGTAAGCCACGGGTATACCGGGGTTTAGGTTGGACCCATGCCGCACGACGCTTCGAAATTTCTGCATCACTCACATTAAGTTGAATGAGGAGTTTATGAGCATCGATTGTGACGGAGTCACCTTCGTTGATCAGGGCAATCACGCCGCCGACATAGGCTTCTGGAGCGACGTGACCAACCACCATGCCCCAAGTGCCACCAGAGAAGCGACCATCGGTAATTAGACCAACAGTTTCACCAAGACCCTGGCCGACTAAAGCAGAGGTGGGGGCGAGCATCTCGCGCATACCAGGTCCACCTTTAGGGCCTTCGTAGCGAATCACAACCACATCCCCATCTTTAATCTTCTGATCCATGATGGCTTGCATGGCATCGTCCTCCGAATCGAAGACACGCGCGGGCCCTGTAATGGATGGGTTCTTGAGACCAGTGATTTTGGCAACACATCCTTCAGGAGAGATATTTCCCTTCAGAATCGCCAAGTGACCTTGTTTATACATTGGGTTATCTAGAGTGCGAATGACTTTCTGATCTGCGCGTGGTACCGAAGGAACATCTTTGAGGACTTCGGCAATGGTTTGACCGGTAATCGTCATGCAGTCACCATGTAATAGACCGCCGTCTAGCAAAATCTTCATCACTTGCGGAATGCCGCCAGCCTGATGTAAATCGGTTGCTAAATAGGTTCCAGAAGGCTTCATATCCACAATGACGGGAACTTGTTTTCGAATTCTTTCGAAGTCATCAATCGTCCAATCGATCTCAGCAGCGCTAGTAATAGCAAGGTAGTGTAGGACTGCATTGGTTGAGCCACCAACTGCCATGATTACGCTCACAGCATTCTCAATCGATTTTTTAGTAATGATGTCGCGTGGACGTAAATTATTTTTAATGGCCTCTACTAAAACACGCGCAGATTCTGCAGCGCTAGCAACTTTTTCCGCATCTTCGTTTGCCATGGTTGAAGAGTAGGGTAGGCTCATACCCAAAGCTTCAAATGAAGAGCTCATGGTGTTGGCGGTATACATGCCGCCGCAAGAGCCACTTCCAGGGCAAGCATGCTGCTCTACGCCCTTGAGATCAGCCTCGCTCATTCTGCCGGAGGTGAATTCACCAACAGCTTCAAAAGCAGAGACGATATTGAGATCTTTGCCTTTAAAGTGACCCGGTTTAATCGTGCCGCCATAAACATAGATTGCTGGAACATTGGTACGGGCGATGGCCATCATGCCGCCAGGCATATTTTTATCGCAACCACCAATCACGACCACACCGTCTTGCCACAGACCATTTACACAAGTCTCAATGCTATCAGCGATGACTTCGCGCGAAACGAGGGAGTATTTCATACCCTCTGTGCCCATGCCAATACCGTCAGACACTGTAGGTGTACCAAACATTTGCGCTTTAGCACCTGCCTCTTCGAGGGCGTTGACTGCGGCATCGGTCAGTTTTTGTAAGCCGCTATTGCAGGGGGTAATCGTAGAGTGGCCATTAGCAACGCCTACCATCGGCTTGGTGAAATCCGTTTCTTGGTAACCCATCGCGTAGTACATGGACCGATTGGGTGCGCGAGCAACTCCTTCAGTGACATTGCGCGAGCGTTCGTTGAGGCGTTTCATACGGTGATTACTCCAGAAAAAGGATTTGAGGAAAGGCTCTATTGTGCCGTGAGAAACCAGTATTTGTATCGCTATTGGTTTACGGGTGCATTAGTTATATTGCACTGCAATATATTGACCTCTTAAAACACGCTATTGGGTGAATCAGTAGAGGTCAACTTCAGGTCAGCGCTTGCGCTCAGAATAAATATATTTTCAATTACAGGGCCCAAAGGGTGGATCAGTCACACTATTTGTCATACTATTTTTAATTCAAGAATTCTTTTAGGTATTGCGTCGATTGATCTTTTTGGAGTTGGAGTGTGAATTCACAATCTAAGCAACTCGAGATTCGCAATGGGGCTTTCATTAAGGCCAGGGAAAAGCTTGGTTTAAGCCTGAAAGAATTAGCGGGTCAAGCATGCCTCTCTATCCGACAAATCGAGCAGATTGAGAATGGTGAAATGAGCTCATTCTATGGCGTACAGGTTAAGCTGACTGCTGCCAAAAAAGTAGCCAAATTGTTAGGACTTAAAGAAGACGAGGCATTTAATCGCACAGACTCTGATGTCGAAGTTTCAAAAGAGCTCGAACCTAGCTCAGCCGAAACAGGGCAATTGACGCCACTGGAACCAAACAATATTTCAGAGCTGCATGTAGAGAAAAAACCGTTTGCGGCTAAACCCCTCCCTATTCCTACTTCTATGGGGTATGTAAGCTCCAAAAAACCGGCCCAGAAGCATTTTTTTATTTGGGGTAGTGTGATTGCGGCAGCAGTGTTTTCAGTCATGAATGTGCGACCACTATTTTTTGCCGATCAGGAAGAAAAAGTAAGCGCCGTGAAAGAGGAGTTGATCGAACAAGCTCCTCTTGAAGCAAAGACCCTTGAGCTAGCTGCGACCTCTTCCAACTCGAGTGCTACACCAGCGCTTGTTGCGGTAGTTGCAGATAATCAGACCAGCTCCGACCCTTGTCCCACTGCTGATGCAGTGATTGCGAGTTACAAGCCAGACTCTCCCAAAAAACCTGCCGATATGATTTTCGTGCAAGCCAAAACAAAGCAGGTGATCTGTGTTGTCGATGCATCAGGTAAGGCGCAGAATAAAACGATCGAGCCCGGTATTGGAACATCGTTCTTTGGTAATCCACCCTTTAAGGTTCTAAGCGCTGGACTTAGTCAGGTAGATATCTTTTTTCAGGGAGGTAAAGTGCGCCCCCCAAACGCAGATGGCAAAACCATTTTGTTGGAGGCGGGCTATATGAGTCAGCCCGCAATTCCTTCAGATTCTCAGCTGCGCTAATGCTTGCCGCTGCACCACTTTTAAACTGCTGATTCGTTGGTCTCGCCAGTCCGAATGCGAATCGCCTGTTCAATCGGGCTCACAAAAATCTTGCCATCACCAATCTTGCCAGTGTGAGCAGCTTTTGCAACTGCCTCAATAGCGGCTTCCACTAGTGCAGTTGGAACAACGACCTCTACTTTGACCTTGGGTAAGAAGTCGACCACATATTCGGCGCCACGATACAGTTCAGTGTGGCCCTTTTGGCGACCAAAACCCTTGACTTCAGTCACGGTTAATCCAGTAACGCCTACTGCCGCCAAAGCTTCACGAACTTCATCGAGTTTGAATGGCTTAATAATTGATGTAATGAGTTTCATTTGTTCCCCCTATTGCAGTAATCATACCTAGAACTTAGCCAATTGCCAAAAAGAAGTTAGCCGCTGGGTAAGCGCCTTTGCTTCGGGTTAATTTAGGCTCTAAATTGAGAGGTGATGGGGTAGCGCCAGTCGCGACCAAAAGCACGGGCGGTGACCCTCACCCCAGGGGGTGCTTGACGACGTTTGTATTCATTGAGCTTAATGAGGCGAGTAACTTTTTCAACACTTTCAGGTTCAAAGCCAGCCTGAATGATTTGCTCAATCGATTGATTTTGTTCCATATAGCGTTCCACAATGCCATCAAGCACTTCATAGGATGGCAAGCTGTCTTGATCTTTTTGGTCAGGGCGGAGTTCTGCAGAGGGAGCGCGAGTCAGAATGCGTTCCGGAATAATCGGTGCGATGCCATTGCGATAGGCGCACAAGCGATAGACCAAGGTTTTAGCGATATCTTTTATCACTGCAAAACCACCAGCCATATCACCATACAGAGTGCAGTAGCCTACGGCCATTTCACTCTTATTTCCGGTCGTTAGGACTAAACGGCCGGTTTTATTAGAAAGCGCCATGAGGAGGGTGCCGCGTACCCGAGCTTGAATATTTTCTTCGGTCGCATCGATCTTCAACCCTTTGAATTGCGCTGCTAAAGCATTCTCAAGCGCATCAACGGGATCACTAATTGGGATTTCGTCGTATTGCACTTTCAAGTTCTCGGCCATTTCTCGCGCATCAATCCAAGAGATATCAGCGGTATAGCGCGAAGCCATCATCACAGTGCGTACCCGATCCGCTCCAAGGGCATCAACAGCAATTGCCAATACCAGTGCAGAATCAACGCCACCAGATAAGCCAATGATGACGCCTGGGAAACCATTTTTTTGGACATAGTCACGCACTCCTAAAACCAGTGCCTGATAGGCTTGCGCTTCGACGCTCTGTGGGGCGGTGATGAATCCCTTTTCGAGCTCACCATCCTGATCGATGATCACAAAGCCAAGGCCGGTTTCAAACTGGGGCATTGCCATCACCAACTCACCAGTGGAGTTCAGTGCGAAAGAGCCTCCGTCAAACACCAGCTCATCTTGGCCACCAACCGCATTGACATAGACTAGCGGCATTTTGGTCAAGGCAATGTGCTCACGCAACACATCAATGCGTAAGGCCTCTTTTCTTAAGTGATAAGGAGAAGCGTTGAGTACAAGTAGTGCTTGAGCACCTGCTTGCTGAGCTTGTTTGGCGGGACCAGCATGCCAAGCATCTTCGCAAAGAATGAGTCCAAATTGAATGCCGGCGCATTCGAAGACGCAGGCTTGATTTCCGGGCACGAAGTAGCGTACTTCGTCAAAGACTTCGTGATTGGGTAATTCTTGTTTGGCATATGCCGCAATGACTTTGCCATTACGCAGAACAGAAGCGAAGTTTTGTAAACCAGCAGCAGTTCTTTTGGGATGACCTACCACGACCGTGAGATCTGAATAGTTCGCTAGTTCCAGCATGAGGCTTTCGAGCTCACGCTGGGTCGCCTCAATAAAGGCTGGACGCAATAGTAAGTCTTCTGGTGGATAGCCGGTAAGCGAAAGCTCGGGGGTGATGACAAGCTTAGCGCCTTGTAAATAGGCGTCTTCGCAGGCTCGGCGAATAAGCTGCGCATTCCCTACCAAATCACCCAGAAGTGGGTTGATTTGGGCTAGGGCAATTTTTTGCGAGCGCACTCCAGATTTCAATTTAGTACGGATGTTTATGGATGTTGTTTGTTATAGCGCTCAATACCTTCCAGAATTTCTGCATGAGCATCAGCAACGCCACCCCAGCCACTCACTTTTACCCACTTACCGGGCTCGAGATCTTTGTAGTGCTCGAAGAAGTGTTGGATTTGATTCAAGCGCAATGGATTAATGTCTGCTGGTTTTTGCCAGTGGGTATAGATCGGCAAAATCTTATCTTCTGGGACTGCTAATAACTTCGCATCTTGGCCAGCTTCATCTTCCATTTTGAGAAGACCAAGCGCACGACAGCTCACCACCACGCCTGGGATGAGTGGAAATGGCGTAATGACGAGTACGTCGACTGGATCTCCATCACCAGCAATCGTCTTATTGATGTAGCCATAATTGCAGGGATAGTGCATTGCAGTACCCATGAATCTATCGACAAAAATAGCGCCACTTTCTTTATCCACTTCATACTTGATTGGATCGGCATTCATGGGGATTTCAATGATGACGTTGAAGCTCTCAGGGATCTTTTTGCCTGGCTTGACGTTGTCGAGACTCATACTTACTCCGGATAGTGATTGGTAGATACCCTGATCCCGAAGAGGGCTCAGAGTAGCGATTCTGTTACATACTAATAAAGCTTTGAGGCTCTAGTTTATCGCTTTCACAAACCAGATCCGTATAGGTATCAGCAACAAAACATTAAAAAAATCAAATTTTAGGGAGTTCAAGCATGAGTAACGTCACTTTAGGCTTGTATTTTGCCTTGGGTTGCGGTGTCCTAGCCGTGATTTATGGCTTTGTGATGCGCAGCTGGATTTTGCGGCAGAGTACTGGTAATGCCAAGATGCAAGAAATTGCTGAGGCGATTCAACAGGGCGCGGCAGCCTATTTATCGCGCCAATATAAAACCATTGCCATTGTGGGCGTTGTGCTCGCTATCTTGATCGCGCTGTTTTTAGATTATGCGACTGCGATTGGGTTCGTAATTGGCGCAGTTCTCTCAGGGGCTTGTGGATTTATTGGTATGAATGTTTCTGTTAAGGCTAACGTCCGAACTGCAGAAGCAGCCACCAAGGGGATGAATGAGGCCCTAAATGTAGCTTTCAAAGGTGGCGCGATTACTGGCATGTTGGTTGTTGGCCTTGGACTCCTTGGCGTAGGTCTGTTCTTTATGTTCTTGGTATCAACCGGAGCAGGGCAGGATCTCTCCGCAGTACTTCATCCTTTAATTGGCCTTGCGTTTGGTTCTTCGTTGATTTCGATTTTTGCGCGTTTGGGCGGCGGGATCTTTACCAAGGGTGCAGACGTTGGTGCTGACTTAGTTGGTAAGGTTGAAGCTGGGATTCCGGAAGATGATCCACGTAACCCAGCCGTGATTGCCGATAACGTTGGCGACAACGTCGGTGACTGTGCCGGTATGGCAGCTGACTTGTTTGAAACCTATGCTGTGACCTTGATCGCAACAATGGTACTGGGCACATTGATGGTGACAGGCGCGCCTGTTGCTGCGATTGTCTATCCACTAGTCTTGGGCGGTGTTTCGATCATTGCCTCAATCATTGGTTGCTCCTTTGTAAAAGCAACGCCTGGCATGAAAAATGTCATGCCAGCTTTGTATAAAGGCCTGATGGTTGCCGGCGGCCTCTCACTGATTGCCTTCTATTTTGTGACCAACTTCATCATGCCTGATGATGCTTTGGGTATTCCAGGTAGTCAGTGGCGCTTGTTTGGTGCAACTGTCGTTGGTTTGATTCTGACCGCAGCCTTGGTCTGGATTACTGAGTACTACACCGGTACCCAGTTCAAGCCAGTACAGCATATTGCTGAAGCTTCGACCAAAGGTCATGGAACCAACATCATTGCTGGTTTAGGGATCTCAATGAAATCGACTGCTTATCCAGTGTTATTTGTTTGTGCTGCGATTTATGCAGCCTATTGGTTGGCGGGTATCTACGGTATTGCGATTGCGGCTACGGCGATGTTGTCAATGGCCGGTATTGTGGTGGCCTTAGATGCTTACGGTCCTATCACCGATAACGCAGGCGGTATCGCAGAGATGGCTGGCTTGCCACAAGCTGTACGTGATATTACCGATCCACTGGATGCTGTTGGCAATACCACCAAAGCGGTGACTAAAGGTTACGCGATTGGCTCTGCTGGTTTAGCGGCTTTAGTCTTGTTTGCCGATTACACCCATGCGCTCGAATCTATTGGACAACAGGTTTCTTTTGACTTGTCCAACCACATGGTGATCATTGGCCTGTTTATCGGCGGCATGATTCCATATTTGTTTGGCGCCATGGCAATGGAAGCGGTTGGTCGTTGTGCCGGTGCGGTGGTTGAAGAGGTTCGTCGTCAGTTCCGTGAGATTCCAGGAATCATGGAAGGTACTGCCAAGCCGGAATATGGCAAGGCTGTCGATATGCTCACTTCTGCTGCCATTAAGGAAATGATTGTTCCTTCACTATTACCAGTGGTTGCACCAATTGCCGTAGGCCTGTTACTTGGACCTGCAGCTTTGGGCGGCTTACTCATGGGTACGATTGTGACCGGCTTGTTTGTGGCGATCTCAATGTGTACAGGTGGTGGCGCTTGGGATAATGCCAAGAAATATATCGAAGAAGGTAATTTTGGCGGTAAAGGTTCGGAGGCCCATAAAGCAGCGGTTACTGGCGATACAGTAGGCGATCCCTACAAAGATACTGCCGGACCAGCTGTGAACCCACTCATTAAGATTATTAATATCGTGGCATTGCTCATCGTGCCTTTGTTACCGATCATGCATTAATGGGAAGTCTAAAGAGAAGATCACACTTCCAAAGTAGTAGCAACACCGTAAAACGCCTAGCATTGCTAGGCGTTTTTTTATGTCAGTTTTTGGTTCTGAGATTCTTTAAATAGAGTCCTAGGAAAGCGATTCTAAATAACGCTGTGCATCGAGCGCCGCCATACAACCTGTGCCTGCGCTGGTAATAGCTTGGCGATAGATATGATCTTGCACATCACCCGCCGCAAAGACCCCAGGAATATTCGTTGCCGTTGCATTCCCTTCCAAGCCTGAGTGAGTCTTGATATAGCCGTTGTGCATATCCAGCTGTCCAATAAACAATTCAGTATTGGGTTTGTGGCCAATAGCGATGAATGCGCCGGTAACGGCTATATCTTCTGTGCTGCCATCCTGTTTTTTGATACGAACGCCGGTTACGCCTTTTTCATCACCAAGTACTTCATCTAAAGTGGCGTTGAGTTTAAGTTCGACTTTGCCCTCGGTAACCTTTGCCATCAAGCGATCATTTAAGATGGGTTCAGCGCGGAACTTGTCACGACGATGAATCACCGTCACCTTTTTGGCGATGCCGGTGAGGTAGAGCGCTTCTTCAACTGCCGTGTTACCGCCGCCGACTACGCAGACATCTTGGTTGCGATAGAAAAAACCATCGCAAGTTGCACAACCAGAAACGCCGCGTCCCATAAAAGCCTCTTCACTTGGCAGGCCAATATATTGCGCTGACGCGCCAGTAGAGATAATTAAGGCATCGCAGGTGTAGGTGCCAGAGTCACCAACTAGGCGAATCGGTTTTTCTGTCAAGGCTGCAGTGTGAATGTGATCAAAAATGATTTCAGTATTAAAACGCTCAGCATGCTTTAAAAAGCGCTCCATGAGCTCTGGGCCCTGAACCCCATCAGGGTCTGCTGGCCAGTTTTCAACGTCGGTCGTGGTCATTAATTGACCCCCTTGAGCCAGTCCTGTAATGAGGGTGGGCTGTAAATTGGCGCGGGCAGCATAAACTGCGGCTGTATAGCCGGCAGGGCCGGATCCTAGGATCAGGACTTTGGAGTGTTTGAGGATATTTGTTGTCATCCCCAAATTATAGGTTTGCTTGTTTACAATCGGAAGAACATGGCAAGAACCGTATATCCGAAGTCCAAAACCCCCTTGAGTCCCCAGCCCCCTGAAAATGATGGGCAGGGTAGGATGCCCCGCCTTCTCCTAGAGGCTCGATGGTTCATTTCTTTAGGTCTGTGCTTGGCTTTATTTGCCATTTTGGCAAGCTACTCTAAGGCGGATCCCGCCTGGTCCCATGCGAGTTTTGAGGTTCCCAAGAATCTCGGTGGCCGTTTCGGGGCTTATATTGCCGATTTAATGCTCTACATCTTTGGAATCTCTGCTTTTTGGTGGGTAGTCCTGTTTGGGCGCCGGGTTGTGCAGGGGTGGCGCGAACTCTGGAGCATTCCTTTGCCCGTGGACCCAGATGCCAAACCAGACTCCCTATTAACCCGTTGGTTGGGTTTTGGACTGACTTTATTGAGTAGCATGGGTTTGGAGTCTATTCGCCTACATTCGCTCAGTTGGCAGCTGCCACGCCCTCCTGGCGGCATTCTGGGTGAATTAATTGGCGACCCTTTGCAAATGGCCCTCAGTTTTACTGGGGCCACCTTGGTGCTGCTCTTTGGATTGTGTGCCGGACTGTCTTTATTTCTGCATTTTTCTTGGTTGGATGTTGCTGAAAAAGTAGGGCGTTACCTGGAGTTGGCCTATTTGCGTGTGCGTGAACGGCGTGAGAGTGAGGCTGATCGCAAGCTGGGCGAGGCCGCCGCCGAGGAACGTGAGGAATTTGTTGAGGAGTTCCGTGGGCGCGTAGAGGTGGCCGCCCCCATTCAGATTGTTCGAGCTCCCGCTGAAATCGTGAAAAGTGCGCGGGTTGAACGAGAAAAACAACAACCCCTTTTTGTGGATATTCCTGATTCAGAGTTACCGCCCTTAGCATTGCTTGATCCAGTCCCCGAAGCAAAAGAAACGATTTCTGCTGATGTATTGGAATTTACTTCCCGCTTGATTGAGCGCAAGTTAGCAGAGTTTGGCGTGCAAGTCGTGGTGATTGCGGCCTATCCTGGACCCGTAGTCACCCGTTATGAGATTGATCCTGCGGTTGGTGTTAAGGGTAGTCAGATTGTGAATCTCTCGCGCGATTTAGCCCGTTCACTCGGTGTCGTGAGTATGCGAGTCGTAGAAACCATTCCAGGCAAGACCTGCATGGCTTTGGAATTACCAAACCCTACTCGCCAGTCTGTGTATTTATCAGAGATTTTGACATCGCAGGTTTATAACGATAACCATTCGCTACTAACCTTGGCTTTGGGTAAGGATATCTCTGGCAGTCCAATGGTGGCTGACTTGGCGAAGATGCCACACTGCTTAGTCGCTGGTACTACAGGCGCCGGTAAATCAGTGGGTATTAATGCCATGATTTTGTCGATGCTCTTTAAGGCGAAGCCTGATGAAGTACGCTTAATCATGATTGATCCAAAGATGCTAGAGATGGCAATGTACGACAAGATCCCCCATCTGCTCTGTCCAGTAGTCACTGATATGAAGCAGGCGTACAACGCACTCAATTGGGCAGTGAATGAGATGGAGCGTCGCTATAAGCTCATGAGTAAGTTTGGCGTCCGCAATCTTGCTGGTTTTAATAAGAAAATTTTAGAAGCTGAAGAAAAAGGTGAGAAGCTCACCAACCCATTTAGCTTGACGCCAGATGATCCAGAGCCAATTTATAAAGCGCCTGTGATCGTGATTGTGATCGATGAGCTTGCTGACTTGATGATGGTTTCGGGTAAGAAGATTGAAGAGTTGATTGCCCGTATTGCTCAAAAAGCCCGTGCCGCCGGAATTCATCTGGTGTTAGCAACACAACGTCCAAGCGTCGATGTGATTACCGGTTTAATTAAGGCAAACGTACCAACCCGGATTTCTTTTCAGGTGAGCAGCAAAATTGATAGTCGCACGATCTTGGATCAGCAAGGCGCTGAAGCACTATTGGGTATGGGTGATATGCTATATATGGCCCCAGGTACTGGCTTACCGGTTCGTGTGCATGGCGCCTTTGTATCCGATGATGAAGTGCACCGCGTAGTTGAGTGGCTAAAAGAAAAAGGCGAAGCCAACTATATTGATGGTGTGCTTGAAGGTGCGGATGAGTCCAATATGGATGCCTTGACAGGCGAGGGTGGTGGTGAGGCCGATCCTTTATATGATCAAGCGGTTGCCATCGTTCTGGAAAATAAACGCCCTTCTATTTCATTGGTTCAACGTCATCTGCGCATAGGCTATAACCGCGCAGCACGCTTACTGGAAGATATGGAAAAAGCCGGACTCGTATCCAAAATGGGCAACGGCGGTAATCGTGAAATCCTGCATCGCTCCTCCGAGTAAGGTTTGATTTTGCAAAGATTTTTATCGGCACTAGTCATTGGGATGACGGCAATCTTGCTCTCGGGCGGATTGAATGCTGCAGAGGATCAGAGTGGTGCTGAGCAATTGCGGCAATTTGTGCGCAACTCTAAAACTGCAGAAGGCGATTTTGTGCAACAGCAACTGCGTGCACCTAAAGCAAATGAAACTCAAGATAAAGGTTTGAAAGTCATTCGCCAGACACAGGGCCACTTTGCTTTTCAAAGACCTGGCCGTTTTGTCTGGGATACCCAAAAGCCATTTGAGCAAAAGCTGATTGCTGATGGTAGGCAGCTGATTTTGTGGGATAAGGATTTAAATCAAGCCACCTTTCGTCCGGCAGGGCAGGCCCTAGCCAGCACACCAGCGGCGATTCTCTTTGGCGAGACCTCTCTTGAGCAACACTTTGACCTGGTGGATGGTGAGGATCGCTTAGGTATGAAATGGGTCGCTTTAGTCGCCAAGAAAAATCCCAATGCCAAAAATGGCAATGATCTTCCCTATACCAAGATCTCAGTCGGAATGGCCAATGGCCTGCCTAAGGCTCTAGAGTTAATCGATGGCTTGGGTAGCGTAGTTTTAGTTACCTTGGATCAGATTCAATTGAATATTAGCTTGCCTGCCAATCGTTTTACTTTTACCCCACCGGCCGGAGCGGAAGTTCTGCGCTTAAACTAGAGCCCATAAACGCTTAAATACAAAGAAACACCGAGCACCATATGATTGATCCACAATTACTCCGTAAAGATATCGCTGCCGTTCAGGTTCGCTTAGCCACTCGCAAGTTTCAGCTCGATGTTGAAAGATTCAATACCCTAGAGGCCGAGCGCAAGTCTTTGCAAACCAGTACCGAAGAATTGCAAGCCAAACGCAACCAATTGGCCAAAGCCATTGGTATGAAAAAAGGTAAAGGCGAAGATGCCACTCAAGAGATGGCTCAAGCAAGCCAAATCAACCTGGATATGGAATCTGGCTCAGCACGCTTAGCGATTCTGCAGACGGAGATTGCAGATTTTTTAATGGGCATTCCCAATCTTCCCGATCAGTCTGTACCAACCGGTAAGGACGAAACTGAAAATAAAGAGATTAAGCGTTGGGGTGAAGAGCCCATATTTGATTTTGAGATTAAAGATCACGTAGACCTTGGTGGCCCACTTGGTTTAGATTTTGAAGTGGCTGCCAAGATTAGTGGCTCACGCTTTGTAGTTCTCAAAGGACCGATTGCGAGATTGCATCGTGCCTTAGCGCAGTTCATGTTAGACACCCATACAACGCAACATGATTATCAAGAGATTTACGCGCCTTATATGGTGAACGCTGCCTCGATGCGTGGTACAGGACAATTGCCAAAGTTTGAAGAGGACTTATTTAAAGTGCCTCGTCAAATGGGCGGTGAAGACCCAAAAGGCATCCATGGGGGCGAGGTAAAAATTGAAAACTTCTACCTCATACCCACTGCAGAAGTTCCCGTGACCAATTTGGTCAGAGATGAGATTGTTAGCGCTGACAGTTTGCCCTTGAAGTTTGTGGCGCATACGCCATGTTTTCGTTCTGAAGCCGGAAGCTATGGACGAGATGTCCGTGGGATGATTCGTCAACATCAATTCGATAAGGTGGAATTAGTCCAAATCACCAAACCCGAAGACTCCATGCGGGCTCTTGAAGAGCTTACAGGTCATGCAGAAAGAATTCTAGAGTTGCTTGAGTTGCCTTATAGAAAAGTGTTGCTGTGTACTGGCGATATGGGCTTTGGGAGTACCAAGACTTATGACTTAGAAGTTTGGGTACCATCGCAACACGCTTATCGTGAGATCAGTTCATGTTCTAGTATGGGGGATTTCCAAGCAAGACGGATGCAAGCGAGATTTAAAGCGGGCCAAGGCAAACCAGAGTTGGTTCACACCTTAAATGGTTCAGGTCTTGCAGTAGGTAGGGCATTGGTAGCGCTGATTGAGAACAAGCAGCAAGTGGACGGTAGCATCGCCATCCCGAAAGCACTCCAACCTTATTTGGGTGGATTAGAAGTGCTTCAGCCGATCTAATTAATACGTAAAATTAAAGATAGCCTTCAAAGCTATAATGACACTTCGGTTCGGAGAGGTGGCAGAGTGGTCGAATGTACCTGACTCGAAATCAGGCGTAGGGTCAAACCTACCGAGGGTTCGAATCCCTCCCTCTCCGCCATATCAATAGGTATTCCAAGGGTTTGCGGAAATACAGTAGCATGTCAAGAATTTCAAATAAATAGAGACGGTTCTTTTCGAGGGAAAAAGCATGGGCCAGGGGATTGGAATTAAAGAGGTTTCATATGTGGATTGCCAAGGTGGTGGCCAGGTAGTCGTTCAGAATAATGTTGCTTATGTAGGCAATATGAGTAATCCGGATGGCACCACGATTGTGGATGTCAAGGACCCTAAGAACCCAAAAATTGTTTCGCACTTGGGCATGTTGCCCGGTACTCATTCACATAAGGTCCGCGTCAAAGGTGATTTGATGTTAGTGAATCGCGAGGGTTTAAGAGGACAAATGGCCCCCGAGGGTTTTAAGGGTGGTCTCGGAATTTATGATATCTCCAAACCATTAGAGCCTAAGTTAATTACAGAGTGGCAAACAGAAGGTCGGGGCGTTCATCGTTTCGATTTTGACGGAGAATTTGCATACATCTCTTCTACCGAAAGAGGGTATGTGGGCCACATCATGAAAATCATCGACCTTCGTAATCCCTCTAAACCTGAAGAGGTGGGACGCTGGTGGATGCCGGGTCAATGGACTGATGGTGGCGAAGAGAAAACGTGGGAAGGCGCAGATCACCGCTGTCACCATCCCCTAAGAGTGGGTAACCGCCTCTACACCAGTTATTGGTATGGTGGCACTGTCATTCTTGACATTGAAGATATGGCACGGCCAAAAGTGGTTTCAGAATTGCGTTGGCAACCTACCTATCCATGGCCAACCCATACCGCCTTGAAGGTACCATTTAAGATATATGGCAGGGACTTAATGATTGTTGCGGATGAGGATGTCTTTCGGAGTGATGATCATCCCCCAGCATTTTTATGGATGGTGGATATCAATGATGAAACCCAGCCCGTTCCTTTTGCGAGCTTTCAAGTTGAGGGTGAAGATGGAACCCATCGCCCAATTTATACGGGCTGTCATCAGCCTTGTGAAATCATCACAGGTACTGAATTACCAGTAGCTTGGTTTGCGCACGGCCTGCGAATTTTGGATTACTCAAACCCCCATTCCATTCGTGAAGTTGCTTCTTATTTACCAACCCCAACTGGTCGTATCCCTAGACCACAAAGCAATGATGTCACGGTTGATGATCGAGGCTTAATGTATCTACTGGATCGAATTCGTGGATTAAATATCCTGGAGCGTGAATGATGAACCCCCCCAAATATCTACAAGCATTTCTCTTTATAAGTGCTTTGATATTTTCGGGGTCCATTGCGCATGCTCAATCTAGCGCTTACCCAGATAAGCCGATTAAGTTTGTTGTAGGCTTTGTTGCAGGCAGTGCTACGGATACAGCAGCACGAATCATCGCTGAACGTTTAAGGCCTCAGCTTGGTCAGCAGATTTTGGTAGAAAATCGCCCAGGCGCAGCAAGCTCAATTGCTACTGAACTGGTAGCCAGCGCTCCGAATGATGGTTACACACTGCTGTTTAGCTCATCTTCTGCTACGGTAAATGCTGCTGCTCACAATAATGCCAGTACACAGGCGTATAAGAGTTTGCTGCCAATTGCCCTAGTGGCTAGCATTCCTAATATTTTGGTGGTTCATCCTAATTTAGGTGTGAAGTCCACTCAGGAATTCATTGCATTAGCCAAGTCAAAACCCGGCGAGATTTCCTATGCATCCTCTGGTTCGGGGAGTTCGCCGCATATGTCTGCAGAACTATTTGAATCTCGCACAGGAATTCAAATGCAGCATGTCCCATATAAAGGCAGTGCCCAAGCGATGAATGATGTGTTATCAGGACTGGTGCCAGTGATGTTTTCCCCAGCCTCTAGCGTCCTTCAGCACATCAATAGTGGAAAATTGGTGGCCCTAGCTACTACCAGTAATCGCCGCACCCAATTAATAGCGGTTCCTACTCTAGAGGAGACGGGGATAGCCAATTTCAATGTCTCGCTCTGGTTTGGCATTCTTGCCCCCAAAGGAACTGATGCCAAAATTGTGAATAAATTATCGGCTGCTATTACTAAAGCCCTGGATGATCCAGAGACAAAAAAATTATTGGCTGCCCAAACTATGGATATCGTCAAGGCAGATCCAGTTGAGTTCAAAAATTTTATTAATAGTGAAATTACCAGATGGAGTGGTTTGATTACTTCCAACAAAATCGACCTCAACTGAAATTTTTAGATTCTAGTTTTGCAGAAAGGCATGAAATGATTTACGAGCTCAAGACTTATAAGGCAACAGAGGGCAATATAGAAGCCCTAAAAAAACGTTTCGACGAAAAAACCATGCCTATTTTTAAGCGTCTAGGAATTGAAGTAACGCACTGCTGGCAGAATTTAGAGGAGCCAGATACCTTTAACTATTTAGTCCGCTTTCCAAGCGAACAGGCAGAGAAGGCTGCGTGGGATGCATTTGCAAAAGATAGTGAGTGGAAGGCGGTGAAGGCACAGAGTGAAGCGGTTTCAGGCCCACTATTGGCATCCCAAAGTACCTTATATCTTGCGTCAACGGATTTTTCTCCAAATGCCTAAATTATCAAATCGCCCATCCTTAAATGTTGTTAAAGAAGGGTCGGGTCCGATTATCGTATTGAGCCATGCCTTAGGTTGTAATCTTCATATGTGGGATGAAGTGGCGCTGATTTTGAAAGATGATTTCACGGTAGTACGGTATGACCACCGAAATCATGGCGCTTCAGACTTCACCACCACCCCATTTTCAATCGATGATATGGCTGATGATGTTGCAGCACTCATCAGCGATTTAGGTAGCGATCCAGTATTTTTCGTAGGACTATCATTGGGTGGAATGGTTGCCCAATCGCTGGCAGCCCGATTCCCCGACTTGGTGAGAGCATGTGTGATTGCAAATTCTGCAGAGTATTACGATGATGCAGTGAAAAAGATGTGGGCTGATCGGATTGATACGGTTAAATGTAGCGGGGTCTCTGCTATTTCAGGCATGGCTATAGAGAGATGGTTTACTCAAGAGTATTTACTATCAGAAAACCCAGTAAGCAAAGCTAGGGTTGCGGGGATCAAAAATGAGCTGGACTCATTTGATCCACAGGCCTATGTATTGAGTTGTACTGCTGTTGCTAGGATAGATTGTCGTGAGGGGAACAAAAAGATTTTGACTCCTACTTTGGTTTTATTTGGAACGAAAGATCAAGCAACTCCACCAGCATTATCAGAGGCAATTCATAAGAGCATTCCAGGGGCCGAATTGGCTCACATCAATGCTGCGCACTTAAGTGCAGTAGAAATGCCGGTAGAGTTTTCGAATATCGTCTTGACGTTTTTAAGATCAAAAGGGTGATCACTTTAGCTCCTGGCTAGACCTAATTGGTGTGTTTACCCTCGGTTGTTTGATATAGAACATATTTCAGTCACCTATATTTATTTCAGTTCAACTTGAATGATGCAAAGGGGAATAGGATCAGAAGATAGTTATTTTTTATAAAAGTATT
This sequence comes from Burkholderiaceae bacterium, assembly GCA_947447945.1. Classification (GTDB taxonomy): domain Bacteria; phylum Pseudomonadota; class Gammaproteobacteria; order Burkholderiales; family Burkholderiaceae; genus Polynucleobacter. Next base: position 18,271 of record CANFLR010000002.1, read on the forward strand.
AGCTATTCAATCTAAAAGTTATCTTCGATTCCTCTTGGTAAATAGACTGATAGGGAATACGATAAAAAAATGTCTGAGCCGTGCTTTAAATATCTTCATTTTTCCAATTCGATCAGGAAAATACACAAGCGTTACAAGTTGACCAACGGTAAACAAGTCATGGTGCTTGAGACTGTTCTTACTGCCTACGAAGAAGGCACAATTCTTTCGGTCTTAGATTTGATCCTATCAAAAGAAATTGCTTCTCAAGCAACACTTCACACCATCACCAAGGTGTTGATAGACTTAAAGCTCATTAAGACCGAAGTCTCCAAAACAGATGCACGGCGCAAATATATTTTTCCCACTAAGTTGGGATTGTCTTGGTTACATGACTGCTCAGAAGTATTGGCCTCCAGTTTTAAAAAATGATTCGTTCAGTATTTAGCAGTGAGCTAGTCGTTTTATTGGGATTGCTCTCAATATCAGCTTTGGCTTATAGTCAGCCTCCGAAAGGCGATGAGGTTCTTTGCTATAAGTCATCTATCAAAGAGCCGTTAAATTTTTATGGTAATCCGAGCGATACCTTCACTTTGTCTGATGACTCAAAATGGAGGGTTGCAATAGTTGGCCCTTATGAGTATGTTCCGTTGCGCTATCGCAATGTTCTTATTTGTCCAACCGAAGAGATTCTCATTGTTGATAAAAAGGCTTTGCCGATTAAAAAACTTAGTATTTAAATATTGCAACCTTAGTAAGGGCTTGGTTTGAGGTCAGACTTCAGGCCAAAACCCTCGTCAAGAATCTCGAAATATCGGTTAACTCGTCTGGGTGGAGTGAGTGCTCCATCGGGTAGGTATGCCAATCCACTGAATAGCCAAGTTTTTCTAAAAGCTCCACAGAAGTTTCCGCACGCTCCGGAACCACCACTGCATCCCAAATGCCATGCGCCATCAAGATGGGTATAGTTTTGTTCGCCCCACTTCTCTCTAGTGCCAATGACTGCGCTAGTGGCAGATAGCCTGATAAAGCCATAATGCCCGCTAATTTGTGTGGAAAGCGCAGTCCGACTTGCAAGGACATGGCGCAACCTTGTGAGAATCCCGCCAAGACAATGCGGTCATAGGCAATACCACGACTCGCTTCTTGCTCAATCAGTTCTGTAATGGCGCTGGCGGAGCGATGTATTCCGCTCATATCTTCACGGTCGGTGAGTTCTCTTCCGCTGATGTCATACCATGCAGGCATAACATAACCCCCGTTCACAGTGACGGCAATACTGGGTGCGCTGGGGAAAATAAATCGAATCGCGGGGCAGTCGGTAAGATTAAGCTGAGGAATGATGGGGACAAAGTCATTGCCATCAGCGCCTAGGCCATGCAGCCAGATGACTGCAGCACTGGGATTGGGGGCAGTTTCAAGTTCGACGTAAGGCAGCATAGGTTTTCCTGTTTAAATACCGTTCCTAAAGGCTCATCATAAAGCTCCGTTAAGATAGGTGCATCACACCCATGGAGTAGCTTGATTGATGAACAAAATATCTCTTTTAGTAATGGCTATTGGCGGCCTGAGTCTTATGGCTTGCGGCACTCCGGTCAGCCAATTTGGTATCTATCGTCAATCTGATGGCATTATTGGTGTGCATGCCCCAAAATCAGCCAAGGAAGAAGAAACGCATGCGGCAGCTGTGGCTGAATGTCTAAAGCTCGGAAAGCGAACCGCGACTATTGTGGGTAGTCGCGAAACCTTTAACAGTAACTTTCCGATGACCTACTTATACCGGTGTGGCGGTTAAACAGATTACTTAGCTAAGTAACCACTTTTTAATCGATTTATCGACACACATGGCATCTAAGGCGATTCCGAAGAACTCAGATCCATTAGTAATCATGCTTTCAATAGCCTCTACCTTGCCTGATTTAATGCCACGTAGGTAAGTTGCTACACGATACCGCAGGAAATGCTCATCTTCGCCTTCTTCATTGGTTGTGGAACAAATTTCTAGAGTGCCATAACGTGTTTCTGGATTGATGTTCAAAATAGCCAGACCTAGTGCACTAATGAGTTTATCTGGGACAGGAATCGGCACATAGGAGTAAAGGGAGATTAATTTTTCTTCTTCATCCACTTCAATGATGTGATCAATATCTAAGGTGTCTTGCTCAGTTAATTCAGTTTCGCCAGAGTCACCGCCGCCAAAAGTAGACTCAAACTGCAGCATGGCAGTATTGCTATCTCTGGAGATTTCAATCATGTCGGGATAGCCTAGTAGGCCCTTCCACCAATACATGAGTGAGAAGGTGCATGGTTTGACTTCTACCAAACCTTCATCTGTTGATTTAGCGAAGTAAAGACCGTAAAACTCATCATCTTGCTCTAGGCCGTATTGGTCAACTTTAGGTGATTTGGTAACGGGCTTTTTAACAGACTTTTTGACTGCCTTTTTAGCAGGCGCCTTTTTGGCGGTTGGTTTCTTGGCAGCAGGTTTTTTAACGGCCACCTTCTTCGAGATGGTTTTTTTGATAACCTTTTTCACTACTTTCTTAACCGCCTTTTTAGCAGGTATTTTTTTTGCAGGGGCTTTTTTTACCACCTTAGTAGCTACTTTCTTTTTTACTGGTGACTTCTTTGTAGCCATGGTCTATTACCCTTCTTTTGGTAGTTAATGTGCTCAGTGCACTAGATGATATTACTGCAATTTCTATCAGGATTTGTAGTCTGTATATGAGGGTTTTCCGTCGATTCACTCAGGCGGTCATATATTTGTCATAAAAAAGTTTTTAGCCCCTTGAAATTGGGTTTTAGCTTGCTACACTGGAAAGGTGCAGTGATGAATAACCTATATGAAAAGAGAGCTTATGTTCCCCGAATATCGTGAATTAATTACCCAGCTAAAAACAACTGACCGTCACTTTTCACATTTATTTGATAAACACAATCAGTTAGACGCAAAAATTTTGCGGATGGAGTCTCATAAAGAGGCCGGCACACCCGAAGCAATTGAAACCCTCAAGAAAGAGAAGTTGTTGTTAAAGGACCAGATTTACGCCGTTTTAAAAAAGGCTCATGCTTAGTTCGTTTTCCCTTAGATTGAAAATCGAGCGACGATGAACCCAACATGGAAAATTGCGCTAGCTTGCCTAGCCGCAATACTATGCTTATTGGGGTTGGGTAGTTGGTATGTGACTTCTTCCATCAACTCCGCACAACTAACGGGCTTATTGAGTTCTGCCGTGAGGGGTGCTACTGGTCGTGATTTAAAGATTGCTGGGCCAGTCAGCTTGACCATCTTTCCTGCGATAGGCGTTCGAGCTGACAATGTTTCTCTTAGCAATGCATCCTGGGCTACTCATGCCAAGATGATTGAGCTAAAGCATATTGTTATTGGCATTCGTTTTCTGCCTTTATTGAGTAAACGTGTAGAGATTAGCCGGATTGACCTCAACGGTCTAGACGCTCACCTCGAATCGAATGCCAAAGGTGAAAGTAATTGGATTTTAGCGGCCCCTCTAGCGCAAGGCTCTACTACCAATACTAGCTCTAAGACCCCTAACAATCCAGTGCCTAGCGATGATGGTGATAGCTTGCTCTCGATCGAGAATGTTAGCCTTACAGATGCCCGTATTTTTTACCAGGCAGGATCCGGACCCCAAAAGGTTTTTGAGGTGAAAAAATTGTCCTTATTGGGGAGTGGCAACCAGACTGCAATTCAGTTGGATGCGCAGCATGCTAACTTCAATTTACAAGCCAAGGGGAAGATCACTGCGGTTCGCACCATCATGAATGATTGGGGTACCACACCCCTAAAAATGAATGCCGATCTTGATCTCACTCTCAACGGCAAAGCGCTGACCGTGCAGGGCATGATCGAGAAGTTGCCCCAGAAATTACCAAGCTTTGATCTTCGCATCAGTTCCCAGTCCTTTGATTTAAGCCCGCTGGTCGCGGGATCAGCCTTGGCAGCAACGGGCGGCAAACTTCCCAATGCAACTTCCAAGGCTAAATGGCAGTCACCATATTTCTTTGATGATGAGCGCTTGCCTTTTGACATGTTGCCTGAGGCGAACGGTAAGCTCCAGCTTGCCATTGCTCAGCTTGGCTTACCCAGTCAAATCGCTATCCAGAATCTGAACGCTACAGTTCAATTTAGCGGTGATCAATTGGACATGAAGAACGTTCATTTTCAGTTGGGAAATGGACAAGCACAAGGAAATCTATCTTTAAGTAAGATTCAGAGTGCCGCGCCGATATTGTCGATCAATGGATCTGCCAAAGGCTTTACAGTCGAGCAAATCATTCCAGACTCTAAGTCAAAGGTCAGCGGGGGAGATACTCAGCTTGCATTCAATTTGAGGAGCTCTGGCATCAGCTTGCATCAACTGGCTAGCAAGGCAAATGGTCAGATCCAAATCTCTGTTGGACAGGCGAAGTTGGCCTCAAGTTTCCTCAATGCAGGTGGCGACTTTGTCATCACTGTTCTTGATGCTATTAATCCATTGCGTAAAAAATCCAATCAAACTATTTTGGAGTGCGCAATAGCCTATTTACCAATCCATCATGGTCTGATCAATGTTGCAGATTCTGTGGGTATCGAAACAGATCGCTTAAATGTAGTACTGGCGGGCTCAATCAACCTCAATAACGAAGCAATTCACCTCAGTATCTATCCCCGAGAAAAATCAGGCATTACTTTGGGTGTAAATTTAGCAAATCTCATTCAATTGCAAGGCACTTTACAGAATCCTAGCCTCGGGATTGATCAAGCTGCGGTCGTGAAAAGCGCAGTGTCAATTGGTTTGGGGTTTTTGACGGGAGGAGCCTCTCTCTTGGCTGAAAATGCTCAATCCATGATGAGTAAGTCACAGCCATGCAAAACTGCTCTCCATCCTTGGGCGGATATTGAGGCTACGGTAAATTAGCCCTTAAAAGAGCATGCCGCTGACAAAGAGGCTGAATAGGGAAATAAAGATACTGGCAAAAAAAGCAGTCCAGAAACTGGAGATAGTAAAGCCGCTTACTAGAGAAGAAACCAGCATCAACACCAAGGCATTGATTACCAATAAAAATAGACCCATGGTGAGAACCGTTAGCGGTAAGGTAAACAGAATGAGTAGTGGTTTAACAATCGCATTGGCAAAACCCAAGAGCAGGGCGGCGACCAAGAGGGATCCGCCATCTGTAAAGCGCAAGCCACTAAAAATATAGCTCGCTACCCAAAGGGATAAAGAGGTAAGGGCCCATTGGACCAGAAATGGCGTGACGTTACCCATGACAACTCCTTTTGCTAATGAAGATTTATTTCAGTAAATCTTCTGTAATAGTATCAGTAGCTTAATAGTGTGGGGGGATTTCATCTTTGAGGCTGCCTGCCCCAGAGTTGCTACTACTGGCTTGCTCCTTTACCGATTTGAGCTCACGATATAAAAACTCAATTTGCTGTTGTTGTTTGTAAACTAGTTGATTGAGTTTTTCAATGAGGTCTTCCGTAAAACTCAGCTTAATTTCGAGGTTCGTGATTCTGTCTTCAGTCATGGGCTATTCCGGTGTCTTATTCAGCAATGAGTACAAAGCGACCATCCTCCATCTCTGCTTTTGGCCTGACCCAAAAATCATGGCTTTGCAGAGATTCATAGACATAGGCCGGCTCTAGATTGGCTTCAATATTAGCCAACATCACCACTTTATAGAATCCGCCGGTCTTTTGATGTTGGAGCTTGCTGCCGGGTTTGAAGATGCCGTCATCGGCTGATGCCATCTTGGGTTTATTCATGTCAAAAGTCTACTTTCTCGGTATGATCTTGGGATGCACAATATGGTTCCGTACTCCATTCTAGATATATCTCCGATCCCGCAGGGATTTACCGCTGCCGACGCCTTGCGGAACTCTTTGGATGTTGCACAGCATGCAGAGCGGTGGGGCTTTACACGCTATTGGTTGGCAGAGCATCACAATATGACGGGCAATGCTAGCTCGGCCACCGCGGTTGTGATTGGGCATATTGCCGCAGGAACCTCGCGTATCCGAGTTGGTTCTGGTGGGGTGATGCTACCCAACCATGCACCCTTAGTGATTGCTGAACAGTTTGGCACTTTAGCCTCTTTATTTCCGGGTAGGATTGATTTGGGTCTTGGTCGAGCCCCAGGCACTGATCAAATGACAGCTAGGGCATTGCGCCGCGATTTACTGGGTAGCGATGACCGTTTTCCGCAGGACGTTCTGGAGTTGCAGCATTACTTTGGACCAATTCAGGAAGGTCAGGCGGTCAAAGCAATTCCTGGGGCAGATACGGAAGTACCTATTTGGATTTTAGGTTCAAGCTTATATGGTGCTCAATTGGCAGCCCACTTTGGTTTGCCTTATGCCTTTGCGTCCCATTTTGCACCCGAGCAGTTAATTGATGCTATGCAAATCTATCGCAATCTCTTTAAGCCTTCCGATAAGTTGGCGAGCCCTTACGCTGCTTTTGTGATGAATGTGGTGGCGGCCGATACGGATGAAGAGGCGCAACATCTCTTTACAACACTGCAGCAGAATGTGATTCGGATGCGGCGCAATACCCGTGGCCAATTGCCGCCACCCATAGCTAATCTAGATGATTTTTGTGAGCCACACGAAAAAATTACTGCCGCCCATGCTTTGCAATGTTCAGCTGTTGGCGGGCTAGCGACTATCAAAAAAGAGATGCAGCGCTGGATGGATTTGACAGGTGCAAATGAGGTTGTCATTACGGGTCAAATCTTCGATCATGCCGCTAGATTGAGATCATTTGAACTGGCTGCGCAGGCTGCGCAAAGCTTAAATCTCAAAATCGCCGCTTAGAATTGAAAGGCGCTGTAGTCGGCAGTAATAAGCACATTTTCTTGCGCTGCTTTACCGGCAAACTTTAAGACTGCATGATCTTTGCTGATCAAAATCGCTGGCCTTAATGTGTATGCAATATTTAAAAAGATCTGATCATCAGGATCTTGGCACTGCCAGGGCGCCGTTTCCATATTGAGCTCATCAAGCTCATGGCTTAAGGATTGCCACTGGCTTATGATGCTGGCCTGGTCTTGCGCTTCCAAAGAAAAGAGTGGGCGTGATATCACATCTGCTAATTCATCCAAAGTAGCCCTGCACGAGTAAGCTTTGATTTCTTGTTTGAGTAAGGCGGCTCTCAATGGATTGGCTCTGACATCATCAAAGACAAAAATATCGAGCAAGATATTGGTATCCAAGATAAGGGCTTGCATCGTTTTAATTTGAGCTCTTAAGTATTGTTGCGCCAGATCTCAGGGCTAATCGTTATCTGTCCCTTGTCAGAAGAGACGTATGCTTCACCATCTTGAATATTGATGTGAATGACCATGCTGCGCTCTACCAATTGATTGAGTGTATGAGCCTGCTCAGCCGGTATTGAAATGACTTGTAGGTTACGAGCACGAGTCAGCTTATTGGCAATGCCATCCCACCAAATCTTGCTGGTGTGGCCACCATAGCAATACACGATTACTTGATCGGATCGTCCACATGCTTTGAGAATCCGACGCTCATCAGGTTGACCAATTTCGATCCAAAGCTGGATCGCATCCGTGAGGTCTTTAATCCAGAGATCGGGCTCATCGGTATCGCTTAAGCCTTTGGTAAAGGTCAATTCTTCTTGTGCCTGAAGGGCAAAAGCAATTAATCTGACCATCATCCGCTCTTCAGTCTCAGAAGGGTGTTTAGCAATCGTAAGAGAATGACTGCCGTAATAGTGACGGTCTGAATCTGCGACATGAAGGTCGGCTTTGTGGATAGTTGCGCGAAGAGCCATGGCGCATTATCGCCTTTAAATTAAGGCTCTAGCCACAGAGATAGCATTTTTTTAAAATACCATCCAATTTCTGTGTATCGTAGAGTCCCATGATCCGTATTACCGAACTGCGCTTGCCGATCGATCACCCTTCTGAAGCCCTAGAAGCGGCGATTCTCAAACGCATGCATTTAACTCCCAAAGACTTAATTCAATTTACTGTTTTTAAGCGGAGTTATGACGCTAGAAAGAATGTAGCCCTCGCTTTTATCTATACCATTGATCTCTCAGTCAAGGATGAAGAAGCTGTACTAAAGCAGCTTTCAAATGATCTTCATGTGAGGCCTTCGCCCGATACCAGTTATCACTTTGTCGCTCAGGCGCCAGAAAGTATTACTTCTGGAAAGAGCTTGCGACCCGTAGTAATTGGTTTTGGTCCCTGCGGGATCTTTGCCGCTCTCGTTTTGGCACAAATGGGATTTAAACCCATTGTGCTCGAGAGGGGTAAAAAAGTGCGTGAGCGCACTCAAGATACCTGGGCTTTATGGCGAAAAAATATCCTCAATCCAGAATCGAATGTCCAGTTTGGGGAGGGCGGTGCTGGAACATTTTCAGATGGCAAGCTCTATAGCCAAATTAAAGACCCCAAGTTTTATGGTCGCAAGGTATTAAATGAGTTTGTTAAAGCGGGCGCTCCCGCAGAAATACTTTACGTTGCCAAACCCCATATCGGCACTTTCCGCTTGGTGGGCATGGTTGAAAAAATGCGTGAAGATATTATTTCCTTAGGCGGTGAGATTCGGTTCTCGCAGAAGGTGATTGGTTTTGATATAGAGCATGACCATATTAAAGGAGTGAGGATTGAAGGGCGGGAGGATCTACCGGCAAGTCATGTTGTGCTCGCCTTAGGTCATAGTGCGCGAGATACTTTTCAGGCTTTGCATGATGCAGGTGTTTTTATGGAAGCCAAACCCTTCTCAGTAGGTTTTCGGATTGAGCATCCTCAATCACTGATTGATCGGGCTCGGCTTGGCCCTCATGCTGGTAACCCAATGATTGGGGCTGCCGATTACAAACTGGTTTACCACGCCAAAAATGGCCGCTCTGTATACAGCTTTTGTATGTGCCCAGGCGGCACAGTAGTTGCCGCAAGTTCAGAACCCAATCGTGTAGTGACTAACGGGATGAGTCAGTATTCTCGCAATGAGCGTAACGCCAATGCTGGAATTGTTGTGGGGATTACTCCTGATGATTACCCTGGTGGAGCGATGGCAGGTATTGATTTTCAGCGAGCGATTGAATCGAAGGCTTACATTTTGGGCGGATCAACCTATGAAGCCCCCGGTCAATTGGTCGGTGACTTCTTGGCGGGTAAGCCTTCTACAGAGTTGGGTAGCGTGACGCCTTCCTATAAACCTGGCGTCCACTTAACCGATTTGGCTGAGAGTTTACCTGCCTATGCCATCGAAGCCATTAGAGAAGCGATTCCGGTTTTTGAGAAGCAGATTAAAGGCTTTTCGATGAAAGATGCGGTTTTGACTGGCGTTGAAACCAGAACATCTTCGCCATTGCGCATTACGCGAGGCCCCAATTTTCAAAGTCTAAATGTCAAAGGCCTATATCCAGCAGGCGAAGGAGCGGGGTATGCTGGCGGAATCTTGTCAGCAGGGGTTGATGGGATTAAAGTAGCAGAAGCAGTGGCCCTTGATTACCAAGCTCAATAATGTATTCTCCATATCGATCGATCTTTATGAGTACAGCAGTAGTGAATTCATCAAACAACGAGAGAGAAGTTTTATTTCATCCTGAGCTTTTACAAAAGTTCGACATCAATGGACCTCGTTATACCTCTTATCCAAGTGCCGATCGATTTCACAATACCTTCGTCGAAGCGGATTATTTGGCTGCACTTGAACGTGTGGCTAAGCTCAATGAACCCTTGTCGCTGTATTTTCATTTGCCGTTTTGTCCCAATATTTGTTACTACTGCGGCTGCAACAAGATTATTACCAAGGATCATGGCCGCAGCGCTAAATACATCAAGTACCTAGCCAAAGAAATGGCTATGGTTACCGTTGCCATGGGTGCGCAGAAAAAAATTCCGATCACCCAATTACATTGGGGAGGTGGCACACCCACCTTCTTGTCTCATGAGGAAATGACTGAATTGATGTTTTATACACGTCAGCATTTTGAGTTGCTTCCTGGTGGTGAGTATTCGATTGAGATTGATCCACGGCGTGTGACTGAGGCTGATATCGCTTTACTAGCAGAACTGGGATTTAATCGAATTAGTCTTGGCGTACAGGACTTTAATTTAGCAGTTCAGGAAGCTGTTCATCGCGTTCAAACCGTTGAAGAAACGCGTGCAGTGATGGATTGGTCTAGAAAGTATGGCTTCAAATCGAGGAGTGTAGATTTAATTTACGGCCTACCAAAGCAAACCCCTGAGACGTTTAAAGAGACCGTAGATTTGGTCTTAGAGATGAGCCCGGATCGTTTATCGGTCTATAACTATGCGCACTTACCGCATATCTTTAAGCCTCAGCGCCGAATTGCTGAAGCGGAATTGCCGCCAGCTGCAGCTAAGCTGAATATTCTCTCGAATACGATTGAGCGTCTTGGTGAGGCGGGTTACGTCTTCATAGGAATGGATCACTTTTCTAAGCCTGATGATGAATTGGCGATTGCTCAAAAAGAAGGCCAGCTCCATCGTAACTTTCAGGGGTACTCCACTCAGGCTGAGTGTGATTTATTAGCTTTTGGGATTTCTTCAATCGGCAAGGTGGATGATTGTTATTCCCAAAACGTTCGTACCTTAGATGACTATTATGCTGCGATTGATGCTGGCCATTTACCAACACTACGCGGTATGCGCTTGGATGAAGATGATTTATTGCGGCGTGAACTCATCGGTGAATTAATGTGCCAATTTTCCTTAGATACCAAACAGTTTGCAGTAGATCACGGCATCGAATTTGCGCAATACTTCAAGGTAGAGATTGAGGAACTCAAGGGCCTTGAAGAAGCTGGTCTCCTTGAGTGGCAAGGGCATCGTATGGTTGTGCCCATCAAAGGACGTCTGCTAGCAAGACGTGTTGCCATGACGTTTGATCGTCATTTGCGGGAATCCCAAACCCGTGGAACCTACTCTAAAGTCCTCTAAAGAGACGAACAGTCGCGAGATTTGATGTAGATCAAAAAGTACGTGAATTGATGTTGCTTTTAAGCAAACAGTGAAAAATCAATGATAGCGGGTTTGATGCACATCAAATCTGATTTCCTTTATCAATTTGAAAATGAATTCATCAAATTGAAAACACAAGAGGGGAAACATGATGCGTCTCAAATCACTCGTAGTAGCAATGGCAGCCATGACTTTGTTGGCACCGCTCGCCTCACAGGCTCAGTCAACAGGCGATAACCCTTGGATGATACGTGTGCGTGCTGTCGATTTACTTTGGCAAAATGGTCAATCTGGAGTTGCACAAGCCGCCAACTTAAAGGCTGCAAACCAAGTTATTCCAGAATTTGATGTTTCTTATTTCTTCACAAAGAATATTGCCGCTGAATTAGTTTTGACATATCCACAACAAGTGACGATTAATTATGGTCCAGGGCAAAATCAGGCTGGCAAGATCAGTGCGCTGCCACCATCTTTATTGCTCCAATATCACTTTACGGAGTTGGGAGCCTTTAAGCCTTACGTTGGCGCTGGTGTTAACTACACTATCTTTGGTAATCGCGCTAATTTCCCAGCCCTTGGTAATGGCTATCAAGTTGATCAATCTAGTCTTGGATTTGCTGGTCAAGTTGGTATGGACTATATGTTAGATAAAAATTGGGGCCTCAACGTCGATGTGAAATACATCACCATGAGCACTAATGTATCTACCTATCCTGGTGGTGTGAATTCTGGAAAACTCACCCTGAATCCATGGACGCCTGGTATAGGTGTGACTTACAAGTTCTAAGAATTCAGTTCTTAGTCCTTGCAATAGGGCTCCTGAAGGAGTCCTATTTTTTTGCCTGTGTTTTATTTGATTAGATGATCGATAAGTTCTTCAAACAGCACTGCATCAAAGTGGAGATTATCAAATCGAGTAATCGCTGGATGGTTCGGCGGGTGCATTCTGCGTTTGACGTATTGATCCCAGTTGGCTAGCTTCCAATCATCGCGTGGATCCCCCCGTTTTTCAATACGGCGCTTCGCTTCGCTTTCTTCTAAATCAATCCAGGCAATTTGAATATGAGTTTCAGGGGGAACACCTAAAGCTGTCGGACTAAATAAGTTTCCGTTTTTAATCTCCTTGGAAAATGGGCCAACCAAAATGACATTGACTCCCAGTAAGAGGTTTTCTCTGGCAATATCTATCAGACCAGAGTACTCCCAATCGCGCAGATTCTCGAGGTAGTAGGGGCTATCCCGGTCATTGGGGTTATGGGTGCTTAACTGCATCACATGAGCGCTATAGGCCCCATAGACCGTATCTTTATCCAAAAAGAAAAAGTCTGCGCCGGTCTTTTCAATAATGAGGGGAAGGGCCTGTTTGGCAAGGCTTGATTTCCCCGTGCCGGCATGGCCCGCAAAAAGAATGAGGCGTGGCGTAGATCTTGATAGGGAGATGGGCGATTTCGAGTCCATAAGCATCTAGTCTCGCAGAAATGGTGGCAAATATCCCAACTTTTACCGAAGCGTTGATAATGTCGCCATGGCTTTAATCGTACTTACTGATGCAAAACTGGCTTTTGGCCACGTTGACCTCCTCGCAAACACCGCCTTTTCCCTTGAATCTGGTGAACGTGTTGGCTTAATTGGCCGCAATGGCACTGGCAAATCCTCTCTTTTGAAGATTTTGGCCGGCATTGAAAAAATGGACGATGGACTCTTGCAATACCAGCAGGGCCTGCGCATTGCTTACGTCCCTCAAGAGCCGATTTTTGCTGCTAATGAAACAGTTTTTGATGCAGTTTCTCAAGGCGTTGCACAGGCGAAAGCCTTACGGGAAGAATACGAGGCTCTCAGTGTTGGTGATTGGGATGACGCATCCCATCATCGCTTAGATGAGGTGCAATCTCAATTAGAAGCGCTAAGTGGTTGGAACTGGGAGCAGCGTGTTCACGAAACACTAGATCGACTTCACCTGGAAGCAGACGTTCAAATTAGTACCTTATCTGGCGGAACCAAAAAGCGGGTCGCATTAGCCCGTGCATTAGTGGAGGTGCCCGATGTGCTGATCTTGGATGAGCCGACAAACCATCTTGATTTGGATTCGATTTCTTGGTTAGAGGGTCTTCTAAAGGAGTATCAAGGCTCAGTCATTCTGGTTACCCATGACCGCGCTTTTTTAGATAACGTTTGTACACAAATTGTGGAGTTAGATCGTGGAATCTTGCGCTCCTATCCCGGCAATTTCTCGGCATACGAGGTTTTAAAAGATCAGGAGATGAATTCTGAATCTTTAGCCAATGCTCGCGCAGATAAATTACTTGCCCAAGAAGAGGTTTGGATTCGGAAAGGGGTTGAGGCACGTCGTACTCGCAGTGTGGCACGGATTGCCCGTTTAGAAAACCTGCGTGCTAGTCGCTCGCAAAGACGCGATGCAATTGGGCAAGTGAAGTTAGCTGTCTCTGCGGGAGATCGGAGTGGCAAGATTGTTGCTGATCTTCAAAATGTTTCTAAATCGTATGATCGACCGATTGTGACGGATTTTACGGCAACAATTTTACGGGGCGATAAAGTGGGTTTATTGGGCCCTAATGGCGCCGGTAAAACCACTCTATTGAAATTGATTCTCGGGACGATTGCGCCAGATTCGGGCACTGCAACGATGGGCACGCGAATTGAAGTGGCGTACTTTGATCAAATGCGTGAAGGTCTTGATCTCAATGCTTCATTAGAAGATTACATTAGCCCAGGTAGCGAGTGGATTGAGATCAATGGTAACCGCAAGCATGTGAAGAGTTATTTGAGCGATTTCTTATTCGCTCCAGAGCGGACCAATTCTCCGGTGAGTACCTTGTCTGGTGGAGAGCGCAATCGTTTATTGTTAGCGCGTCTGTTTGCTAGGCCTGCTAACGTCTTGGTGCTCGATGAGCCAACCAACGATTTGGATATTGATACCTTAGATTTGCTCGAGCAGTTATTGCAAGATTACAAAGGCACTGTGTTCCTTGTGAGTCACGACCGCTATTTCTTGGATAACGTGGTGACGAGCATTATTGCTAATGAAGGCGAAGGCTTTTGGCGTGAGTATGAGGGTGGCTATGAGGATTGGAAGATTCAAAAAGCCCGCTCAGACAAAATTCGCGCTGAGCAAGCCACTAAACCTGTTGAGAAAGTTGAAAGTAAAGTAGAGGCAAAGCCGGCACCCGTAAAGGCTAGTGTGCAAAAGCTCAATAGCAAAGAGCGTCAAGAGCTTGATGCTTTGCCTTTAAAGATTGAGATGCTAGAAATAGAGCAGGCTGAGATTGGCATTTCAATGAGCAATCCTGAGCTCTATAAAAATGAACCAGAGCTGGCTGCCAGTATGCAAGCGCGTTTATCAGAAATTACTACCGAGCTAGAACAGCAGATGCAGCGCTGGGAATTCTTATTGCAAAGAGCTGAATCTTAGGTTTGCGAATCGCCGTTACCAATGCGCACCAGTTGTGCTCTGAGATCAGAGATTTGATCTAGTAATTGCAGTGCGAGTGCCAGGCCAGGCGTATTGATTTCTAAGTCTCTGCTGAGGCGAACTGCAGTTTTCGTTCTACTTAATGCGTCTCCACTAAAGCGCCAGTCTTGGGGGGATGATCCAGTTGGACTTAAGACGCCTTCTCTTACCCAAGCCATGATGAGATCTTCACTGGTGCTTGTCGCTTGAGAGAGCTCCACAATACTCATATGAATGTCATTCTCAACGATGGCACCTTCAATCCAAGTGATATTGGTCATCTTCATCATCCCTTTCAGTAGGTTCTGGGCTTGAATTCAAATGCTTTTTCAAAGGCTTGATAGGCTTCTTTTTGAGCATCTGTTTGCGCAGGGGGTATTGCAATTGTGGTCACGACATATAAATCGCCTGGCTCTTTGCTGGGGATCCCTTTGCCTTTTAGGCGCATCTTACGTCCTGCTGCGGTATTTACTGGGATCGTGAGCTCTAGGGCGCTGCCTGCAGGCGTAGGAATTTTGACGCTGGTACCTAGGGCTGCTTCCCAAGGTGCAAGTGCTAAGTCGAGATAAATATCCTTGCCATCTACTCTGAACATGGGGTGAGGGTGGAAGTCGATTTCAAGATACAGGTCGCCGGGGCCTCCTTGCCCCATGCCAGGACCACCTTGCCCGCTTAAGCGTAAATTTTGGCCAGCCTTAATTCCTTTTGGAATGCTGACATCGAGTTTGCGCTCCTGAGTAGATACATGTCCACTAGTATCTAGAGTTGGCATATGTAATGCGATAGTGCGCTGCGCGCCGTTATAGGCATCAGCAAGGTCAATCAAAATCTTGGCGTGATGATCTTGCCCTTTCAAATGCATTGCCTGCTGTTGGCCTGGATGAGCACCACGCCCGCCTTGGCGATGTTTACCTCTGCCAAACAGGGATTCAAAGAACTCGCTTTGGTCACCTTCGTAGTTGCTCCCTCCAAAGCCACCATCGGAATATTCAAAACCTTCATTCCAATTTGGCGGGGGAGTGAAATCCTGGCCACTCTTCCAGTTGCTACCCATTTGATCATAGGCAGCGCGTTTCTCGGTATCCTTAAGAACAGCATACGCTTCGCCGACCTCTTTAAAGCGCTCTTCAGCATCCTTTTCTTTGTTGACGTCTGGATGATATTTGCGAGCAAGTTTTCGGTAAGCGCTTTTAATATCCGCTTCAGTGGCGTTGCGTGCAACACCTAGGGTCTCGTAGTAATCCTTAAATTGCATTAGCTCATCACACCAATTTGCCAAGGCACGAATTCATAATCACCTAGACCAAGAAGCTCACTCTTAGAAGCTTCACCAGATGCCGTGCGCAAGAACAGTTCAAAAATACGTTGGCCCATCTCTTGTACAGAGACCGTGCCGTCTAAGATTTCACCGCAGTTAATATCCATATCTTCAGTGAGACGTTGATACATCGGTGTATTGGTTGCAAGTTTGATGCAAGGGGCAGGCTTGGAGCCAAACATAGAACCTCGTCCAGTAGTGAAGGCGACTAAATTTGCCCCACCAGCAATTTGACCGGTTGCAGACACAGGGTCAAATCCCGGTGTATCCATAAATACAAAACCCTTGGCAGTAACGGGTTCGGCATATTGGTAAACCGCCATCAGGGGTCCAGTGCCACCTTTCATGGAAGAGCCCAGTGATTTTTCAAAAATGTTGGCAAGGCCGCCAATTTGGTTACCTGGACTAACTTGACCATTAATCTGAACATCGCGACCAACCGAATATTCATCTTTCCACCAACGAATGCGCTTGATGAGTTTCTCGCCAATTTCTGTTGAGGCAGCTCTGCGAGTCAGGGTGTGTTCAACACCATAGATCTCTGGAGTCTCGGATAATATTCCCGTGCCTCCATGGCGTGACAGAATATCAATGGCGGCTCCCAAAGCTGGATTAGCAGTAATCGATGAGAATCCATCTGATCCACCGCATTGCAGACCGACAGTCAGGTGGCTGGCCGAAACAGTTTCACGTCTAGCTTTATTGGCCTCTGGTAGTAAAGCCTTGACTGCTTCTATGCCTGCTTCGATAGTCTTGCGAGTACCGCCAGATTCTTGCATGATGAAGGTGTGCAGATTGTGACCTTCTTGGAGATCTTCCTGCTCCATCAAGCCTTTGAGTTGATTGCGTTCGCAACCAAGGCCAACAATCAGTGCGGCTGCGAGGTTGGGGTGACGTGCATAGCCTGCCATGGTGCGGCGGAGTAATTGCATAGGCTCGCCACTCATTTCCATTCCGCAGCCGATGTCATGGCTAAAGGCTACAACGCCATCGACATTCGGAAAATCTTTGAGGCGCTCTGGCGTAAACCAATCAGCGATCTTATTAACAACCGTTGCTGAGCAATTGACGGTTGATAAAATTCCAATGAAATTACGAGTGCCTACTTTGCCATTGGCTCGCACATAACCCTGAAAAGTTGCACGTTCGGATTCTGGGAGCATCTGGGTTGGTTTGAATTCGCTAGCATAAGCATAGTCACGATCAAACTCTCGAAATTCAGTGTTATGGCTATGAACCATCGTGCCAGCTTCAATATCGGTGTTTGCAAATCCAACAGTGACGTTGTACTTCAGGATTGGCTCACCTTTAGCAATCTTCTTTGTGGCAATTTTGTAGCCAGCAGGGACTTGGCTACGACTTGTAAAGTGCTCGCTGGGTACTTCGGTCCCAATACTGACATCAATTCGAGCAACAACAATATTGTCGTTTGGATGAAGTCGAATAATCGGACCAGCTAATTTTTTTCCAGAGGTTTCAATCATGTTTTCTCAGACTCAAATACGGTTAATCAAGTGTCTCTATCTATTTTGCAGGTTTTTTGCTGGGGATATTGCTACCTTACCGTTAATCATAAAGGCACTAGCAAAGCCAAGTGCAATTCATGTCAGAATGGCATGAATTCTTTTTTTAACCACTTTTTTGCTTGATTTGATGAAAATACTCAATGCCCAACTGTACCCCCTTGAGATTCCGATGCTCAAGCCAATCAAAATGGCTAGCGGAGCCATTACCCATGCGCAAACGCTATTGATTCGCTTGATCGATGAAGAGGGGCGCGAGGGCTGGGGGGAAGCCAGCTCGGCACCATTGATGACGGGAGAGACGCTGGGAAGTATTGCTGCTAGCACTGAATATTTAAGCTCAAAGTTGTTAGGCCAAGAAATTGCCAACCCTGAGGCCATTGAGTCTTTGCAAGATAAGGTCTTATATGGCAATGCTTCCGCAAAATCGTGTTACGAAACTGCCGTGATGGATCTGTTTGCCCAAAGAAAGGGCGTCCCCTTATATCAACTTTTGGCCAATCGACCTATTAATGCTAATGGCAGACTAGAGATGCTGCACATGCTTGCATCAGGTCATTTGGAGAGTGAGCTTGAGGAGGCTAAGCAGTTGCGCCAGCTTGGCTACCGTCAATGGAAGATTAAGGTGGGTACAGGCAATTTAACGAATGATGTTTTGCGGGTGCGCGAATTAAGTAAGGCATTGCAGGGTGACGTGGTGTCCGCTGATGCCAATCAAGGAATGACAATTGAAGAAGCACTTGCCATTGCGCAGACTGGGATCGAAAACGGACTGAGTTTTTTTGAGCAACCCTTCCCAACCCGCATGATTGAGGCTGCCACTGCATTACACAAAGAGACTGGTATGCCACTGTGTGCCGATGAATCTATTAAATCCTTGGACGATATTGTTGAGTTGGCTAATCTGCATGCTGCCCAGGGTGTTAGCTTAAAGCTCATTAAATTGGGCGGTACTCAGGCGATGGTTCGGGCTGGGCGCGAAAGCTTGCATTTGGGCCTAAAGATTAATCTAGCGTGCAAGGTTGCTGAAACCAGCATCTCTGCTGCAGCGACTGCGCACGTGGGGTTTGCTGTGGGGGATGTTGCATGGGGGTACAGCATGTCTAACCGATATTTGGCTAAGGATATTTGCGAGAACCCGCTAGCCCCCATTGGAGGCTCTATTTCACTTGAGCAGCTGCAAAGACCGGGGTTGGGATATGCGCCCAATGCCTCTCACCTTGCAGAATTTGCTAGTAAGACTCTAGCTGTGCGGGAGTTTCGTATTTAATTCTTATCCGTACAAGTTGTATTCCATATAGTAGTTTGAGGGCCTATTGATAGATCAAAGTTCCGAAGTGGATTTATGTTAAATTTACTTGTCCGAACAATTTAATAGGAGTAGACCTGTATGTACAATCCATTTCAGCCCGTAGAGAAGATTAAAGCCGAAGTATTTATGTCGATGCCGGCGAAGTTTCGCAAAAAAAGCCGTACAGGCTGGTCTGATCCAAACCGTCAAGGTGCAGAAGTTGAGTGCTTCTTAGAGGGGCCTTCTTTTGATCGTGAAGGCAATTTATGGTTTGTCGATATTCCTTTTGGCCGTATCTTTCGGATCACTCCAAAAGGTGATTGGGAGTTGGTCACGCAATACGACGGTTGGCCCAATGGTCTGAAGTTTCATAAAGATGGGCGCGCATTTATTTGCGACTATAAAGCGGGCTTACTCTCTTTGGATACCAAGACAGGAAAAATAGAAACGGTTTTGGGTTCCATGTACAGCGAAAACTTTAAAGGCTTGAATGATTTGCATTTCGCCTCAAACGGCGATTTATATTTCACTGACCAGGGTCAGACGGGTATTGCAGATCCTTCGGGCCGCGTGTTTCGTTTAAGTGCGGATGGCAAATTAGATCGTCTCGCTCTGAATGTACCTAGCCCTAACGGCATCACTTTGAATACCCAAGAAAAGCATGTATTCGTTGCTGCGACCCGCTCACAGCAAATTTGGCGCTTGCCTTTAATGGCAGACGGTTCCGTTTCTAAAACTGGTGTGGCGATTCAATTATCAGGTGGCGCTGCAGGTCCCGATGGTATTGAAATGGATTCTGAGAATGGACTACTGGTTTGCCATTTAGGTGTTGGCATCTGGCGCTTTGATAACAATATGCTGCCTACCCATTTAGTGTATTCCGAGAATCCACATCACCATCATTTGGCCAACTTATGCTTTGGTGGTGACGGTAAAGATCTCTACATCACCGAGTCGATGTCAGGGGATATTTTGAAAGCTCGCATGCCAGTTGCTGGTAAAAAGATGTTTGGTTTAAGTTGAGCCAAACTTCATTTCTGGCATTGACTGAGAGCAAGTAATGGCGGGCGATATGCATGAAAGATTGCTGAATCAAGAGCCTGGCATTCCTTTGCATCAGGCTCTGGCTGTAACTCTAGAAGAGCAAATTCGGGAGGGGGTCTGGCCTGTAGGTTCGGCTATTCCTCCTGAAGTAACGCTGTGTAAGTTGTACAGCATTAGTCGCCATACTTTGCGACATGCTCTTGGGACGCTGGAAGACGGCGGCCTCATTGTGCGTCGGCAAGGCGCGCCCACGCGCGTGATTTCACGACAACGCCCAAGAAGATTTACGCAGTCCTTCAACTCCCCCGCGGATATTTTGCGTTACCCCAGAGAGACTTATCGAGTAAATGAGGTAGAGGAGTATTTAGAGTGCGATGCTGATTTAGCAAATTTTCTCAAGGTGCCGGTGGGGTCTTCTTGGTATCACATTGGTGCGATGCGTAAGCAACAAGATTCTGAATTGACAATCGCGTGGTCGGATATTTATATTCTTCCTAAATTTGCTGAGCTGACGTCTGAGCCTGACCACACTCACTCGATGGTGTACCAGCAAATTGAAAGACGCTTTGATGTCCGCATTGATCGTGCTGCAGTAGATGTGTATGCGTGTGGCGCCTCACCCGAAATTGCTCAGGCTTTGAGCGTTCCTCTTGATAGCCCTTGTTTAGCCATTATTCGCCATTACTTTGATGCGAATGGTAATCCATTCGAAATTTCAGTCACTTACCATCCCGAAAACCGCTTTATCTACAGTATGGAGTTTAGGGGTTAAGTGGCGACTTAGGCCTGTAGTTCAAATACCAGCACCTCTGCGTTCACGCCATCGCAGATTTCGATTTTGCTTTCACCCTCAATCATGAGTGCATCACCGGCTGAAAGGTTTTCACCATTCACCTTGAGTGAGCCTTTGATCAAATGAACATAGCCCTTCAATTGGGGATTAATTGCCAAGCTGGTAGATTGATCGCCATTAAATAAGCCTGCATACATTTTTGCATCGGCATGAATTTTGACGGAGTGACTTTCAGCGGAGGGCGATGCTACCAAACAAAGCTTTCCTTGTTTGTCCTCAAGAGGGATTGTTTTTTGTTCGTATCCTGGCGATATTTCAAGCGTATTAGGTTCAATCCAGATTTGTAGAAAGTGGGTAGTTTGATCTGGAGCATGGTTGAATTCGCTATGACTTACTCCGGAGCCGGCACTCATGCGTTGCACGTCACCCGGGGGAATACCTTTGATGTTGCCCATACTATCTTCATGAGCAAGCTCGCCCGAAAGAACATAGCTAATGATCTCCATATTCCGGTGCCCATGTTTTCCAAAGCCCATGCCAGGAGCTACACGGTCTTCATTTATGACACGCAAATTACCCCAGCCCATATATTTGGGGTCGTGATAGCCAGCAAACGAGAAGGAGTGAAAGCTTTTTAGCCAGCCGTGATCGGCATAGCCGCGATCTTGAGATTTTCTAAGGTAATGCATTATTTTTTGAGTTCGCAAAATGAGTTAAGACCATTATCATTGTCTTTAGATAATCTTGCTAATAGGCGGTCCATGGGAAGTTTCAAAGAAGATGCGAAAGATGCTGGCCTTGGGTTCATTGAGGCGGCGCAAGACTATTGGGGTGATTTTGTTCAATTCTTACAAGAGGCATGGCTTGTACTTTTATTCTTGTTTGCAAGCTTAGTGATTACTTGGTTATTTATTGACCCGCCCCCTCCCAGGCATGTAGTTTTGGCTACTGGATCGACCGGAGGAGAGTATGAGGCCCTTGGAAAAAAATACGCTGCTTTTTTTGCTAAGAATGGTATTACGCTTGAATTATTTCCAACTGATGGCGCCCAAGAAAATATTAATCGTTTGGTTGATCGCACTGATATTGTGCAGGCGGCATTTGTGCAGGCTGGCGTGGCAACCCCAGATAGCGTGACGGGCATTCAATCGCTTGGCAGTATTAGCTATGAGCCCCTCTGGTTTTTTTACCGGGGGCCAGAAGTTAAAGACACTGATTTTGAGAAAGTAAATGGGCGCTTTAAATATTTCACTAATTTAAAAATTTCCGTTGGGAAAGAAGGTAGTGGAACCTATGCCCAAGCCATGCACTTCTTAAAAGTTTCAGGATTGGATAAGGGTGCGCAGTTTGTTTATTTGCCAGGGGCCCAAGCGGTTGAGGCTTTGCAAAAGGGTGAGATTTACGGCCTATTTGTCGCGGATGGTATTGATTCTCCCAATGTTCAGGCTTTATTGAATGATACAAGTCTGCATTTGGTGAGTGTGCAGCGTGCTGGAGCTTATACGTATGCGCTTCCTTTTTTGCACGTCCTTAAGGTTCCAGAGGGTGGATTTGATTTAATTCGCAACTTCCCAGACAAGGATATTAGCCTTTTGGCCACTACGACTCAGTTATTAATTGATGACCGTATGCATCCTGCAATCCAGTTCTTATTTTTGGAGGCCGCTCGGGAGATTAATGGTCGAGCATCTTTTTTTGCTGCTCGAGGCGAGTTTCCTTCATTCAAATATTCGAGCTTTCCGGAGAGTCCTGTAGCTTTGCACTTTGAGAAAAAAGGCGCACCCTTGTTGATGGACTATTTGCCATTTTGGTTGGCAGAGTTAGTTAATCGACTTTTTGTGGTGTTGTTACCATTTTGTGCTTTTGCTTATCCGCTATTGCTAACATTGCCAACTTACCGTAAACGGCGCGTACTAGCTCGAATCAATCGCATGTATGGTGCTTTGAAACTGTTCGAGGGGGAGTTGATTACCTCATACGACCCTGCCAAGTGCGAAGAGTACTTAGCTAAGCTCGATTTGATGGAGTATGAGGCCTTAAAGCTGGAGGTATCAAAAGCTATGTCTAGTGACTACTATGCCTTGCGAACCAGTATTGATTACGTTCGTAACTGCCTAAATCGAGATGCACATCCCTATCAGAGTAGAGATTCTCAAGGGATTATCTAGCTAGTCGCTGAGACTATTTTTACTGGGATATTTAAACGAGGCATAACGTACTACAGCGTTTGCTATTGCCAAGATTAAAATGGTAATACCCATAAAAAGAATAGACATGTCTCCTTCATGTTTGGTGTTGACTATGTCAATGATAAGCCGTGTTACTGCAGTAATTGCAACGTAAATCAGAAACCGGACTGGCATGTGATTTGTTTTGAAATAGATTCCAACCATCGCACCAATTTCTAAGTAGATGAACAGTAAAAGCAGATCTTCAATTGAGGCAGAACCTTTGTTGATCATGCCTAAAAAGGCTACTGCTGAAGACCATACCGTTGCTCCGCCGATACCAAACAGAGCAATGCGATGAAAGAGTGAGACAAATAAATTTCCGATTGGGACTGACCATTTTTCAATGGCATTCTCTAATTTGGATGCACCGTCGAGTGGGTTTGGCGACTTTTCCATAGAATCTCCTTATCTCAATTGATGGGTCTTATTAGGGGCATCCACTTCAGTTGATGAACAAAACCACAGAAACTTTCTAAAATCCTACACTATTTCAAGCTAGGGTATCTGCCCAGATATTGTGGGCCCAACCCCAGGCATAGACTCCCTCAAGGGTTGATGGGGCGGGTGAGAGCCCGCCTGCGCCATGCACAGGTTCAAACGTTTTGGTGGTGGCGCTATATTGATGAACACTCGCCACATGAATAGTTTGCGTTTCATTGACAAAGCTATAGCACGTGTTATTGACTACAGGGGCGGGGTTGATTTCCCAGTTGCTCAGTTCGGCAACTATTGCTGCAGCTGCAACTTTTGCTTGTTGGTTGGCCATATGAGCAGATTTCGGCATGGCTGGCGCTACTTGAATGGAATCACCTAAGACATGAATATCTTTATGAGCAGTAGATTCAAAGTTTAGATAATGAACATTGACCCAGCGCCCATTGGAATTTGCAAGACCGGTATTGATGGCAATTGCGCCCGCACTCATTGCGGGTAATACATTTAAGACGTCAGCTTTGATGTCCTCCTCAACTTCAATTTGCAGCGTTTTTGTTTTGGCATCCACGCCAATGACATTGTTTCTAGGGCGGTAATCAATCAGTCCAGGGTATTCCTCAGCCCATACTTTTTTAAATAGGGCGCCCTTTGAGGTGACATCTTGATTGGCGTCTAAGACCAATACTTTTGATTTTGGTTTGTAATGCTTTAAGTAGTTAGCCACTTGACATGCACGCTCGTAGGGACCAGGAGGGCAGCGATAGGGCGCTTCCGGAATGCTGATTGCAAATACGCCACCGTCACGCATCGCCGCCAATTGCTTGTGAAGCAGTGCTGTTTCTGGGCCCGCCTTCCATGCTTGTAATGTGACGCCTGCTTCGTTTGCCTGTGCCAAACCTTCAACACTACTCATTGTGAGACTTACACCTGGTGAAACTACTGCCTTGTCGTAGGATAAGACTTTTCCAGAGGCGAGTTGCGCGGTTTTGCGATCAGGATCAATACGCAAAACGCTATCTCGAACGATCTTGATCCCATGGCGTTTGACGAGGTTATCGTAGGAGATCGTGATATCAGCCATCGTGCGTGAACCACCAATTACTAAATTGGACAGTGGGCAGGACAAAAATGCTGTATTTGGTTCGATTAAGGTAACGCGCGCAGTGTTATTGGAGAAGAGGCGCAAATATTTGGCAACGGTTGCTCCACCGTAACCACCACCAATGACTAAAATTTCTGCCGACTTGAGATTGGCAAAAGTGCGCCCAGATAGACCTGCAAGTAAACCAAGCCCTAGAGCGCTTTGACTTAAGAAATGTCGTCGATGCATATTAGCCCTTATGGTTTTTGACCCAGTTGCAGAGCGATCGTTTCAAGTTGTTCATCGGTATACCCTTTGCTGAGCTGGGGCATGATGGTTCCTGGACGCGTACCATTTTTATATTCTTGAAGTCGGGCCAACATATTTTTGCTTGTGAGACTGCTAATGCTTGGAATGCCAGTGGCGCTCCCACTATGGCAGCTGGTGCAGTTTGTCGCCAAGCTGCGTTGATATAGCTGCTTTGCATCCTTTACTTGAGCGATTGCGGATCCACTCAAAAGACTTATGCAGCTCAGTAGCAATAGCCAGTATGTGCGATGAAGGGGTTTTTTGCTCATGAACTATTGTATTTTCTTTAATGCAGTGTTGAAGGTAATTAAAAGAGCCTCAATACCGCCATCTTAAACAGTAGTCTAGGTTAAAACTGGATTTATGAGGGTGGAATAGGACTTCAAGGGTTTTTACCTCCCAGTGCTTAAGCCTTTAAACTAAGCTTATGCGTAGCCCCTTTTCATACCGCAGTGCCATCCTCATTTTACTGTTGGGCATTTTTAGCTATCTCTATGGCTTAGATAGTCGCTTTGCCCCAAAAAATGGTGACGAATACCCCTATATGCACATTGTGCGAATGACAGCGGATGCTGGGCATTGGTTGCCCCTGCAATCTGAAATGGATGGCATTAAAAATACTAAGCCTCCGTTATTGTTTTGGCAAGGGATTGCCAGTACTCAATGGGCTAGCCAGTGGGGCTTATCTGAGCTTCGTTGGCCTAGCCTTGTGTATACCGCTTTGACAGCTTTTTTCTTATTCTTAGCGGTACGTCGTTTTAGTGGCAAGGCCCAAACGGGTTTATTGGCAAGTCTAGTATGGCTCTCATTTTTTGCTACCTATCGTTATGGGCGCCCTTTTTTGACCGATCCCCCAGAAGTCTTTTGGCTGACTTTGCCCTTTATAGCTTTGCTGTATTGGGGTAGGGGTGCCTTCGAGTCAAAGCTATTGTTTCCCCTGTTAGCTGCCGGCTGTTTCGGTTTAGCGCTACTCTCTAAATCATTTGCTTATATTGTTCCCGCTTCTTTCGGCCTAAGCCTGTGCTACTGGCGCTGGCGCTCCTGGAGCATTCCTCAATTCTTGAAGTGTGATTTCTTCAAAGTCCTTCTGATTGCGTTATTGGCCTTAGGGATATTTGCTCTTTGGTTTGCACTTGACCCATCTCCAGAGGCAGTCTGGAAAGAATTTGTGCTTGGTGAAAATGCTGGCAAATTTGATGCGCGCAGTAAAAACTATTTATTAGATTTGATCCGTGGCGGTGATAGCATTTGGATGCTCTTATTCAGTACCTTGGGCAATGCTGGTGTATTCATCTTGGTATTGATCAGTGCTTTATGGCAGTGCTGGCGTCAGCGCCGCTTCCTCTCTCTAGAGGAAAGCCTATTGCTTTTGTGGCTTACGGCATTTTTCATTGTGTTCAGCTTGCCAAGTCAACGTTCCGGACGCTATCTCTTACCAGTGATGCCCGCTTTTGCTGTATTGATTGCTCTGTATTGGCAAAAGCTGTCGTTGTGGGGATTTCGGTTCGCTTTGCTTTTGCAGTTGATTATTTTCTCCGCTTTAATATGGATAGGCGGCAATCTACAGACATCTTCTTTCTTGGGTAATACTGGCGCTTGGATTTATCCGGTTTGGCATTGGGTTTTCATGGCACTGAGTGTCCTGCTAATTCTAGTGGGATTAGGTAATGCGAAGCTGTGTAAGTCAGTTGCTCTAGCGGGATGCTTTTTGGTTTACTGCGCCTTAACGAGTAGCCTAGCTCCACTTGAAGGGGGGCTAGGACGCTTTGATCAGACTACCATTCAAGCGCTTCAAGGAAAGGAAGTCTGGGTACCGTGCGACTACCGCGCCAAAGACGAAGAATATCGCTTGTTAATACCCGGTGCCATCCTGCATGGTTATTTAGCCAAAGATGCTGGGAATGTTCCTAGCTTGACTAGTACTTATCCCTTGGTGGCGGTGCAATTGCCAATGGGTGTTTCTCCGCAGATTTGCGAGTCTTGCCAAGTGCTTAGCAAACGGATGGAGATGCGCGCCCGCCACTCAGATGCAGAAATCACGGCAATGCTGATGGGGCATATTGGCGAATATCTTTTCGTCAATGAGTTTCTGATTGCCACTCCCGCAATGATCACAGAAGTGCCAAGTACTAAGGATGCCTGCAGATGATCCGCGTGACTGCCTTTTGTTTTTTACTACTGGCTGCAGTGTTGGGCTTTTTATATATCGATAGTCGGCCAGTGTGGGCGCCATTTGCACCACCTACGGTTTTAGCAATCGAAGAGGGGCAGATTCAAACGCATGCAAGCCTAAAATTGC
The DNA here is from genome assembly GCA_947447945.1 of Burkholderiaceae bacterium. Classification (GTDB taxonomy): domain Bacteria; phylum Pseudomonadota; class Gammaproteobacteria; order Burkholderiales; family Burkholderiaceae; genus Polynucleobacter. The sequence continues at coordinate 45,005 of CANFLR010000002.1, forward strand.
CTCAAGCAAACAAGTCGGCTCTGGCCCGCCCCCAACTGGATTGGCTGCCAGATACGGCTGCCGCTTCAGTACATGCTGCTTCTTTGATTGCGCTCAATGATGGTTCTATTCGGGCATTCTGGTTTGCTGGAAGCCGCGAAGGGGCGCCAGATGTTGTGATTAATAGCGCTGTCTATAATCCGAAGTCTGCTGTTTGGAGTAGTCCAACAGTCGTCATGGATCGGGTTTTGGCTGAGAGAGGTTTATCCCGTTATGTCGCTAAGCTTGGCAATCCTGTCCCCAGTAGATCTGCTGATGGCCGCTTACAACTATTTTTTGTGACGGTATCGATTGGCGGTTGGGCAGGAAGCTCGATCTCAACAATCACTTCGGAAGATGAAGGGGTAACGTGGAGTCGTCCGCATCGCTTGATTAGTTCACCTTTTATTAATCTCAGTACCTTGGTGAAGTCGCCTGCGATTCAATTTTCTGATGGTCGTCTGGGTTTGCCTGCTTATCATGAGTGGATTGGTCGGTTTGGTCAATTCTTAAGAATTGAAGCAGATCGTGTGATCGATATGCGTCGCATGAGTTCGGGACGTGGCGCCATTCAGCCCATTCTATTGATCGACGATGCCGAGCATGCTAAAGCTTACTTCCGGCAAGCTCGGAGCGGTAATCAGCCCAGGCAAATTCCTGTTAGTCAAACGCAAAATGCAGGCCAAACCTGGGAAACGATTGGCGATTTAGAGATTTCAAATCCTAATTCAGCTATAACGACCTTAGCCCTTCCAAATGGCATGCGTTTAATGGTGTTCAATAACTTAGAGGCGGGGCGATATCGCTTGGTATTGGCAATGAGCGATGCTGCTGCCAGCAATGCTTCGCATCAATGGAAGGTGGTTCAAGTTCTCGAAGATGATGAAGCACTACCTAGTGAGCAACGCCGCGAATTTTCCTATCCCTATCTCATTCGGGGTGATGGTAATGATGCTCACTTAGTCTATACCTGGGATAGAAAGAAAATACGGCACATCCATTTTGGATCAGCTTGGCTTAATTATTTGCAAGGTCAAATACCAGATCAGCAAAAAGAGGGGCAACCATAATGGATCAATTCATGCAAATCTTTGCTTTGATAGAAACATCGATTAGTGCGGCAGTGATTGTCATTTGGCTATTGCAGAAAATATTTCAAATCGATATGCCTTTAATAGTACGCCTGCTTCTAGTGGTAATTTTTGGAAATCTGTTCTTTTGGCCTATGGGTTCTTGGCTCGAATTACCAATAGCTGCTTACATACGCGGCGTCACAGGAGACCTCAGCATTGTTTCAATACTTTTGCTATGGTCATCTGTGTTGATACCCTCTAAATCCAGTCCTATGCTATTTAAAGTGGCAGTAGTGACAGTGGCACTTCTCTTTTATCCGCTGGCACTGGGTTTTGGAATGTTTGACCCATATGCATTGGGATTTGGCTCCCTTGCTTTTCTGATTGCAGTTTTAGTATTTGCAGCGATTTGTGGCCTTGCCGCTTGGAGTAAGGGTCTTTTTATTATTGCCTTGGCGATCATTGCTTGGACTTTTCATTGGCATGAATCTGCCAATCTCTGGGATTATCTATTGGATCCTTTCTTGGCTATTTGGGCTCTGGGCTCGGTTTTGTTTTCCCTTCACCTCAAACGTCGTGAGCGCGCACGATCGGGATACTTATTTAGGGCAGGATGAGCAGTTTTGGTCAATGACGCTCTCCTATAAAAAAGCCAGCGTGTGAGCTGGCTTTTTTATTGCTATGAATCTGAATACTTAGTCTGCATAGGCACCAGCTTTACGAATCACTGGGCCCCATTTATTGATTTCGGCATCAAGATGATTTTTAAGGCCAGCAGGAGTTGCTTTGCTTGGTGGAACGATTTCAATATTCGATTCTGCCAAGCGAGTTTTTACCTCTGGATCATTTAAAGCGGCATTGAGCGCTTTATTAATTTTAGCGAGTACTGCTGGTGGGGTTCCTTTGGATACATACATACCATGCCAAACTTTAACGTCAAAACCTTTCAGGCCTTGCTCGTCCAGAGTCGGAATATTGGGCAGGGCTGAGAGGCGTTTGGGTGTTGTTACACCATAAGTTTTGACTAAGCCATCTTTGATGTAAGGCACTGTTTGAGTGGTTTGGTCACACAAGAGATCTACTTGACCGCCAAGCAGATCAGTTAGTGCTGGGCCGGTACCCTTATAAGGAACAGTGGTCAATTCGACGCCTTCTCGGGACATGAAGATTAATCCACAGAGCTGCGAAACTGCGCCAGGACCAGCGTTTGCTAAGGTGACTTTTTCTTTATTTGCCTTAATGTAGGCTTCGAGCTCTTTGAAGTTATTCGGTGGAAAATTCTTGCGACCGAGTAGCACCATTGGCACATCAACCACCTGACCAATATATTCAAAATCAGTCATTGGATCGAAGGGAAGTTTTTTATACAGCGCTGGTGCTGTAGCCATGCCCATATGGTGAATCAGGATCATATAGCCATCAGTAGGTGCGCGTGCAACACGGGCTGTAGCAATTGTTCCGCCGGCGCCAACAGTATTCTCAACAATCACTGTTTGGCCTAGGGATTTCCCCATGGGAATTGCAATCAAGCGCGCCACTGCATCAGTTGGTCCGCCAGCTGCAAAAGGGACAACCAAGGTGATCGGTTTATTTGGGTAGGGATCTGCTGCTAGTGCGCCCCCATTGATAAGGAGGGAGGCGGCAAAAAATGCGCCGATGCCTGCCAATATAGAAGTACGTAATTTCATGATTAATCTCCGTTTGAATTCTGTCAATCGTACTGCTGGTGTCAATTTATTCGCTTCAAGTGATGATTTTGCCAGTATTTCTAGTTCAAGGACCTAGTGTTTACCAGCAATCGCTAAGGTTCTTTGGGCCAAAAGTACAACGGGGCGGTCGATCATACGGCCATCTAGCTTCACTGCGCCGCCTTTAGAGCCTAAATCAGCCTCAACGACACGCTGCGCCCAACTTACTTCCGCATCGGTAGGCATAAAGGCCGCCTTGACCAGAGATACCTGTTTCGGATGAATGCAGAGCTTAGCACTAAAGCCTAAGCGCTTGGCGCGTCGAGCATCATCTCCAATGCGATCAACATCGTCAGTTGATGTTGTAACGCCATCAATAGGCGGGGCGATTTGCGCTAGCCGAGAAGCTAAAACAATTTGATAACGGGGGACTTGTAATTCAGTCTCTTGGACATCGCACACCATACCAAGGTCAGCCTGCAAATCAAGATTGCCTAAAGCGAGTCGAAGAACTTGGTTTGAGTTAGCGAGCTCTTTGAGTTTATCTAAGCCAAGCGCGGTTTCAATCATGGGGATGATGGCGGTCTTTGGCAACATTTGCGCTGCCCCATTGATTTGATCTAAGGACTCACTCTTGGGAATGAGCAAACAGGCGAGGTCTAATTCTTGGGCTAGCATTAGATCAGCTGCATAAAATTTCGTACCAGGAGCGTTTGATCTGATGACCAGACGTCTTTTTTGTTCGCTTGTAAATTGTGGCCAGACCGTTCGAATTGCATTCCGAGCCATTTCCTTTTCTTCTTCTGGGACGGCATCTTCAAGGTCCAGAATCACGCCATCAGAACCACTATCGAGCGCCTTTGAAAAGCGCTCAGACCGAGTGCCGGGCACAAATAAAAAGGTGCTGCTAAAACCAAGAGGGGTATCAAGTGGATTCATGGAGTGGTGCAGTCTATTAAGAGCGTGGTAGCAAGAAGCCCATCTTGGACTCTTTACGAACATTCCACAAGAGATCAATTGCATGGTGCATTTCTGTTGGTGTGGCCCCACCGCTAAATGCTGCCAGACGCATGGCTTTGTCTGTAATTTCAGTGCGAGTCAGTGTATTGCCTGGATCGCCTTTAGGCTCATCAACCCGGCCTTCAAGGATCTGGCCTTCCTGCAGGTACACCCTGACCTTGCCAATCCAGCGTTGTGGATAGGCGCCGTCTACTTCGGGATCTAAAGTCATCGTGACCCGATCACGGAATAGGCAAATCGCATCATCATGAAAATGCCGATCGAATTCCTGTAGACCGGCAAATTGATAGTGGGCAATTAAGGCCAGCACCGTACCCATCGAAAATTTAGACTGATGAACGGTGGTCGGATCAGTGACTGGTCCCAAGACATCAATTGCACCTTGGTGTACCAAGGTCTCCACTTTGAGAATGTCACTGGGCTTCAGTTTATGGGCGAGCATCACTTGCAGTAGGGCGTCTGCAGCTGGATGGGTATGACGACATGATGCGTGATATTTGAAGCTGGTTTCTGCAATAGTCCAGCGGGTTCCCAGGCCATCAACCAATTTCCTTGGATCCGAATCAGTTGACATACCGGCGGCCATACCTTGCTTACCTTCCAAAATCTGCTGTGCACCCGTAAATCCCGCTTGGGCAATATAAGCAGACATTAAGCCAGTAGCGGCGGCGTGGGCGGTATGCAATTGTTTTGAATCAGCGGCATCACGTAAAAATTCCCAAAGACCGGCAGACTGTGTTCCCGCCGAACCAAAGGCATGCAACATTTGTTTGGGGTTTAGTTTGAGTAAGTGACCAGCAGTGGCAGCAGCAGCAAGGGTGCCAGCAGTGCCTGTGGTGTGAAAGACTTTGTAGTGCGAGCGACCCAAGAATTCACCAACCCGAATGCCCACTTCGTAACCAGCTACGGCAGCCGTGAGCATTTCTTCTCCAGAAGCGCCGAGAGCTTGCGCACAAGCAAGAGCTGGAGGGAATACCACGGTAGCTGGATGAAAGACCGAGCCATTATGTACATCATCTTGCTCAGCAACGTGCGATGCTGCAGCATTGGCCATGGCAGCTAAAAAGGGACTAGAGCCCTCGCGAGAAATCAGCACTTCTGCGGGGCCAGCATGTTTGCTGTTAAAGCCACTCATCTGTTGTGCAAACTGAGTAATGGTCTCTACAGGACGTGAACCTTTGCCTGCAATTGCCGAGCCAAACCAATCCACCAGCAAGTCTTCAGCGCGCTCAAGTACTGTGCTTGGGATATCTTGGGTTTTTAAATTGGCTGCAAAGCTGGCGAGCTCTTGAGAAAGGCGTGGAGTTGGCATGTGGAGCGTCTTCATTGGTTAAGCCAGCACTGCAGTGGCTTGCATGGTGAGCCAAGCTTCATGATCTTCAGCCCAAATCGAAATAGTTTTGCCACTGGGATCAGTTTCAAGATCGGGTTTAGCACTCACTTTGAAAATATTGATATCAAAACTAGGGCGAATGGCGCGGAACTCAAAACGATTGAGCTTGCAGCCAGGAATGCTCTGGCGAACGAGGTCAACTAAGAGGGTGGCAATTAGTGGGCCATGAACAATCAGGCCAGGATATCCTTCCACTTCAGTGACATATTTGCGATCGTAATGAATGCGATGACCATTAAAGGTGAGTGCTGAGTAGCGGAATAGAAAAACATCATCAGGCGTAATGGTCTTAGTCCACTTGGCATCACGAGGTGCTGGCATGGGCGCAACCGGTTTATCTTCTGGTCCCGGTGCATCACGATAGACAATGTCATGCTCTTCAACTAGGGTCAAACCATTTTGATTGGAGACCTCATGTTTCACCACAACAAAAATTAAATCACCACTACGACCTGATTTATGGGTAACCGACTCAATAGTAGAAAGACGTTTCACTTCATCGCCAATGCGAAGCGGTTCAAGCCATTGCACGCGACTCCCGGCCCACATGCGACGAGGTAACGGGACAGGCGGCAGAAAGCCGCCACGTTTCGGGTGGCCGTCAGGGCCGATGTCAGATTGGCGGGTATGGGGTAAAAAGTACAGCCAGTGCCACAGCTCAGGTAGAAAGTCCCCTTTATGGGGTTCAGGATCGGCGCGATCTAACGTGGCTGAGAGTGCTCTGACTGGTGCGGTGGTAATGGTGTCCTCGAGAGACTCGGTCTTACCGAGCCATTCTTGAAGGTGGGTGATGGTTTGGGGTTCAATTCGCATAAGCTCCATTATGCCAATCTTGAGGGTCTTGAGCGCGCTCTTTAAGCCCCAATAAATAAGGAGCTAAGGTATATCAATAGACCTGCTACAGCTGATCCAGCCAGAACAGTCATCACGCCCTTCTGAAATTTAAATAGCGCAATGCCTGCCAACAAGCAGACCACCATGGAGACCCAGGAGATTGGACCTGATAAGCCACGGGGTAAAAATACATGGTACGCAAAAAATAAACCTAGATTAGCAATGACGCCAACAATGGCTGCCGTAATGGCGGTTAAGGGCGCAGTGAATCCTAGCTTGCCATGGGTGGATTCAATCAAAGGCCCGCCGACCAAGATAAAAAAGAAGGAGGGTAGAAAAGTAAACCACGTCGCGATAAAGGCACCTAAGGCGCCAAACCAAAATGGATTGGCGTTGCCAATCACATGTTGGATATGACCAGCGAGATAACCAACAAAAGCAACTACCATGATGAGTGGTCCAGGCGTGGTTTCTCCAAGTGCGAGACCATCAATCATTTGGCCCGCACTTAGCCATTGAAATTGATCCACTGCACCTTGATAAACATAGGGCAATACTGCGTAGGCTCCCCCAAATGTAAGGAGGGCAGCCTTGGTAAAAAACCAAGCAATTTGTGGGTAGAGTGTTTTCCAGCCAAATAGGAGAATCAAGCCTGCTATCGGCAGTATCCAAAAGAGTGCAGCTACGAGTGAGTACCGGATGGTTTTCTGAATGCTAAATTGCGCATGAGCAGGCGTAGGTGAATGATCATCAATGATGGCTGGTGGGTTATTTTCTCCTGCGTTCGTAAGATGAGTAGTCTGCTGTTGAAAATATTGGGGATATTTTTTCCCGCCCCAGATCCCGAGCATGGCTGCGATGGCAACGATCACCGGAAAGGCTAAATTGAGAATAAAAATCGCTAAGAAGGAGCCTAAGGCAATCCACCGCAAGGCTTGATTATGGATCGTGCGCTTACCAATGCGAACCGCTGCGTGCAGGACGATTGCGGTGACGGCCGGTTTAATACCAAAGAAGATTGCAGCAATCCACGGAACCTGCCCAAAAGTAAGATAGACCCACGATAAGGCAATCAAAATAAAGAGTGATGGCAGAATAAACAAGGTGCCAGCGAGGATCCCACCCCAACTTCGATGCATGAGCCAGCCAATATAAGTGACCAACTGTTGCGCTTCAGGCCCCGGTAGTAGCATGCAGTAATTGAGGGCATGTAAAAAGCGCCGCTCTGAAATCCAACGACGCTTTTCAACCACCTCTTGATGCAGCATAGCAATTTGTCCGGCAGGACCACCAAAACTAATGCAGCCTAATTTTGCCCAAAACTTTAAAGCTTCTTTTAGTGCAATAGGATTTGGTGTCAATTGCCCAGAATTCAACTTACTCGCCCATTCCACCCGCTACTTGGCTAAAGCCGTTATCAACATAGAGAATTTCAGCGGTAATGCCATTGGCCAAATCCGACAACAAGAATGATGCCGCATTACCAACATCATCAATGGTAACGTTGCGACGCATTGGCGCAGCTGCTTCAACTGCCCCTAGAATCTTGCCAAAGTCTTTAATACCTGAGGCTGCCAGCGTTTTAATAGGACCCGCAGAAATGCCATTCACCCGAATTCCCTTGGGTCCTAGTGAGTTGGCAAGGTAGCGCACTGAAGCTTCAAGTGATGCTTTTGCTAAGCCCATAGTGTTGTAGTGCGGCACAGTACGCATTGAGCCAAGGTAGGTTAGGGTCAGTAATGACGCATTGGGATTGAGCATCGGTAGTGCGGCTTTACCCATCGCTGGGAAGCTGTAAGCGGAAATGTCATGGGCAATACGAAACGCCTCGCGACTCAAGCCATCCAAGAAATCACCCGCAATCGCTTCGCGCGGGGCAAAACCAATGGCATGAACTAGGCCATCAAACTTTGGCCAGGTTTTGGCTAAATCCCGAAAGACTGCTTCAATTTGCTCATCACTACTGACGTCACAGTCAAAAATGAGCTCAGAGCTGAATTCTTTGGCAAAGTCAGTAATTCGCTCCTTAAAGCGGTCTCCTACGTAGGTAAAGGCCAATTCGGCCCCTTCGCGGTGGCAGGCCTTGGCAATGCCATACGCAATCGAGCGGTTAGAAAGTAGGCCGGTAATGAGGATTTTTTTGCCGGTGAGAAAGCCCATGATGTGTCCTTTACTTCAAATGTGGTTTGCTATCTACAATTGTTGCATATATGTTCATTTACACCGCCTTCCGCCAAATTCGCTATTTTCTGCTGCTGGCCTTGCTAGCTGGGCTAGGTATCCATTTTGCCCAGGCTGCGCAGGGGATTTCTCAATATGGCAAACCCAAATATCCCGATGGATTTAGCTACTTTGACTATGTCAATCCCAATGCACCCCGGGGTGGAACCTTAACTTTGCCTAATCCAGGGCAAAGAACCAGCTTCGATAAGTTCAATCCTTTTACTTTGCGAGGAATTGCTGCGCCTGGGGTTGAGTTGATGTTTGAGTCACTGGCAGAAGGGAGTGCGGATGAAGTTTCTAGTGTCTATGGCCTTCTTGCTGAAGATATTCAAGTTGCCGCTGATCATAAGTCCGTGATCTTTCGGATCCGTGCGGCGGCGAAATTTTCAGACGGTACGTCGGTGACTGCGGCTGATGTGAAATACAGTTTTGACACCTTGATGGGTCCGCTTTCTCACCCACGCTACAAAACAACCTTTGCCGACATTACTCAAGCCGTCGTGTTATCTCCTCGCGAGATTCGCTTTGATTTTAAAAATACCAATACTGAGTTGCCCATCTTGGCTGGAACCTTGCCAATTTTTTCCCGCAACTGGGGCAAGAGGGCGGATGGCTCAACGATTCCATTTGATCAACTCGCATTTGAAATACCCATAGGTAGCGGACCTTATCTTGTTGAGTCTTTTAAAGCGGGTAAGTCGATTACCTTTAAAAGAAATCCGAACTATTGGGCTGATCACTTGGATAAGCCTTTAAATGTACGCGTAGGCTTTTATAACTTTGATCGAGTGCTTTATAAACTCTACAGCGATGATGCGGTTCGTCTCGAGGCTTTTAAAGCGAGCGAGTTTGATGCCTTGGTGGAATATCGCGCCAAGATCTGGGCCAAGGGCTATGTGGGCTCAAAGTTTAATGACGGTACTTTATTAAAGAAGGCCTTTCTAAATCATAATGGTGCGGGTATGCAAGGATTTGCGATGAACTTGCGTCGCCCAATCTTTCGGGATCCTCGAGTACGGCAAGCATTAGGCTATGCGCTTGACTTCGAGTGGCTCAATCGCCAAATCTTTTTTGATCAGTATGGGCGCATTAACAGTTATTTCACCAATAGTGATCTCGGAGCAAATTTTGATGGACCACGTAAGCCTACCGAAGCGGAGTTGAAGTTACTAAAACCCTTGAAGGCCCAGTATCCTCAGTGGGTGCCAGACGCTGTATTTGGACCAATGCCGCCTCCACCATCTACCGCAGCCCCAGGAAGTTTGCGGCTTAATTTGCGTAAAGCGAGAGACTTGTTGGCTGAAGCCGGTTGGCAATATCGTGATGGCGCTTTGCGCAATATTCAGGGTGAGCCTTTTCGCTTTGAAATGGTTGAGAATGGACCATTCTTTTTAAGAGTGATTTCGGCTTATATACGCAATCTTGAAAAATTAGGTATCCAGGCTGATGTCAGAACAAGTGACTTTGCCTTGCATCAAAAGCGCATGGATGAATATGATTTCGATATGACGACGATTCGATTTCCAGACTCACAAAATCCCGGTAATGAGTTATGGGATCGCTTTGGTAGTCAGGCAGCCAAAGAGAAGGGTTCTGATAACGTAATTGGGATCCAGTCGCCAGTAGTAGATGCTTTGGTTGCCGAAGTTACAAAAGCAAAAAACCGTGATGAACTGCGCGCCGCAACCCGCGCCCTAGATCGAGTCTTGTGGAATAGTTACTTAGTAATTCCACAGTGGTACAACCCTACCCATCGAGTAGCTTTTCGCAAGGAGATGCACTACCCTGATCCGCCCTTGTATTACTCGGCCGAGCCGTGGATTATGCAAAATTGGTGGAAAGAGGAAGCTCGATAATGCAAGCACAAATGCGCTCTTATATTGTTAAACGTCTGCTGTTAATGATTCCTACTCTGTTGGGTGTGTTGACTTTGACTTTCGCAGTAGTGCAATTTGTACCGGGCGGTCCAGTCGAGCAAATGGTTTTGGAGCTCAAGGGGAAGGGCGAAGCCTCAGTTGGAGGCTCGGAATCTTCTGGCGCTGGTGCTACTTATCGTGGGCGACAAGGGGTTGATGCGAAGCGCTTGGAAGAGGTAAAGGCGCTCTACGGCTTTGATAAGCCCCCTCTAGAGCGTTACTTCATGATGCTAGGCCGTTTTGCAAGATTTGATTTGGGGCAAAGTTATTACCAGCATGAAAGCGTCTGGCAATTAGTGATTTCTAAGTTGCCGGTATCAATCAGCATTGGTTTGTGGACCTTCTTTATTACTTACTTGGTCTCGATTCCGCTGGGGATAGCGAAGGCGGTCCGTGATGGCACTCGTTTCGATACGGTCACTAGCAGCATTATTTTAGTAGGATATGCCATACCGGGTTTTGTACTGGGCGTACTTTTGTTAGTGCTTTTTGGTGGTGGAAGTTTCTTGCAAATTTTCCCCTTGCGAGGGCTTACATCTGATAACTGGAGCGATCTCAGTCTGATGGGCAAGGCCATGGATTATCTCTGGCACTTGGTATTGCCAATTACGGCCACGGTACTAGGTAGCTTTGCAGTAATCACTATGCTTACAAAAAATTCTTTTTTGGAGGAGATTCGTAAGCAATATGTTTTGACTGCAAGAGCAAAAGGCCTCACTGAAAAACAAGTGCTCTGGAAGCATGTGTTTCGCAATGCCTTACTGCCCTTGGTTACTGGATTTCCAGCGGCCTTTATCGGCGCTTTCTTTACAGGCTCGTTATTAATTGAGACCTTGTTTTCCTTGGATGGTTTAGGTTTGTTGTCCTATGAGTCAGTGATGCGTCGTGATTACCCAGTTGTTTTAGGAACCTTGTACTTATTTACTTTAATTGGTTTATTTACGAAATTAATTTCTGATCTTTGTTATGTCTATGTTGACCCCCGAATTCAGTTTGGCGCTGGGGGTGGTTCATGAGTCGTTGGCAGCGTTTTAAATCCAGTCGGACAGGCTATGTGAGTTTATGGGTGTTTATGACACTCTTTGGCCTAAGCCTTTGTGCTGAATTGATTGCAAATGACAAGCCTTGGATCGTGCGATATGAAGGCCATTTTTATTTTCCGATTGCACATAATTCACCGGAGACCGTTTTTGGCGGGGACTTTGCAACTCCGACAGATTTTTTGGATCCCGATATTCGTCGCAATATTACTAATAATGGCAATTGGGCGATTTATCCGCCCATTCAATATAGCTATGAAACGCTCAACTATTTTTCACAAGTTCCTAATCCTGCGCCACCTTCGTGGGATAACTGGTTAGGAACGGATGATCGTGGGCGCGATGTTTTAGCGCGTTTGATTTATGGCTTTCGTTTATCGATTTTGTTTGGTCTTGCGCTCACCATCGTAGGCGTGAGTGTCGGCATCATTACGGGCTCCTTAATGGGCTTCTTCGGCGGTAAGTTTGATTTAATCTCACAACGTTTGATTGAGATCTGGGCGGCAATGCCAGAGCTATACCTCTTGATTATTTTTGCTTCGATCTTTAATCCCAGTATTTGGTTGTTAATTATTTTGTTGGCGGCTTTTGGATGGATGGGTTTATCAGATTATGTCCGCGCCGAGTTTTTTCGTAACCGTGCCTTGGAGTATGTTCGGGCGGCACGAGCGCTGGGTTTAACTAATTTGCAGATTATGCGCAGGCATATTCTTCCCAACAGTTTGACGCCAGTCATCACCTTCCTTCCCTTTCGGATGAGTGCTGCCATTCTGTCTTTAACGAGTTTAGATTTCTTGGGTTTGGGTGTCCCTCCAGGGACGCCGAGTTTGGGAGAGCTACTCTCTCAAGGCAAGGGGAATCTCGATGCTTGGTGGATTTCTTTATCAACCTTTGTAGTGTTGGTAGGCACTTTATTGTTGTTAACCTTTATGGGTGAAGCGCTGCGCGATGCGTTTGACTCTCGTAAATCAGGATTAATGAGCGGAGGACGCTCATGAGTGCATCCCCTAAATCCTTTAATCCACTTCTGCGTTATGAAGATTTTTCGATTTCTTTTGGGTCTGGGCGGCGTGAAAAATTTGCGGTTCACCATCTTGATCTTGAAATTGGTGTTGGTGAGCGCCTTGCCTTAGTAGGTGAGTCAGGCTCCGGGAAAACCTTAACAGCGCTTGCCCCATTACGACTTGAGCCAGAGGGCGCTAAAGTCAGTGGGCGTATTTGGTGGAGCGGTAAAGAGGACCTTCATCAACAAGCTGCTAGAGCGCCAGTCGATCTGCTCGCTATGCCGATTCAAGAGATTCGCCAGATCCGTGGGCGTGAGATTGCGATGGTTTTTCAAGAGCCTATGACAGCGCTAAATCCTTTATTCACCATCGGCAATCAAATCATTGAGGCGGTACAAGTCTATCAACCACTCATCTCTAAAGGCGACTGCATGGCGGTGGCGATTGACTTGCTCAGGAAGACCGGTATACCTGAGCCAGAAAACCGTTTTTATTCATACCCACATCAGTTATCCGGAGGGCAAAGACAGCGCGCAATGATTGCGATGGCTCTCGCATGTAAGCCGCGCCTCTTGATTGCGGATGAGCCCACTACCGCCCTAGACGTGAGTTTGCGTTTGCAAATCTTAGATCTCCTTAAAGAGTTGCAAGAGGAAGCCAAAGATGAGGGAGGCATGGGGATTTTGTTAATTACCCACGATCTCAATTTAGTGAAGCATTTTGCGCATCGGGTTGCGGTACTCAATCAAGGCAATCTGATGGAGGCGGGCATAACAAAGCAGGTCTTTGAGCGCCCGGAAGATCCTTATACGCGAGCCTTGGTGAACAGCCAACCCTTACGTCAACTTGCGCCAGTCATGCCACTAGCACCAGTACTTTTGAAGACCGACAATCTATCAGTCTCTTATCCCAGCGCAGAATCATCCTCTTGGTTTAAGAAGCAAGCTCGTCATTCCGTGTTACGCAAAGTGAGTTTTGCTTTAAAACAAGGTCAGACTATTGGCGTGATTGGAGAATCTGGTTCTGGCAAAACCACTTTAGGAATGGCCGTGCTCGGTTTGCTGGGTGATTCAGCGGCAGAGGTAACCGGTGAGGTAGATGTGCTGGGTAACGACTGGCAACAATTGCAGTCTGCTCAACGCAGAGCATTGCGCGCTAGCTTGCAAGTCATTTTTCAGGATCCTTTTGGATCGCTTTCTCCGCGGATGAATGTCATGCAAATTATCGCTGAGGGTTTGGATGTGCATTTTCCAAATCTTTCCGCAGCAGAGCGTGAGTCAAGAGTATTGGATATGTTGCGAGAAGTGGGTATGGATCGCACCGCATTAACGCGCTATCCCCATGAGTTCTCTGGTGGTCAGAGGCAGCGCATTGCGATTGCACGCGCATTGATCTTGCGCCCCCAAATATTGGTGTTAGACGAGCCAACCTCCGCCTTAGATGTGTCGATTCAAAAGCAAGTGCTAGCTTTATTAAGTGAATTACAGAAAAAATACAACTTAGCCTATTTGATGATTAGTCATGACTTAGCCGTTATTCGGGCAATGTCACATGAAGTCATGGTGCTCAAGGGTGGCAAGGTGGTGGAGTTTGGGGACACTGAAAGCCTGATTCAGAATCCTCGACAAATGTATACAAAAGAGCTTTTTGAGGCCGCTGACCTCACTTAAACCCCTTAATGTAGGGGCTAAATTGGTGCACTACTGCCCCTTTTTGTGCAAAAAATCATTTATAAACAAAGCATTAGCTCTAGAGTGGTAATTTGGTTAATCAAGGCTTCTTTGTTAAACTAGTTCGATGTCACTCAAAAAAGTACCCCCTTCTTTGTTCTTGGCCGCTGTGGTGCGCTTTGGTCTTGTATTGAGCTTGGCATTTTCATTCCCCCTTGCTCAGGCTGCTGATGTTGCGCCTGATGCCTCTGTTGAGCTTGCTAAAGATGCGCCTAAAGAAAGCATGTTCCAAGCCGGTAAATCTTACTTTTATCGGGTTTCGGATCGCTTGGTCGATTCTGTCTCTGGGAAAACAGAAGAGTTAATTAACCAAGCGATGAGAGTGATTGGTGTTCGCTATCGCTGGGATGCTGAAATTCCGCAATCGGGTTTAGATGGTAGTAGCTTTGTGGCTTATGTCTTTAAAGATAAATTGGGGTTTTTATTGCCCCGTAAGTCCACTGAAATGAGTCGGGTTGGTAAGCCGATTAATCGTGAAGAGCTGCAGCCAGGCGACTTGGTATTTTTCAATACCATGCGCTTAACTTTTTCTCATGTCGGTATCTATGTTGGCGACAACAAATTTATTCACTCTCCATCAAAGGGTGCGAGTGTCCGCGTAGATGATCTCACTAGTATGTATTGGGATAAACGTTTTGATGGTGCCCGCCGTTTAGATGGCTCTGACAATCTGAACGATCGAGAGCATCAAGAGTTGCTTAATGAGGTTAAGAACCTCAAGCGTAAGTCACGCAGCCTTTAAGTTACTGGCCATTAAACCTTTTTAGATTTTCAGTTTTTCTTTTATCAGCGCCATCTGAGCCTGCGCCGCGCTTTCTCCAGCAAGGATTGCTGCGTTTCTCGATTTAAAGTCGCCGCCACCCATTTGTTTTAGTTGGGGTTCAATGACGATATCAGCACTTTTTAATTCATAGGCGTTAATACTTCTCTGCATGATGGAGATAGTCTGTTGGAGTATCCCAAAGGTTCCGCTAGCATCTTGATGCACAGGGTCCGAGGAAATATTGACTGCAATAATCAGCGTGGCACCCATCTGCCTAGCAAAGCTCACTGGTACTGGAGCAACCAATCCGCCATCTACATATTCTTTGCCGTTAATCACTGCAGGTTGAAATACTCCGGGGACGCTACAAGAGGCGCGCACTGCCAAGCCGGTATTACCTGAACGAAACAAAATACCTTGGCCAGATTGGAGTTCGGTCGCCACTACCCCCAAGGGAATACGCATCTGTTCGATGGTTTTGTTTTGCACTTCGCGATTGACAACGTTTTGCAGAGCATCACCTTTAATGAGTCCGCCAAAGCGACCCACAAAGGGGAGACCCCAATCGGCAATGGTGGCTTCATCCAAGTTTAGTGCGAGCCGATGTAGATCATTGCCCGTGGCGCCGAAGGCAAGCAGGGCGGCAATGACACTACCAGCGCTACTGCCGACAACGAGATCGGGGCGAATACCTTGGGCTTCTAGCGCCTTAATTGCGCCAATGTGTGCAAACCCGCGAGCTGCGCCAGCCCCCAAAACTAGCCCAATTACGGGTTTCTGGGTATGTAAAAGCCCGCAAGCACTAAGGCCTACGCTACCTGCAATGGCCCCTAGGCCAAGGCCAAGACTTAAAAAACGGCGTCTTTTTACCTGAGTAGGAGTGGGTATGAGCATTTGGGGCAGAAATGGGTCCATATAGCTATTGTATTGAGCCTACCTTATAATGGTGCAACGGTGAACGAAGATAACTTTGTTTCAGCGCGAACGGGCCTCCCAATCAGAATTCAAAAGATAGATTGTCCGTAGTAGCTAAATAACACCACAAACCCATTACTGAAATACATTTTTAAAGTCTAATCAGGAATTGCCTGATAGCCCGAATTTTATGGATGATCACCACAAGCGCGTAATTGAAACAGCTCTTCTGTGCGCACAGGAGCCACTGACGGTAAACGATATCTCCCGCTTGTTTGTGGAAGATATGGCCAATTCTGACATTGAGGATGTTTTGCTCGAGTTGCAACGCGAATGGCAAGACGGGGGAATGGAGCTCGCGCATATTGCTACTGGCTGGCGTTTTCAGAGTCGCTTATCAATGCGCGAGTACTTAGATCGCCTTACTCCTGAAAAGCCACCAAGATATTCTCGGGCAGTCATGGAGACCTTAGCAATTATTGCCTACCGTCAACCAGTGACACGCGGAGAGATTGAAGAGATTCGCGGTGTTGCAGTGAGTACGAATGTGATGAAGCAGTTGGAAGATCGTGATTGGGTTGAGGTGATTGGTCATAAAGAGACAATTGGCCGCCCTGGTTTATATGCTACGACCAAGAAATTTTTGGATGACCTCAGTTTGCCCAATCTCCAAAGCTTGCCAATGTTGGAAGATGCTGCACCAATGGCTGCTGCCGCGCAGTTAGGTCAAGCAGTAATGGAGTTTGATCCTACTGCCACAGTTGAGACAGTGGTTGAGTTGGATGAAAACGGACAAGAGATTATTTCAATAGATTTTGAAGAAGCTATCGAAATAACTGAAGAAACAGCTAAAGAAATAACTGAAGACGCAATAGAAGAAGTTCCCCCCGAGTCTGAAGAAAAACCAGACCAATCAAAATAATCATTAATGACAAGTTCTAACGAAAACGATTTACCTCCGGTAGTTCAAGCGCCGGCACACCCTGAACATTCTGAGTCGAGTCCATCCAATCATGATGGCACTCCCGCTCAAGGTGGCGAGGGTGGGGAACGCCGCCCGCGTCGCTCTGGTTCTGGCAAGCACCCCTTTAATAAGAAGCGTCCCTTTAACAAGGATAGACCCCGTAGAGAAGGGGGTGAGGCCGGTAGCCCTCGTGAAGGTGGAGGCAATCAGTCTGCAAAATTAGCTCCAAATCCAGCAGAGATTGAGGCTTTGTTTGCTTCTGTAGTCTCTGGGGAGTTTGATGCCGCTTTAGATGCGCCTGAAGCGCTTGAAGCGAAAAACTTAGATGGCGTAAATGAAAATGAAGTATCTCATCAGACTGGTGCTGAGCATCGTGCTCAGCGTGTGCGTCATGATGAAGATGCAGATGTGCCTAGCGAAGATGAGATGAGCAGTTTGCAATTTGCAAACGTAGATGATTTGCCCTTAAGTTTGCGTGATGAAGTCTGGTCAGACTTGGATGGTTTGGATGATGACGCTGATGATGAAGATACTGTCAAGCTTCATAAAGTATTAGCCGATGTTGGTATGGGCTCGCGTCGCGATATGGAAGATTTAATTATTCAAGGTCGCGTCTCTGTGAACGGTTTGCCGGCGCATATTGGTCAGCGTATTGGACCAACAGATCAAGTACGCATCAACGGCAAGCAAGTCCATCGCAAAATTCAGACCAAGCCGCCACGCGTGATTTTGTATCACAAGCCTTCTGGTGAAATTGTGAGTCAATCCGATCCAGAGGGTCGTCCAACTGTATTTGATCGTTTGCCCAAGCCACGTCAAGGTCGCTGGATTGCGGTGGGCCGCTTGGACTTCAATACAGAAGGCTTGTTGTTATTTACCACTTCAGGTGAGTTGGCAAATCGTTTGATGCATCCTCGCTACGGTGTTGAGCGTGAGTATGCGGTGCGGATCTTAGGTGAACTCGGTCAAGAACCGATGGCGCAATTAAAGAGTGGTATTCAGTTAGATGATGGTCAGGCCCGCTTCTTGCGCCTCAGCATGGGTGGTGGTGATGGCGCGAATCGCTGGTATCACGTTGCTTTGACTGAAGGTCGCAATCGCGAAGTGCGTCGGATGTTTGAGGCGGTTGGCCATACGGTTTCTCGTTTGATTCGTACTCGCTATGGCATGTTCTTGCTTCCCCCGCGTCTGCGGCGCGGTAAATGGGAGGAAGTTTCTCCTGAAGGCGTTGCGAGTTTGATGAAGTCAGCTGGTTTAAAAGTGCCGCAAGCTCAAGATAAAGGTCGTGCAGGTCCCAGTTCAAATGGCCGTGATCGGCATGTGGGTGCTGGTGGGGATTTTCAGCCGGATCCGATGCAAACCTCGGTGTCTTATTGGGGTTCGCGTGACGCCCTCACCATGGCTAGTGGGCACCATGATCTTACCCATCAGGGTAGGGGTGGAAAACCTGCCGGTGGTGGTTCGGGTGAAGGGCGCGGTCCTTTCCGGGGTCGTACTCAGGGCGGCAGACCAGGGCAAGGCGGTGGTCAAGCCGGTCAAGGTCAAAACCGCAACAAAGGTAAAAAAGTTCACCATGGCCAGTCTGCTTTTGTGGCTGCAAACCCTCAAAATCCAGGTAATGGGCCTAAACGGAGTGCACCAAAAGGCCGCAAACCATTCAATAAAGGCCCTAGAAAACCACGAAATCCCGGCGAAAGCTTCTGATTTCTATCGATTTTTCTCTAAATCGGCTATAATTTTGCTCTTGCAGCAGTTTGCTGCTGTTTTGGTTGTTACCGACTGATGTTGCGATCAACGTAAGTCGGCCTGTTCTGAATTTTGAGAATATGGGCTTCAAAGCCCATTTTTTTTTGTCAAATTGGTATTGAAGGGCGGTTGTGAAAGATCAGCGGATTATTGCTGCAGAGCTGGAAAACTTGGGCTACGCGCTGGTGGATATCGAGCGTGAAGCTGGAGGTTTGCTGCGTGTCACGATTGAAAACCCTGATTACGAGCGTTTGATTACGGTCGAAGATTGCGAAAAGGTAAGTCATCAACTGAGCTACACCTTGCCAGTTGAAAACATACCTTATGAGCGTTTGGAGATTTCTTCTCCAGGCTTAGATCGTCCAGTGAAGTCAGCGGCTGATTTTGAGCGCTTTACTGGTGTGGAAGTAGATTTGAAGTTGCGAGTTGCCGTTGGCGGCCGTAAGAATTTTCGTGGTGTGTTGCAAGGTTTGCTAAGTGGTGAGGTGAATTCGCCCGATGCAAAATTTGGTTTGGTGTTTGAAGGTGCCGATGGCGCCGAGTCTCAATTGGAGTTTTCTTTAGCCGAGGTCGATAAGACTCGGCTAGTCCCTGTTATTGATTTCAAAGGAAGAAAGTCATGAGTCGAGAAGTTCTCATGTTGGCAGACGCCCTGGCGCGTGAAAAGAATGTTGACCAAGCAATCGTATTTGAGGCCTTAGAGATGGCTTTAGCCTCTGCGACCAAGAAACGTTATTCAACAGAGGATGTTGATATTCGCGTCTCTATTGATCGTGAGTCTGGAGAATACGAAACCTTCCGACGCTGGCTGGTCGTGCCTGATGAAGCTGGTCTTCAAGAGCCAGACAAAGAGATTTTGCACTTTGAGGCCGTCGAGCAATTTCCTGATATGGAAGTTGGCGAATACATCGAAGAACAGATTGAGTCCTTGGCTTTCGGTCGAATTGGCGCACAAGCCGCCAAGCAAGTGATCTTGCAGCGCATTCGTGATGCTGAGCGCGAGCAAATCCTGAACGATTATTTGGATCGTGGCGAAAAAGTCATGACTGGTACTGTTAAGCGTGCCGATAAAAACGGCTTGATTATCGAATCTGGTCGCGTTGAAGCTTTATTGCGTCGTGATCAAATGATTCCTAAAGAGAATTTGCGTTCTGGCGACCGTGTACGTGCTTATATTTTGAAGGTGGATCGTGAAGCGCGTGGGCCACAAATTGAATTATCACGTACTTGCCCAGATTTCTTGATTAAGTTATTTGAAAATGAAGTCCCAGAAATGGAACAAGGCTTACTAGAGATTAAGGGCGCAGCCCGTGACCCTGGTATTCGTGCCAAGATTGCTGTTGTTACTTATGACAAGCGTATCGATCCAATCGGTACTTGTGTTGGTGTACGAGGTACACGCGTTACTGCAGTACGCAACGAAGTTGCCGGTGAAGCAGTGGATATTGTGTTGTGGTCAGAGGATCCAGCGCAGTTTGTGATTGGTGCTTTAGCTCCAGCCCAAGTCTCATCCATTGTGGTTGATGAAGAGCGTCATGCCATGGATGTGGTGGTTGACGAAGAGAACTTGGCGATTGCGATTGGTCGTAGTGGACAAAACGTCCGTTTGGCCAGCGATTTAACAGGTTGGCAAATCAACATCATGACGCCGGAAGAGTCTGCTGAGAAAACTGAAAAAGAAGCCGCATCTGTGCGCCAGTTGTTTATGGATAAATTGGACGTGGATCAAGAAGTGGCTGATATTTTGATCGAAGAAGGTTTCAATACTCTGGAAGAGGTTGCATACGTCCCCTTGTCTGAGATGTTAGAAATCGATTCATTTGATGAAGACACCGTCAATGAATTACGTACTCGTGCGCGCGATTCCTTATTAACCATGGAATTGGCCAAAGAAGAACGCGTTGGCGAGGTATCTCAAGATTTGCGCTCCCTCGAGGGAATGACAACGGAGTTGATTGCTAAGCTTGCTGACAATCAAGTCCACACCCGTGACGACCTTGCTGAACTGGCTGTTGATGAGCTGGTTGAGGCGACACAAATTGACGAAGAAACTGCGAAAACGCTCATCATGAAAGCGCGCGAACATTGGTTTACTTCATGAGAGGAAGTAGTGCATGGCAACAACAACAGTAAAAGTACTCGCCACGGAACTTAAACGGACCGCGACTGACCTCTTAGAGCAATTAAAGGCAGCAGGGATCGATAAGAGTTCTGAGGATGACAGTATTACCGATAAGGACAAAACTGTTCTGCTCGAGCATTTGCAAAAAGAGCATGGTAACGCTGATGCGGGTAGCCGTAAAAAGATCACGCTAATCAAGCGTGAGAATTCTGAAATTCGTCAGGCAGATTCGGCTGGCCGTACCCGTACCGTTCAGGTTGAGGTTCGTAAAAAGCGGGTATTGGTTAAGCGTGGTGAAGAATCTCCTGAAGCTCCGGTAGCAGAAGTTGTTCCGGTTAAGGTTGAGGCTAAAGCAAGCCCTGCTAAGTCGATTCTTTCTGAGGAAGAGTTAGAGAAACGGGCTGCTGAAGCAACCCGTCAGGCGGAATTGTTGGCTCGTCAAGAAGCTGAAATGAAGGCCGCTGAAGAGGTGCGCCAAAAAGAGGCTGCTGCTCCGGTTGAAGAGAAAGCCGTGAAGCCTGCTGACGATGCTTCAGCTGCTGCTGAAGCTGTAGAACGAAAAGCAAAGGTTGAAAAGGCTTCTAAAGATTTAGCGCTTAGTAAAGAAAAAGAATTAGCAGAAATTCGAGTACGCCGTGCCGCTGCTGAAGCTGAAGCCTTAGCGATTCGCGACATGATGAGTGCTCCAGCACGAGTTCTCAAGGCGCCTAGCGAAGTTGCTGCTGATGAGGCCAAAAAAGGGACTCTGCATAAGCCCGCTAAGGTTGAAGGTGCTGATGATAAGAAGAAATCACCCGCTAAGGTTGGCGGTAAGACCATTAAGTCCTCTGAGACATCCTCTACTTGGCAAGAAGAAGGCGCTAAGAAGCCTGGTGGCCTCAAGACTCGTGGAGATAGTTCTGGTGGTGTGGGTGGCTGGCGCTCAGGTGGCGGTCGCAGAAAGCAACGTCAAATTGCTGAAGCAAACGTTGACACAAACTTCCAGGTCCCTACTGAAAAAGTGGTTCATGATGTGCATGTTCCCGAAACGATTACTGTTGCAGAGTTAGCTCATGCCATGGCAGTGAAGAGTGCCGAAGTAATTAAGCTTTTGATGGGTATGGGTCAGATGGTCACCATTAATCAGGTGCTCGATCAAGATACTGCGATGATCATTGTGGAAGAGATGGGTCATACAGCGCATGCTGCTAAGTTGGATGATCCAGATTTAGATCTTGGTACTGCTGGCCATGACGCTGAGTGGTTGCCGCGTCCACCGGTAGTGACTGTCATGGGTCACGTCGACCACGGTAAAACATCTCTGTTGGATAAAATTCGTGCAGCAAAAGTGGCTACGGGTGAAGCCGGTGGCATTACTCAGCACATTGGCGCATATCACGTAGAAACACCCCGTGGCATGATTACCTTCTTGGATACCCCGGGTCACGAAGCCTTTACGGCAATGCGTGCTCGTGGTGCTAAGGCAACGGATATTGTGATCTTGGTGGTTGCTGCTGATGATGGCGTCATGCCACAAACCAAGGAAGCGATTCACCATGCAGTAGCGGGTGGTGTTCCGATTGTGGTGGCGATTAATAAGATTGATAAACCAGAAGCTAATCCAGAAAGGGTTAAGACAGAATTGGTTGCCGAGCAAGTTGTTCCTGAAGAATACGGTGGCGATGTGCCCTTTATTCCAGTATCAGCAAAAACAGGTGATGGTATTGATACCTTATTAGAAAACGTTCTATTGCAAGCTGAAATTTTAGAGCTCAAAGCTCCTAAAGATGCCCCAGCACAGGGCCTTGTTATTGAAGCGCGTTTGGATAAAGGTCGAGGTCCAGTTGCAACAGTGCTTGTTCAGTCTGGTACGCTTAAGCGTGGCGATATGTTATTGGCTGGTTCTACATTTGGCCGTGTGCGCGCCATGACAGATGAGAATGGCAAACCCTGTAATGAGGCTGGCCCTTCTATTCCGGTGGAGATTCAAGGTTTATCGGAGGTTCCAGCTGCTGGTGAATCAGTGCAAGTGGTTCCTGATGAACGCAAGGCTCGCGAAATTGCTCTCTTCCGTCAAGGTAAGTTCCGTGATGTGAAGTTGGCGAAACAGCAAGCCTTTAAACTCGAAACTATGATGGAGAACATGGAGGAGGGCGCAGTTGAAGCCAAACTCTTGCCATTAATCATTAAGGCTGACGTTCAAGGTTCACAGGAAGCATTATCACAATCATTGCAAAAACTCTCTACTGCAGAGGTCAAGGTGCAAATTGTTCACGCAGCAGTGGGTGGCATTACTGAAACTGACGTGAATTTGGCGGTTGCTTCTAAAGCAGTCATCATTGGCTTTAACTCTCGTGCAGATGCCGCAGCACGGAAATTGGCTGAGAACAATGGTGTGGATATTCGTTATCACAACATTATTTATGATGCAGTTGATGAGGTTAAAGCGGCCTTAAGTGGTATGTTGACTCCTGATAAGAAAGAGGAAATCACAGGCCTGGTTGAAATCCGTCAAGTCTTCTTGGTGTCCAAAGTTGGTGCGATTGCGGGTTGTTTGGTTGTTGACGGTATCGTTAAACGTACTTCCAGCGTCCGCCTCTTACGTGACAATGTCGTTGTATGGTCAGGTGAATTGGATTCACTCAAGCGCTTTAAAGATGACGCAAAAGAAGTTCGCGCCGGTGTTGAGTGCGGCTTGTCATTAAAAGGCTATAACGAGATTAAAGAGGGTGATCAACTCGAAGTGTATGAAGTAACTGAAGTGGCTCGTTCACTCTAAGTTGGCATTTAATGCATAAAACGAGCCCTCATCGTAACCAGCGTCTAGCGGATCAAATTCAGCGCGACTTGGCTGAGTTGATTCCGCGTGAATTGCGCAATCCTAGCCTCGGTTTGATTACCTTGCAAAGTATTGAACTCACGCCTGATTTGGCTCATGCGAAAGTTTTCTTTACGGTTTTGGGTGCTGAGCCTGAGCATGCCCTGAAGGCGCTGCAAGAAAAAGCTGGCTATTTACATTCTTTATTGTTCAAGCGTTTGCATATTCACACCGTTCCTACTTTGCACTTTCATTACGATGTCTCCGTAGAGCATGGTATTGAAATGTCTCGTTTGATTGATCAGGCTGTTGATAGTGACCGCAAGACCGAGAGTCAGTAATTTATGTCTATACGGATCGATGGTGTTGTTCTGCTAGATAAGCCTTACGGAATGAGTTCTCAGGGCGCGGTTACTGCCGTCAAGCGAGCATTCCAGGCCGATAAGGCAGGGCATACCGGCACCCTAGATCCGATGGCCACTGGACTGCTCCCCATTTGTTTAGGTGAGGCTACTAAGTATTCACAGGATTTACTCGAGGCTGACAAAACTTATATCGCTCAGCTTAAGTTTGGCTCCCGCACCGATACTGGCGATGCTGAGGGGCTTGTGATTGAAGAGTTTCCTTTGCCCAATTTTACTGATGAGACGGCTATCCGCATTGCTCTTGATGCATTGCTGCCAAAATTTACGGGTCAGATCACTCAAATACCCCCAATGTACTCGGCACTAAAGCGGGATGGCAAACCCTTATATGAGTACGCGCGCGCTGGCGTGGAATTAGAGCGTGCACCACGAAATATCACCCTGCACTCGATTCGCTGGACCAATATCCATTGGCCAGAAGCAACCCTAGAGGTCAGTTGCAGTAAAGGCACTTATATTCGTGTGCTTGCTGAGGATCTTGGCAATGCCTTGGGATGTGGTGCCCATTTGGTTGGCTTACGTCGTACCGAAGTAGGGCATTTAACTCTAGAACAGTCATTTACGCTTGAGTCGATTCAGCAAGGCCTGAAGGATAGCTCTAGCTATATTTTACCGGTGGATGCTTTATTACAAACCTTACCTCATCTCACGGTAGATGAGCAGCAGGCTAAGCGCTTGGAGATGGGTCAGCGCGTACCCCTTAATCTGCCGTCGATCGAAGCTTTAGTGCGTATTTATCGCGCTACTGCTGCCCCTCATAACTTTATTGGCACTGCTGATTGGCGTTCTGGTGTGTTGCATCCCAAGCGCCTTATTTCGCAGGCGAGTTAAATCCATTTGACTTATTTACTCATTAATCTTATTTCAACCTCATTTCTAACTTCAGAAGCTTCACATGACTAAACGCGCACTTCGTAATATCGCCATCATTGCCCACGTTGACCACGGTAAAACTACTTTGGTGGACCAGCTCTTGCGCCAATCTGGCACATTCCGCTCCAATGAAAAAATGACCGAACGTGTCATGGATTCAAATGACTTGGAAAAAGAGCGTGGCATTACTATTTTGTCTAAAAACTGTGCGGTAGAGTACGACGGCACCCATATCAATATTGTGGATACGCCAGGACACGCAGACTTCGGTGGCGAAGTAGAGCGTGTACTCTCCATGGTTGACGGTGTGTTGTTATTAGTGGATGCGGTTGAAGGTCCAATGCCTCAAACCCGCTTTGTCACTAAGAAGGCCTTAGCACTGGGATTGAAGCCGATTGTGGTGATTAACAAAGTGGATCGTCCTGGAGCACGTTGCGACTACGTAATCAATGCTACTTTTGAATTGTTTGACAAACTCGGTGCTACTGAAGAACAACTCGACTTCCCGATCATCTATGCATCTGGCTTAAATGGCTATGCAGGCATCACAGAGGATGTTCGTGAAGGCGATATGCGCCCCTTATTTGATGCGGTTTTAGAGCATGTTCCTGTCCGTGACGATGATCCAGATGGTCCTCTGCAATTTCAGATCTCTTCTATCGACTACAACAGTTATGTCGGAAAAATTGGTATTGGCCGAGTAAACCGGGGTCGTGTGAAATCGGGCATGGAAGTGATTTGTTTGAATGGGCCAGATGGCGTGCCATTTAAGGGTCGCGTTAATCAGGTATTGAAATTTAAAGGTCTTGAGCGTGAAATCGTTGACGAAGCGATTGCTGGTGATATTGCCTTGATTAACGGTATTGATGAATTGGCAATTGGCACCACTGTCTGTGCGGTGGATAAGCCTGATGCATTGCCAATGCTGAAGATTGATGAGCCAACCTTGACCATGAACTTCATGGTAAATACCAGCCCATTTGCAGGTCGTGAAGGGAAGTTTGTAACGAGTCGTCAGATTCGTGAGCGCTTAGATCGCGAACTGAAATCGAACATGGCTTTGCGCGTTAAAGAAACTGATGACGATACCGTTTTCGAAGTATCGGGTCGCGGAGAGTTGCATCTCACCATCTTGGTAGAGACAATGCGTCGCGAAGGCTATGAAATGGCTGTCTCGCGTCCTCGTGTGGTTTTTCATGAAGAGAATGGCGTGAAGATGGAGCCATATGAAAACTTAACCGTTGATGTGGAAGATGCTACCCAAGGGGCTGTGATGGAGGACTTGGGTAAGCGTAAGGGTGAGTTACAGGATATGGTGAGTGACGGGAAAGGTCGTACCCGTCTTGAGTACCGCATTCCTGCGCGTGGCTTGATTGGCTTCCAAGGTGACTTCATGACCATGACTCGAGGGAATGGCTTAATGAGTCATACCTTTGATTCTTATGCTCCCGCTAAAGACGGCATCTTGGGCGAGCGTCATAACGGTGTATTAATCAGTCAGGATGATGGTGTGGCAGTGGCATACGCCATTTGGAAACTTCAGGATCGCGGCCGTATGTTTGTAAAACACGGTGACCCCGTTTACGAAGGTATGATTATTGGTATTCATAGTCGTGATAATGATTTGGTTGTTAACACGATTAAAGGTAAGCAATTAACCAACGTGCGTTCTTCAGGTACCGATGAAGCAGTGCGCTTAGTAACGCCGATTGATTTGACTTTGGAATACGCCGTTGAATTTATTAGCGATGATGAATTGGTGGAAGTGACTCCTAAGAGTGTACGTGTCCGCAAGCGTTACTTGAAAGAGCATGACCGCAAGAAGGCTTCACGCGAGCAGTTGGCGTGATAGCGCTCTGATGAAATAACAAAAGCCACTTTCATGAAGGTGGCTTTTTTATTGCCTTTATTCAGTAAAAAAGAATATCAGTGCTATTGCTGGAAAGATAAAACCAATACCCGCAACCAAATCCCAGCCACCGCGCACATAAGCCAGACTGGCAATGGCTGAGCCAATCGCACCGCCTGCAAAAAAGATTGCCATATAGAGCGCATTTAAACGGCTGCGAATCTCTGAACCTAGTGAATAAATAGTACGCTGACCTAAGACAACATTGCTTTGTACGCCCAGATCCAAGAGAACTCCTGCTATTACGAGGGCAGCCAAAGAACCAGAGCCACCAAAATAGGCAATCAAGAATGCGATCGCTACGGTTGCAATTGAGCAACCAGTAGCAATCTTAGTATGCCCATGGTCTGCGAGTCTGCCGGCAATGGGGGCTGCTATGACCCCTAGCGCTCCCGCTAAGGTAAAAAGCGCAACACCGCGTTGCGAGAGGTTAAATAGGGGTCCCACTAAAAGAATTGGAGTGATGGTCCAGAAGAGCGTGAATGAGGCAAAGAGAGTTGCTTGATAAAGTGCACGGCGTTGCAAAATGGGTGTGTCGCGCAATAAAGTCCACAGTGAGCCGATGAGAGAAAAATAATGGTGATCGGATTGGGGTTTACGAACAGGTAATAAGAACCGCAAGATCAATGTCAGGACAATCAATAATAGTGCCGATGCTCCGAAAACACTCCGCCATCCAAAAGCGCTAGCAATCAGGGTAGACAGGGGTCTTGCCAACATGATACCCAGCAGCAAGCCGCTCATAATATTGCCGATAGTGCGGCCACGTTTCTCTTCCGGAGTGATATGCGCGGCAATCGGAATGAGCATTTGTACTGCTACTGAGCCGATACCAATGATCAGAGATGAGAATAAAAACCATCCTGCCGTTGGAGCCAGCATGGCGATGAATAAAGCCAAGATGGCGCCACAGATTGTGAGGGTAACTAATTTACGGTTTTCAATGAGATCGCCTAGTGGCACCAAGAGTATTAAGCCAGTGCAGTAGCCAAGTTGAGTGAGTGTGACGATCAGACTTGCAGCGGATTCATTTAGCCCGATTTCTGGAGCTATGAGACCGATGAGGGGTTGGGCGTAATAGAGGTTAGCAACGACTAAGCCACAGGCGCAGGCAAAGAGAAGCACCATCCATTTCGGCATGGAATCCGCGGCTTTTGTGATGGGGAGAGAGTTCATCTGCGATAGTGTATTCGCTATATAGCGAACTCGCTGACTACACATATTCGCTAGCAAACTGTCATTAATCTGTCATATATTTCTATATAATTGGAAATATGAAAAATACAGATGCTATTTCTGCATTCCTTGCTTTAGGGCAGGAATCCCGTCTAAATATCTTTCGACTCATTGTGCAGAGAGGTGATATTGGTCTAACTCCTTCCGAGATCATTGAAAAGTTAGGCATTGCCAATGCCACGCTCAGTTTTCACTTAAAGGAATTGGTGCAAGCTAATCTGCTTGTAGTTGAACGTCAAAGTCGAAACTTGATTTACCGCCCCAATGTGAGTTTAGTACAGGGGCTTAGCGATTTCTTACTAGATAACTGTTGTGCTGGTAAGTCTTGCTCACCCTCTAGATCTTTGAAAAAGGCTAAATTACCATGAGGCAATACAACATCCTCTTTCTGTGTACTCATAACTCGGCTCGATCCATCTTGGGGGAGGCACTAGCCTCGACCCACCCTAGTGGTAAATTGCTCGGTTTTTCTGCTGGCTCGCAGCCTGGAACCTCAGTAAATCCTATCGCAGCGCAATTAACCAAGGAAATGGGCTACGACCCCGCTAAGCTAAAAAGTAAAAGTTGGGATGTCTATGGTTTGCCTGATGCCCCGAAGATGGATTTCATCATTACTGTTTGTGATCAAGCTGCTGGCGAGCAATGCCCTTATTGGCCTGGACAGCCCATGACTGCCCACTGGGGATTTCCTGACCCATCCCAAGTGGAAGGCAGTGATTTAGACAAGAAAGCGGCTTTTATCAAGGTCATGAATGGACTACAAAAGCGCATTGATATCTTGGCATCTATGCCCTTAGATAAATTGGATTTAATGAGTCTTAAACAGATTCACACACAAGAAAGCGCATCATCATGAATGCTTTAACCAAAAAACTGCCATTTCTGGACCGTTATTTGACGATCTGGATTTTTGCAGCGATGGCGCTTGGAATTGGTTTGGGTTACTTTTACCCTGGAGTAGAAGGCTTTGTCGATTCCTTTCAAGTTGGAACAACCAATATTCCCATTGCATTGGGTTTGATCTTGATGATGTACCCACCTTTTGCAAAGGTTCGCTATGAAGATTTGCCCGATGTTTTCCGGGATCGGAAAATATTTGCCATTGCCTTTTTGATGAACTGGATTGTTGCACCATTATTAATGTTCTTCTTGGCAATTTTATTTGTACCAGATCAGCCTGAGTACATGGCGGGCCTGATCCTGATTGGGATTGCACCGTGTATCGCTATGGTCATCGTATGGAACGATATTGCTAAAGGCTCCACTGAATATGCAGCAGGTCTGGTGGCATTTAATGCTGTTTTCCAAGTCTTATTTTTCAGTTTATATGCTTATTTATTTTTAACAGTATTACCACCATTCTTCGGTTTAGCTGGCTCTCAGGTGAGTGTGAGCATTGGTCAGATTGCGCAAAGTGTATTTATCTACCTTGGGGTTCCTTGCATTGCAGGGATTTTGACTCGCGTAGTGATGCTGAAGTTTGTCTCTAAAGACTGGTACCACGAGCATTTTGTGCTGCGTATTGGAAAGCTTACCTTAGTTGCTTTGTTATTTACTATTGTGGTGATGTTTAGCCTCAAGGGAAAGCTCATACTGACATTACCGATGGATGTAGTGACAATCGCCATCCCGCTCCTAGTATTCTTTCTGGTCATGTTCTTGCTGACCTTTTTCGTTACCGGAGAAATGGGCATTGACTACAAACGTTGCTGTACGCTTTCATTTACGGCGGCAAGCAACAATTTTGAATTGGCTATTGCAGTAGCAATCGCAGTCTTTGGAATCCATTCAGGCGCGGCATTTGCAGCAGTGATTGGCCCTCTTGTTGAGGTGCCTATCATGATCGGCTTAGTGACGGTTGCGCTGTGGTTTAAGGATCGCTATTTCTTAAAGTCTTCGTGAAGCTTATTGTAGAAAAGCATCGTAGAAGGTTTTTATAGTCAGAGCCGATACAGAAATAAAGAAGGCTTTACGAATAAAGCTATTACCATGTTTGATGGCAATCCTACTGCCAATTTGGCCGCCAGCAAGATTAGCAACGGCCATAAAAAAACCTAATCTCCAGTCAATAATGCCCATATAAAAGAAGACACATAAAGCCCCAAGATTAGAGGCAATATTGAGAAATTTAGAAGGGGCAGCAGAGCGCAAGAAGTCAAAGCCCAATATTCTGGTGTAGAACAATTTGTAGAAGGCGCCGGCGCCTGGCCCCAAAAAGCCGTCATAAAAGCCAATCAGCCCTGCGCCTGCAGAGGCAATCACATTTTGTTTGTGATGTTGATGGCGAGGTTTATGAACTAAACCGGCATTGGATTTGAGATTAAAAATCAATAAAGCTACTAAGAAAAATGGTAGGGCACTTCGCAACCATTGGTTTGGAATTTGGGTGACAAGATAGGCGCCGCCTACAGACGCCAAAAAGGCTGCCGTTGAAGAAATCATCACTAACTTCCAAGGGCTTTTATTGGTTCGGGCGTATTGTATGGCTGAGCCCGTAGTGCCGATAATGGAAGCAAACTTATTCACTCCTAGAAGGCTAGCTGGTGCCATTCCAGGCAATACAGAGAAGAGTGCCGGCACTTGAATCATGCCACCCCCACCCATGATGGCATCTACGAGCCCTGCAAGTAGTGCGCATATAGCAAGCAGGCTAAGGTCAATCAAGGGGAGGTCAAACATCTGAAGTTTTGTGGACTATATTACTGACAGTAAATGGAGGGCTGACTCATTTTAACGAGTATTACCTAAAATGAACTGTCTACGCAATGGATTCGGTAGGTTGTACGGTGACTGCTACTTTCATGACATGGTCTGCACCTCCGTGGATTACACCACGAACCGGAGAAACATCCGAGTAGTCTCTGCCTTGCGCTAGGTGAATATAGTCTTCTCCCGGAGAGTCATAGCCCCAGCGATTATTGGTGGGGTCAAGATCACACCATATTCCTTGTGATAGTGAGCCTGCTTCATTGCTGCTAGGAATATAGATAGAGACCCAGGCGTGGGAAGCATCACTACCAATGAGTCGCGCTTGACCCGGCGGGGGGTTTGTCAGAATATAGCCACTCACGTATTTAGCGGCCAAACCCAAGCTGCGTAGTGAGGCAATCAAAATGTGGGCAAAGTCTTGGCATACGCCTTCACGCTTGATGAGTGCCTCATGTGCGGGGGTATCGATATCGGTACTCTTGCTGACGTAATGGAACTCTTGATAGATGCGCTGTGTCAATTCAATAGCGGCCAATAGAATGGGTTTGTTATTCGTAAAGCTAGCTCTTGCAAAATCAATAAACTCCTGACGTAAGGTCACAAATGGCGATGTGAACAAGAACTCAGAAGCAGGGTCCCAGTATGTTTTGGAGTGATAGCGAAAATATTCACGAACATCTTCCCAGCGCGGGGTAGTAGATGGCTTGGGGCCATAATCCTGCTTTTGGTTGGTATCCACAAGTGACTTTGCAGAAATAAAGAGCTCGCTATGCCTATTTTGAAGAGAGAAGAAGGTGCAAATATTGCCATAGCTATCGATGCGCTCTTCTTGCCAGGCAGGGCCTGGGTCTACAAGTATATCGGTTTTTAAAACGCGCTGGGTGGGAGATGCAGCTGGTTTCAGATGGGTAAAGTGTTGTGCAATCTCTACGCTGGGATCGTATGAATAATGGGTATCGTGAATAATCTCAAGCAACATGATTACAGCACCTTAAGTCTGAACACGATATTTATTACTATGAATCAGATTGAAGTAGCGGGCACTAATTTCATCTGAAACATTCCAAGCCGCTTGCGAGCAGTTTGCTAGGCAATTTCGTAAATTCTGGAGATTGCCATTCTGGTTGACAGTAATAAGCATATTCAAGGAGTAGTCCTGCAGATTAGTCACGCTGCGGGTGAGTTCATCAGGATGATTACGCTCTGTTCCGGCCAGCTTTGAAAGTCTTGATCTCAGAGCCTTGCTAACCCATGCGAGTGAGCGTGGATTTTCATCATCTAGCACTAAGAGATCAACGAGCGCGCCAATTTCTCGGCTTTGCTGGTGTTGAGCATGGAAGGTAATGGTGCTGTCAAATAATGTCAGTAGAGCAATAAAGCCGGAATCATCGAGTTTAGGATTAAAGAGAAGGCCAGAGGTAATTGCCAGATCTAAAGCAGAGGTTAAAAAGGATAAGCGCTCAATGTGGCGACCGATGGCGAGCAGTTGCCAGCCATCATCGCGTGTCATACGGTCAATTTGCGCACCAGTAATGGCAGCAAGAGCGCGGCTGGCGCGATTGAGGGCATCAATAGCGAGCGATGAGGAAAAGTCTTGGTAGGCTGTTGCTTTGTGGCAATCCGCTTGAAAGTTTTCAATACAGTAATTAATGGTGCTCCATTGCTCGGGAGAGAGTCGCTCCCTGACGTTGGATGCGGTCCGCTTCATCGCGCCCAAATTAAAGCCAACACTAGTAGCGTGATCAAGACTGCTCAAACTATCAATCAGGGTTCTCTCATAAATTCGATGACGAACCTCCTCATGATCCAAGTTCGTTGGTACACCTTCGGGAACTAGACCATATTGCTCGCAGAGTTTCTCAAGCCAAACCCACATTGATTTTGAGGGGGTGTAATCACTATTAATATTTTCTAAATAGAGTTTTGCTAGTCGTAGAATATTTTCACTGCGCTCGGTATAGCGCCCAAACCAATATAGATTTTCAGCAGCTCGGCTAGTCACTAGGCGTTTGCGCACTTCATAGTTTTCACTCGGCATAGGTTGGGGTGCCGAATCGCTGACTCGATTTTCTAGAGGCTTTTGAACCCAGACATCAGCACTGCTGCCACCTCTTTGCATTGAGGCGATACCGGAATCATTTGTAGAAATACGCGATAAACCACCAGGGAGAATTTGCCAACTATCTACGCCGTTACTTAAGGCAAATACCCGTAGCATATAAGAGTGCGGCTCAATCAAGGAGGCATCATTGAGATTAAAAGCATTTAGCCAGGTCGGCATTTGCGCCAAGGGAATATAGGTTTGAACAGTGTGTTCATCAGGCTGGCGAGTGATCTTTCCAACCCACTCATCAAGTTGTGCTTGGCTTAGATTGCCGCCTAGTGCAGACTCATAATTTTCATGCCCAACAGAAAAGGGGTAAGTAGGCTTAATGGCACTATGCCCAAGATTAGGTATGGCAGACTCTAATGCTGCGCGTTCACCGCACCACCAGGTATCCATGGCGGGCAGTTGGATTTTTTCATTGAGTAGGTATTCGCTAATGCCGGGTAAGAAGCCCAATAGCGCAGGCGATTCTAGGAATGCTGAACCTGGCGCATTTGCCATGATGACATTGCCCGCACGAATGGCTTGCAACAGTCCTGGTACCCCTAAGGTTGAGTCGGCACGCAGTTCTAGCGGATCCAAAAACTCATCGTCTAAACGTTTTAACAAAACATGAACTGGCTCTAGACCACGCACTGTTTTCAAAAAGAGATGTTGATCTCGCACCGTCAGATCCCCACCCTCTACTAAGGTAAGACCTAAATAACGCGCAAGATAGGCGTGCTCAAAATAGGTTTCGTTATAAGGCCCAGGTGTCAAAAGTGCAATATGTGTATTTTTTCCTGCTGGGCTTTGTGATTTTAAGGTGTCAATGAACTCTCGATAGGCATTAGCCAATGGCGCAATATGCATTTGCTCATAGGCTTTCGGAAACTGCCTAGCAATGAGATTGCGATTTTCTAACAGATAGCCAAGACCAGAAGGTGCTTGAGTACGCTGTGAAATAACTGACCATGTGCTATCTGGCGCTCTCGCCAGATCAAAAGCAATAATGTGAAGATGTTTATTGCCCGCCGGTTCTACACCATGCATCGCACGCAGATAGCCAGGATGCCCTTGGACAAGTGCTGGAGGAATGAGGCCTTCTTTGAGTAAGTTCTGAGGCCCATACGCATCCTTGATGATGGCCTCTAGCAAGCGTGTGCGTTGCAAAATGCCGCGCTCAATTTCTTGCCAAGCCTCGGTAGTGATGATGAGCGGAAATAAATCAACCGACCACGGCCTTTGGGGACCATCTTCATCGGCATAGACATTATAAGTGATGCCATTGTCTCGCACCTGACGGCTTAGTTCTTGGGTGCGATGGTCTAAATCCGCCAACCCAGTTGGCTCTAATTGCTCAAAAAAAGTTTGCCAGTGTGGCAGCAGACCATTGGTGTTGCCCCGTAACTCATCGAAATGGCCTACCTGGGCTTTAGGCGAAAGGCGGCAGATCTCATCAATTAAGGATGAGGCAGGAGCGTCTTTCAAAGGTTCGGCTTGCGATGAGTCCACGCCTTATTGTCTCATTGACGCATATCGAGCGTGAATGGGAACTCACGGCTCACGCGCAGGCCAATATTGGGGTGAATATCCTTCATTGTCCCGGGCGTATGACCCATACGGAAGAAACGGGATAGGCGTCTACTCTCAGCTTCAAAGGCATTGATTGGGAAGTTATCGTAGTTTCTGCCGCCAGGATGCGCGACGTGATATTGGCAACCACCAATGGAGCGTTTCATCCAAGTGTCGACGATGTCAAACACCAAGGGTACATGAACCCCAATGCTGGGATGCAGGCTAGAAGGAGGATTCCAGGCCTTATAGCGAACACCTGCAATGTATTCACCGGCGGTACCAGTTGGTTGTAGGGGCAAAGGCTCGCCGTTGCAGGTGATCGTATATCGACTTTGGTTAAGGCCAGTAACACGAACTTCGATCCGCTCGAGCGATGAGTCTACATAACGAGCGGTTCCGCCTGCAGTACTTTCTTCGCCCATGACATGCCAAGGTTCTAATGCGTTGCGTAAAGTAATTTCAGTACCCATGGTTTGTACTTGACCAATTAATGGGAACCGGAACTCAAGATGCGGCTCAAACCATTCTGCTTTGAACTCGTAGCCATGAATTTGCATCTCTTCAATGACATCTGCAAAGTCCATCTTAATAAAGGTCGGCAGCAGGCAACGGTCATGAAGCTCGGTGCCCCAGCGAGTTGCTGGTGCAAGGTAAGGTTCATCCCAAAAGCGGGCAATGAGTGCGCGTATTAGCAACTGTTGAACGATACTCATTTGTGCGTGGGGTGGCATCTCAAAGGCGCGTAACTCAAGCAAACCAAGGCGACCCGTTTGGCTATCTGGGGAGTACATTTTGTCGATGCAGAACTCACTGCGATGCGTATTACCAGTGACATCAATCAGGATATTCCGTAAGGTACGATCCACCATCCAAGGCGGCATGCTTTGCCCATATTTCTTGCGGTTTTCATGAATTTCTTTAAGTGCAATCTCGAGCTCGTAGAGTTGGTCATTACGAGCTTCATCAACGCGTGGAGCTTGACTGGTTGGCCCAATAAACATGCCGCTGAATAAATAGCTCAAGCTTGGATGGTTATGCCAATACAAAATCAAGCTTGCCAATAACTCAGGACGTCGTAAGAAGGGGCTATCAATCGGTGTAGCGCCACCCATGACAAAGTGATTGCCACCACCTGTGCCAGTATGCCTTCCGTCCGCCATAAACTTTTCAGCAGATAGACGGGATTCAAAAGCGGCTTGATATAAAAATTCAGTGTGATCCACGAGCTCATTCCAGTTGTGTGCTGGATGAATATTGACTTCAATGACTCCTGGATCTGGTGTTACCTGTAAGAGTTTGAGTCTAGGATCTCGTGGGGGTGGGTAGCCCTCAAGCACAATCTGAAACTTCAACTCTTCTGCGGTAGCTTCTACGGCATTCAATAGATTGAGATAATCCTCAAGTCTAGCCAGTGGGGGCATAAAGATATAGAGGGCACCATTTTTACCGCCATACTCTGTTTCTGCTTTAGGGCCATTAGAGCGCATCGGGTCGCGGGTTTCAACACACAGAGCGGTCCTTGTAATCCAGTTGGCAGACTCTTGTCTTTGCGGTTGACGCACTTCTTGTGATTGACTCCAAATAGTGCCTTTGCTTCTAGATGAGACGGCATTGCTAGAACTCAAGCCAGCATCCGAACTTGTTTGACCTACTGCTTGATATTGCCGATGAATGGGTGCACTGCTCGGTAAGGGCGCGCGTGGGGCAAAAGGATCTTCTTCAATAAGGTAAGGGTAGTCGGCTTTAGATGTCCATGGCAGTGAATCCAAGGGGAGGCGATACCCCATAGGAGAGTCACCTGGCAAAAGATAGAGTCGATCTTCGCGGTAAAGCCATGGTCCAGTTTTCCATTGGGTATCAAAGTAACTTTGACCATGAGTTGCCTCAATGGGTAATACATAACCAATGACAGAGTCTAGTTTTTGTGTGAACACTCTTTTGAGGCGTGTGCGCTCCATCTCATCATCGAGATTGGATTCAAATGGGTCTACGTTGACAGGTAGCTTTGATTCCCGCCAGAGGTAATAAAATACGTCCTCATAGGCGGGCTCGATAAATTTATCAGCTAGACCTAAATTTCTAGAGAGCGTATGAATGAAGCGATCAGCATCTTTGCTGGTATAGGTAATAGGGTTGCGCTCATCTGCAAATAGCGCCGGATTAGACCAGATGGACTTACCATCCGCTCTCCAGTAAATTGAAAGCGCCCAGCGGGGTAATTGCTCGCCTGGGTACCATTTGCCTTGACCAAAATGAAGGAAACCACCATCGCCATATTCTTTACGAAGCTTATCGACTAAGTCAGTAGCATAGGCGCGTTTAGTAGGTCCTAGAGCATCCACATTCCACTCGCGCTCATCACGCCCATTGATCGAAACAAATGTGGGTTCGCCGCCCATAGTGAGTCTGACATCACCATCCTCAAGTTGTTGATCAACTTTATTTCCCAAGGCGAGAATGTCTTGCCATTGCTCTTCGGTGTAAGGTTTAGTAACGCGCGGTGACTCATAAATCCGCGTCACTTCCATGGTGTGCTTAAAAGTAACCTCGCACTTATCCACGCCACCTTCAATGGGGGCTGCTCCAGACGGCTCTGGAGTGCAAGCCACCGGAATATGGCCCTCACCAGCAAAGAGACCAGAGGTGGGGTCAAGGCCAATCCAGCCCGCGCCAGGCAAGTAGACTTCGCACCATGCGTGCAAGTCTGTGAAGTCGACCTCGGTTCCACTGGGGCCGTCGAGTGCTTTAACGTCGGGTTTTAGTTGAATCAGGTAGCCCGAGACAAAACGGGATGCTAGGCCACACAATCGCAGTAAATTCACCATGAGCCATGCTGAATCCCGACACGAGCCACTTCGTAAATCCAATGTCTCATCGGGGGTTTGAACCCCAGGCTCCATGCGGATCGTGTAATTGATATCGCTTTGAACTTGTTGATTAAGCTTAACTAGAAAATCAATCGTACGCATTTGGCTGCGATCAATGGTTTTAAAGTATTTATTTAATGTCGCATTGCGCATTCTGCCTAGATAAGGACGCAATTCTTTTTTTAGATCAGAGTTGTAGGTGAATGGGTAGTTTTCGGCGTCAGGCTCTAAAAAGAAATCAAACGGGTTATATACCGCCATCTCTGTTACTAAATCTACGGTGACCTTGAAATGGGTAGTGGGCTCTGGAAAGACTAAACGCGCTTGATAGTTGGCATAGGGATCCTGTTGCCAGTTGATGAAGTGACCCTCAGGCTCAACCTTAAGCGAATAAGAAAGAATATGACTGCGACAGTGCGGGGCTGGCCTGAGGCGAACAACCTGCGGACCCAGCTTGACTGGGCGATCGTATTCATATTCGGTAACGTGGTGGAGCGCAGCGTGTATTGACATGATTCAAAGTCTAAGATTTTCGCACCAAATAGAGTAGGAGTTGACGCCCAATATTAGTGCGTAAAACGCGCTTAAGCCCAGATTTGGGTAAAACCTGCCTGAAATAGGGCATCTGGATAAATTCCTGACGTTTAAAGGGAATAAGTTGTAGTAAAGCAAAAGGAAGAGTGGACATGTCAAAGAAAACTACCCTGACGATTAGCAGTAAAAATTATTCCTCATGGTCGCTGCGTGGCTGGCTGATGCTCAAATTCTCTGGCTTGCCATTTCAGGAGGTTCAAGTTGCTCCAGATGATATGGACAATCGCGCCGAATTGCTTTTATTGTCTCCCTCGATACTTGTCCCCCGTTTGGATCATGATGGTTGCAAAGTCTGGGACACCTTGGCGATTGGCGAATATCTCAACGAACATCAACCCAAGGCCCATCTATTACCTAGCGATCCTGTTGCTAGAGCATATTGCCGTTCAATTTGCGGGGAGATGCACTCAGGTTTCTCAGCATTAAGAGCTTCCTTGCCGATGAATATCAAGGCTAAGTTTGACTCATTCAAAGTATGGTCAAAAGCACAAATTGATATCAATCGTATTTTGGTAATTTGGCAAGATTGCCTTGCAACTTATGGAGGCCCTTTTTTATTTGGTAAGTCCCCCACTTTGGCTGATGCGATGTTTGCACCAGTTGTTACGAGATTCCTGACTTACAACATCGATCTGGATGAGTCTGCAAAGCGGTATTGCTCACACATCATGGCGATGCCGGAGATGAAGGAGTGGGTGATGGGCGCCCGTGAAGAACCCGATGACATTGAAGAACTTGAAGTGGAGTTTTAATCATGAATGCACCAGTGATATTTAAAAGCGATACTGATTTTTCCCATGTAAAACCCGGCGATACCCAATTTT
This sequence comes from Burkholderiaceae bacterium, assembly GCA_947447945.1. Taxonomy (GTDB): domain Bacteria; phylum Pseudomonadota; class Gammaproteobacteria; order Burkholderiales; family Burkholderiaceae; genus Polynucleobacter. The sequence continues at coordinate 83,352 of CANFLR010000002.1, forward strand.
TACCCGGTGGTCTACGAGATTTTTTCCTCTACCGAGATCTTGGCATCGCGAAAGCAACACGCGGCAAAGTTATTGCCCATTTGGTAAAGGCTAATAAACCACCCGTTGACGGAACAGGCTGGCATTATCACGTAGCTGAGTTTCAGATTGTCATGATGACTAAAGGTTGGGCGCGCTTCATGTATGAAGATAAGCCCACTCTTGTTGAGGCTGGTGATGTCGTTCATCAAATGCCAGGCATTGTCCATTACTTATTTGATTACTCGCCTGATATGGAGTATCTCGAAATTGTTGGCCCAGCAGATTTTGGTAGTGTTCCCGTAGAGCATGGGCCAGCCCCTGTACCTGGAGTGACGCCATGGAAGTGACAAAGGTCAAATTCGATAATCCCTTGGCGTCTGATTTTGCTGTGCTCTTTCAAAGAATCATGGGCCTAGCGGAAGAGGTTGACAGCCTGCGTCATTACTATCGAGCTCTTTACGAGAGAATTGAATCCGGCGAGATTGATGCCGAGGACCAAAGCAACTTAGACCTTCTGAAGACTTTTAATGTCTCGGGCTTTGTCCACCTCTCGATCGTGGCAGCCAGAGCAGCGCAAACTGCTGCCATTGTAGCTAATGACGTTTCGTTAAGTAGGGTATTTGATCCTGCCCTTAAGGATTCTGAGCGTGCCTTACGCCATATCGAAAGCAGGGCAATTTAATGATGTATCGGGCCTACCAAACTTTAGCGAATTTGCACGATCCAGTGCGCTTATTTGCAAGCGCTTCGGAGCGTGTCTCGAAAAATTGGTTTGGTAACTTTTCCCTAAATCCCATGCAACGTTTGGCAGCCCATTATGAGCAAATCTCTTTATTAGGATTTACGCATACTCGGCCTGACTTTAAGATTAATTCGGTTATAGATTCTCTGGGAGTGCAGCGCAGGGTTCAAGAAGAGTTGGTTTACTCTACCCATTTTTGTAACTTAGTGCGCTTTAAAAAAGATGGCGTAAGTGGGCAGCCCAAGATTTTATTGGTTGCCCCAATGTCAGGCCACTTTGCAACACTCTTGGCTGGCACGATTAGAACTCTCCTGAAAGACCATGAGGTTTATATAACAGATTGGCTCAATATTCGTGACATTCCAATGAGTTGCGGAGATTTTGATTTTGATTCTTATGTTGAGCACATCATCAACTTTTTAAAAGTAATTGGTCCCGGAACCCATCTCATGGGGGTATGTCAACCTACTGTAGCCTGCTTAACTGCTACTGCAGTCATGTCTGAAGATAAGAGCCCTTACTTGCCTGCCAGTATGACGCTAATGGCTGGTCCTATTGATGTGCGGATGAGTCCCACTAAGGTAAATGAGTTAGCCACCAGTAAACCCATCTCTTGGTTTGAGGAAAAACTCATAGGTGTGATCCCCAGTCAATTTAATGGTACGGGCCGCAAGGTTTATCCGGGCTTTTTGCAGTTGATGGCTTTTATGAGTATGAACCCCGATCGTCATGCTGAGTCATTTAGAAAGCTGTATGAATATCGGGTGAACGGAGAAAATGAAAAGGCAGATGTCATTCATGAATTTTATGAAGAATACTTTGCCATTATGGATTTATCTGCCCCATTCTATTTGGAGACCATTCGAAAAGTCTTCCAAGATTGTGATTTACCAAATGGCAACTTGACCTATCAAGGCCGCTTAGTGAACCCCAGAGCGATTAAGAAAACTTTCTTACTGACTGTAGAAGGCGAGCGAGATGATATTTGTGGGATTGGTCAAACCTTGGCGGCTCAAGATCTATGTAGCGGCTTACCTGGTTACAAGAAGTCACATCACCTGCAAGCAGGCGTTGGTCACTATGGCGTTTTCAATGGCAAGCGTTGGGAGAGTCAAATTTATCCAGTTGTTCGCAACCATATTCAGTCAGCACTTTAAACCTAGGAGGATATATGCAAGTCTATGTCACTAGAAATATCACAGCCAGAATGCGTCGCAATGATGGTACTGATAATGGCTATAAGCCACTCATTCCAGGAAAATACGAAGCCAATAAAACCAATGATGGTGCCTTGGAGATTTTGCAATCGCAAGGCGAGCCACTCTATCTTCTGCCATTTATTTGGTGGGAAAAAATGGAGCACGGCGATATCTTAATAGCCGCTTAACATTAAAGACCGGGGACTACTCCATTGAATTATCAATACATCAAAATTGAGCAAGCAGACCTGATTGCAACCATTCGGTTTAATCATTATCAAAAGCGTAATGCCTTAAGCGAATGTCTCATCGAAGAAATGCATCATGCGCTCGAGTTATTCGGCAAGGAAGATGTTCGCGTACTAGTGCTGAGATCGGATCGAAAGAATAAGGTCTGGTCTGCCGGACACGATGTTATGGAGTTGCCGCGCTCTGAGCGAGATCCTTTGCCCGCGGACGATCCAGTAATGGTTCTACTGAAATCGATTCGCGCCTTTAGGGCCCCTGTGATTGCAATGGTGGATGGCTCTGTTTGGGGAGCATCCACCGATTTGATTATGAGTTGCGATATTGCGATTGGCGATCATGATTCTACGTTTGCGATTACACCAGCAAAGCTAGGGTTACCATATACCGCTAGTGGTATCTTGCATTTTATGTCGCGTATGCCATTAAATGTAGTCAAAGAAATGTTTCTGACTGCTGATCCGATCCAGGCCGATCGCGCCTTGCAGATTGGTATCTTGAATCATCTTTATGTATCCGGTGAGCTAGAGGCAAAGACTTATCAAATGGCGAGAACGATTGCATCCCGTTCGCCGCAAGCCAATTCCGTATTAAAGGCTCAGGCGCAAATGCTTTCAGATGCGGCAGTCATGAATCCAGCAGTGTTTGAGCATCTCCAGAATCTGCGCAAAAATGTGTACATGGGTAGCGATTACCGAGAAGGTATTACTGCTTTTTTAGAGAAGCGTGATCCTGTCTTTGGTCAAGCAAAAATCTAATTGTGCTTAGCGTTAAAACTATCGGCTTGAGCAACATCCCAATATAGCTGAAATACCTTTGGTAAGTTAAGGCCTTCATCATTCTTTAGCAAGGCACCTGGCGGGACATCAGGTAGAAGATCTTCAAGCAGTCGCACTTCATTTGCACTGACGCGCCTCACAATGTGGCGTGTATTAATTTGCGCAGGGTGTTGCAAGCCTGCTGCCTCAACAATTTCTTGTAGCGCCTTAATGGTTTCCTGATGAAAGTGATATACCCGTTCTGATTTATCAGGAACTACCAAGGCTTTTTGCCGCTCTGGATCTTGTGTGGTTACGCCGGTAGGGCAGTAACCTGTATCGCAAACTTGTGCCTGGATACAGCCAATTGAAAACATAAACCCACGAGCGCTATTGCACCAATCAGCACCCAAAGCAAAAGCAACCGCCATATCAAAGGCACTGATAATTTTTCCTGAGCATCCAATTTTGATTTGATCACGCAGATTGACGCCAGCCAAAGTATTGTGCACTAGGCGAAGACCTTCCTGAAGTGGTGTTCCAACATGATTGCTAAATTCCACTGGAGATGCGCCAGTGCCGCCCTCGGCGCCATCAACGACGATGAAGTCAGGATAAATCTGGGTCTGAAGCATTGCTTTGACAATTGCAAACCATTCCCAAGGGTGACCAATGCATAACTTAAAGCCTACAGGCTTGCCCCCAGAAAGCTCGCGCAACTTCTGAATAAAGGCCATCATTTCGAGTGGAGTAGAAAATGCACTGTGTGAGGAGGGCGATATACAAGCCTCGCCTACTTTTACGCCCCGTGCTTCAGCAATTTCTGCGGTAACTTTAGGGCCGGGCAAGATTCCACCGTGACCTGGTTTTGCCCCTTGACTGAGCTTAATCTCAATCATCTTGACCTGAGGGTCTAGGGCATTTTCTACATACTTTCGCTCATTAAAAGTGCCGTCCTCATTACGGCAACCAAAATACCCAGAGCCAATCTCCCAAATGAGATCGCCACCATGAGTGCGATGATGTCGTGAGATTGAGCCTTCCCCAGTGTCATGGGCAAAGCAACCTTTTTTAGCGCCAAGATTTAGTGCCATGATGGCATTGGCGCTTAAGGCCCCAAAGCTCATGGCTGAGATATTAAAAATACTAGCCGAATATTTTTGTGCACAATCTTTTCCGCCAATTTCAATGCGAAAGTCATGAGTCGCAAGTTTGGTGGGCGCTAGGGATTGATTGATCCACTGGTAACCCGGAGCCATGACATCAAGCGTAGTCCCAAAGGGTCGTTTATCTGAGACTGCCTTAGAGCGAGCGTATACCAGGGTCCGCTGACTTCTGGAGAATGGTGTTTCATCATTTTCTCCTTCTATAAAGTACTGACGAATCTCGGGACGAATAAATTCTAGTAAAAAACGCATATGCCCTAATACTGGGTAATTGCGCAACACTGCATGCTGCTTTTGGATACAGTCATGTATTCCAATGACTGTTAGCAAACCAAAAAAAGCCAGGATATGCCAAGAGGCAGTATCTGTCATAAGCGCAATGGTGCTCAGAATCGCTCCAGCAATGCAGATCGCAAAAGTGCTTAGACGTATCGGTAGAATGGGGCTAGAATTTTTGCGCATTGACTTATCCTTGTTTGGCTAAGTATAAGCAAGTATGAAATCACTTTCATGACGATGTATGAGGGTTAAATCAGCTTAAAATGGCGGTGCTTACCTAGCCATTGGATATGCAGTATGAAAGTCAATTCTGAAGGGGTCTCATCATCACGCGTCTATTTGCCGCCAAGCCCAAGCTATGCCAGTCTGCTCGATTTTTTTGTTGCCAATTTCCCCCATATTGCTGCTGCCGAATGGTTCGTGCGCTTTAACGAAGGTTTGGTAATGACGACGGACGGGCTGCCAGTAAAAGCAGATGATCGCTATCAGCCTAATACCCATTTACTGTATTTCAGGCGTTTGGCACGTGAACCTGAAATTCCCTTTGAAGAGCAGATTCTGTATCAGGATGAGCATATTCTGGTCGCAGATAAACCACACTTTTTACCCGTGACGCCAAGCGGTCTGTATTTGCATCAAACCTTGCTCAATCGGCTTAAGAAAAAAACAGGCATCCCCACTTTAAGTCCCATTCACCGCATCGATCGCGATACTGCTGGACTAGTGGTGTTCTCAGTGAACCCTGTCGAGAGAGCTCCCTATCAAAATCTTTTTCGAGACCGCCTGGTGACCAAAGTGTATGAAGTAGTGGCACCTTATTCACAAGAACTCCTTGGAAGACTGCCATTGACTTATTGCAGTCGGCTTGAAGAGTCAGAACACTTTTTGCAAATGCGAGAGATTGCTGGCGAACCCAATACGCAAACCCATATTGAGCTGATTGAGGTAGAACACCCTTGGGCCAAATATCGACTCATCCCCAGCAGTGGGAAGAAGCATCAGTTACGATGCCATCTCAATGCCTTAGGCATACCAATACGACATGATCAGATTTATCCCACTCTGACGCCTTATCAAGAATATGACTTGGATTTTTCAAGGCCTTTGCAGCTATTAGCGAAGCAAATCTTCTTCAAAGATCCCATAACAGGGGCAGATAGGTCATTTATGAGTCAGAGGGAGATCTCCATCACCTAGGGCTTTGAATACCCCAGAAGGCTGGTCTACAAAGTAAATCTACATAACTAGAGGATTGGTGTTAGTGTGAGGCCCAAATCAGTATTTTGTGCAGTATTCGTGGCTTCAGAAAGTCAATGTTATATATCATCCTCAGACTATTTAGCGCTTTACCTTTATTCCTGTTGCAATGGATTGGCGCAGTCATTGGCCTTCTGATTTACGGGGTCTCGCCAAAATATCGACGGCGCCTCAATCAGAATCTTAACAATGCAGCGCTGAAGTCGGGTTTTAAAGCCTCCCCATTAAAAGCAGCTTGTCAGTCTGGCATGATGTTCGCAGACACTTTGTGGATTTGGCGTCACCCTCACGGGGCAATAGCCAAAACCACCGTAGATGATTGGGAGCAATTTAATCGTCTATCCACCAATGGTAATGGACTTATTATTCTGGCATCTCACATGGGCGGTTTTGAAATTATTCCCCGGATTTTTTCGCAAGGCATGAAAACGACCATCATGTATAAGCCAGCCCGCAAGGCATGGGTTAACACATTAATGGTCAAAAGTCGCCATCATCCCGGGGTAGATTTTGTTGAGGCCAACCTAGGCGGCGTGAGAAAAATTAAAAGGGCGCTCAAAAATGGCGAAGTGGTTGGCATTCTTGCCGATCAAGTACCGAGCGTAGCCGATGGAGTTTGGGCAAAATTTTTCGATCAGTTTGCTTACACCACATCTTTCCCATTTAAGTTAACCCGCCTAAATAATGTCTCAACAATCTTCGTGAGTGCTGAACGCCTAAGTTTTGGTAAGGGATGGTTGGTTAAAACCCAATTGATGTTGGAGGACTTTCCAAAATGCTCGATTGCCGCAGCAACCCAAATGAATGGTTTTTTTGAAAAGCAAATTACTGCAAAACCGCATCAATATATGTGGTCATATAACCGCTACAAAAGACCGTCTGGTGCAGAATTGGCGCCAGTAGCTTAAATAGACTTTGATTCGGATCAAGTACTGATGGATTACTTGTCTGAATACTGGCATTGCCCGAATAAAGGAGTAGGGTAGTAAGCACTACCAGTCAATTCAAGAGGTTCTCATGTCATTTAATCACGCGGTAATTTGGATCGATCACAAAGAGGCTCATGTGATGTTTCTCAGTCAAGAGGCTAGCGAAGCTGAAGTTATTAAAACGAAGTCTACTCATGCCCATTTGCATCACAAAGCCAATGAGGTTGGGAGCGGTAAGGCAACATTAGATGTTAAATATTTGCATGCGGTGATCTCTGCTGTAAAAGAGGCTAAAGAAATTTTAATTTTAGGTCCCGGTTCAGCCAAGCTAGATTTAATTAAACATGCCCATCAGCATGATCAACAGATCGCCGCAAAAATTATTGGTGTAGAAACCGTAGATCATCCAAGCGATAAAGAAATTCTGGCCTTCGCTCGTAGGTTCTTTTATAAAGCAGATCAAATGTTATGAGAGGGAATACATGAGCAAAGAACCGCTGGGCTTAAACGGACTGCCAAGTCATGATTATTTCTTGGATGCGGTAAACCATATTGATGAGGCGGTATCGACTAAGGGCATTGCCTTGGGTGCGGCCAAAGGCATTATCTATAGCATTACTGAAACCCTAGGGGCCATGATTGGGGATGCCAATCTGCCAAGTCATCTGCGGTCAGGCTATGCAGGTGCTTTAGAGTTGGCTCATGAATTGGAGGCAAAGATTGCCCGCTTAAATTGATGCCCTCATGACCAATCAGATACCCATATGACAAGTCATCTAAAATGACATGCACATTTACTAGAAAGATTGGCATCGAGTTGCATGGGCAATCCCTCTCATAAGCGCTTGGCGGTAGCTCCCATGATGGAATGGACGGACCGGCATTGCCGCTCATTCCATCGAAACCTGACTCGGCAAGCTGTGCTCTATACCGAGATGGTCACTACCGGTGCGCTATTACATGGCGATGTGCCGCGACATTTGGATTATTCCCGCGACCAGCACCCAGTAGTCTTGCAATTGGGCGGCAGCGAACCTGCTGATTTAGCGAAGTCCGCCGAACTCGCTCAGCAATGGACTTACGATGAGATTGATCTTAATTGTGGCTGCCCTTCAGAGCGAGTGCAGCGAGGTGCTTTCGGCGCTTGCTTAATGGCTGAGCCCCAGCTAGTTGCAGACTGCGTAAAAGCTATGAAATCTGCAGTAGATATTCCAGTTTCCGTAAAGCATCGTCTAGGCTTAGACTCGATGGATGCAGCCCATTCTGAAAAAGATTATCAATTTGCTCTGAATTTCATTCTTTCAGTGGCTGATGCGGGGGCTAGTCAGGTGACGATTCATGCACGCAACGCAGTACTTAAGGGCTTATCTCCCAAAGAAAATCGAAGCAAGCCGCCTCTTCGCTATGAAGTGGCTGCGAGACTGCGCCTAGATGCGCAAAAGGAATTTCCAAATTTGAAGGTCCTGCTGAATGGTGGCCTAGAAACCAATGACCAAATCGCCGGCCATTGGAATGATTTTGATGGCTTCATGATTGGTAGGGCAGCCTATCACTTTCCGGCAATGTTATTAGGTTGGGATGATTTGATTAATACCGATGGTCAGGCTGCTGGATATCTATTTAGTGAAACTGAGTGGCACCGAATTCAAATTGGCTTAGTCAAGCAAGTTCAAGCTTGGTTTGATGAGTGTAAAGAAAGAGGCAAGCCTTTCTATATCGGCGCTTTTACCCGGCATATCTTAGGTTTGGCCCATGGTAGGGCAGGCTCGCGTTATTGGCGTCAACGCCTCTCTGACCACCATGCCTTGGCTAAGGTTCAAAGTAAGGCGGCTATTCTGGATTTTTTCTTAGATGCCTCTTTAACCCTTGGCGACTGGGCTGCATTTGAGTTTGAGGGTGCTTAACTGACGGGCTAGAAGTGGTACTTTTGACAGGCTTTTAGCGTAAAAGCTATAATCTTGGATCTACGATGGCGGACGTAGCTCAGTTGGTAGAGTCCCAGATTGTGATTCTGGTTGTCGCGGGTTCGAGCCCCGTCGTTCGCCCCACCCTTTTTCTGAAGTCCCTGCCTTATTCTCCCTTGCGTGAAACAATAGAGCGATGAGTACTACTGTTTCCCTCCAACCCCCCGAAATTGAAATCACCCCCGACTACCAGGCGGTAATCGACGCTATCGAACGTCATGATCCTTATATTTTTGTCAGCGGCAAAGCTGGGACTGGCAAGACCACTTTAATTGGGTATCTGCGAGACCACATTCCGGGCAATGTCGTTGTGGTTGCACCTACTGGTGTTGCTGCGTTACAGGTCAGGGGAGTCACGATTCACTCTTTCTTTAGATTGCCGCCGCGCTTAATCTTTCCCGAAGAGGATATTAAGCCCTTAAAAGACAAGCGGCTCTATAAAGATATTCGCTTACTCATTATTGATGAGATTTCAATGGTGCGCGCAGATGTCGTAGATGCAATGGATTTATTCTTGCGTGAGAATGGCCCCCAAAAAGGCAAACCATTCGGGGGTATCCAGGTAATGTTTGTGGGTGATTTATTTCAGTTGCCACCGGTGGTATCTAGGGGTGATATGGAAGTACTTTCTCAACGAGCTTATGAAGGTCCTTACTTCTTCTGTGCGATGGCCTTGCATCGCAAGGATGTGACGATGGTGGAATTGTCCAAGATCTTCCGCCAAAAAGATGAGCACTTTGCTGGCCTGTTAAATCGCATCCGAATTAATCATGACATTGACCAGGCGCTTGATACATTGAATGCCCAATGCTATGAAATCAAAAAAGAAGCTGATGAGCAAACCATTACCTTAACCACCACGAATGCTAGGGCCGATCAGATCAATGGTGCTGGTCTACGCGCACTTAACACTGAAGTCAAAACCTATACAGGCAAAACCACTGGCAAGTTCAATATCGATGAGCGCAACCTACCTTCTTCAGCCAACCTAGTCCTTAAGGTTGGTGCAAAGGTAATGTTTACCGCCACGGATAGCGGCTTTCCGAAGCGATGGGTCAATGGCACGATAGGAGTGGTACGTGAGTTGCTAGGTGACAAGGTGAAGGTCTTGGTCAAAAACGGTCCGTATTCCAATACGGTTGAGGTGGCCTGTCATCAATGGGAATCCTATCGTTATGACCACGACATGATGTCGGGAAGGATTTCACCAAGCGTGATTGGAACGTATGAACAAATTCCGCTGATGCTCGCTTGGGCTGTCACCATTCATAAGAGTCAAGGAAAGACTCTGGAGAAGGTTAAGGTGGATTTATCATCGGGAGCCTTTGCATCGGGCCAGGTTTATGTTGCACTGAGTCGCTGTACCTCAATAGAGGGCATTACCTTAGAGAGGCCCATTGAGCCTAAGGATGTTCGCTGTGATCCAGAGATCAAGCGCTTTTATTTAAATTGCTTACCAAGTTAAGCTGACTTCGGCATATTTTTTTGTTTTTCTAAAGCTTCGCTTGCGATGATTTTGAATTCACCTTCGATGAAGCGCTTCAAGGCCTCACGCTGGTTTCGTTTTGACAATGCATCACTTCTGAGCAATCTCAGCTCAGTCTATTCAGATAGCTTAATTCCTAAGCCATGAAGATGGGATTTTGGGGTAATAAATGATTGAATTTAGAACCCAGCAGCTAAGCCATCTCTGCGGTGATCGCTGCCAGCAATATAGCCCGAGCGGGTATCATCACCGAGCAAAGCAATCGCTTGGGCGCTACCAAAGTCCAAACTATTGGCAGGCATCACGGTGACCTCATGACCAAAGCTTTTTAAGCCATCAACTACGGCACTTGGCATAGAGGCTTCTACGGTTAACTTTCCTGCGTCATCAATTCTCCAGCGGGGAGCATCAGAGCAGGCTTGAGGGTTGAGGTACTCATCTACAAAACGCATCACCACTTGGATGTGCCCTTGAGGTTGCATATTGCCGCCCATGACACCAAAGGCCATAGTGGGTTTATTGCCTTGAGTCAGGAAGGCTGGGATGATGGTATGGAAAGGACGTTTACCAGGCGCTACTTGATTCGGGTGCCCCTTCTCAAGACTAAAACTCATACCGCGGTTATGAAACGCAATCCCACCAGGAGCAACGACACCAGAGCCAAAGCCTTTAAAGTTCGATTGAATGTAGGAGATCATCATGCCGGATGCATCGGCTGCGCAAAGATATACCGTGCCACCGCTATGTGGATCACCAGCAGGATAAGTGCCAGCCTGCTGGTGATGAATTAAGGCTGCACGACTAGCTAAATAGGATCGATCAAGCAATGCATTGGGAGGGACTTGCATCGTGCTTTTGTCGGAGACATGAGCATAAGCATCCGCAAAGGCAAGGCGCATCGCCTCGACTTGAAGATGAATGCGTTCAGCAGAATTGGCGGGATACTGCCGAGCATTAGCGGCCTCCAAAATACCCAGAGCTATTTGTGCGGCAATACCAGAACCGTTAGGTGGAATCTCGTGGAGCGTGTATTGCCCATAATTAAAGGCAACAGGTTCGACCCACTCCGGTTGATTGTTAGCAAAGTCAGCCATCGTAAAGCAACCACCAGTCGATTGGGCAAACTCCACCATGCTTTTAGCAAGGGTGCCGGTATAAAAAGACTCACCCTCGGTCGCGGCAATTTCTCGCAGCGTATTAGCTTGGGCTGGGTAGCGCCAAATTTCTCCAGCGGCGGGGGATTTCTCATGAATGCAAAATGATTCTAAGAAGCCAGGTTGTTTTCGTAATACTGGAATTGATTCGCGCCATTGACGTGCGATTACGGGCGAAACGGGAAAGCCATTCTCGGCATAATCGATGGCGCGTTTAAATAATTGCGCAAATGGCAATTTGCCAAATTTTCGGGAAAGTTCAATCCATCCCGAAACCATACCCGGCACAGTCACAGTATTCCAGCCGATGAGATCCATGGCGGATTTGCCAGCAAAGAACTCTGGAGTCCAGGCGGCTGGTGCACGACCCGAAGCATTTAAGCCATGGAGTTTCTGGCCATCCCAAATTAGCGCGAAGCCATCGCCACCTATGCCATTCATGGTGGGTTCGACAACACTTAGGGTGATGGCAGTGGCTAAAGCAGCATCTACCGCGTTACCACCATTTTGGAGCGCCTCGATACCTGCTTGCGTTGCCAAAGGTTGAGAACTTGCGACTATATTTTTTGCTAATACAGGTGCACGGCCTCCGCCATAGGGGGGTGAAATCAGCATGGATTTGGCTGCTTTATTGGTTGGTGGGTGTAAATCAAGAATTAGTCCACTTTAACATTGGCAGACTTCACGGTCTTTTCCCACTTAAGATGCTCGGCAGAAGTGATTTCAGTAAGTCGCTCACTATTCTGAAATTCCGGATGGATGCCCTGATTGGCCATACGAGCTTTAAAGTCAGGATTCGTCAAAATCCTCCGAACTTCTTTTTCTAGGCGACTCACAATGGCAGGGGATGTGCCTTTGGGTACGTAGATAGCATAGAGGTTTTCCACATCAAATGCCTTCATACCATCTTGACCCAAAGTTGGAACATTGGGCATGAGAGGGGAGCGCTCAGAAGCGGCAATCGCGATTGGGCGCAGTTTACCGCTCTGAATATGCGGTAATGACGCAGTCACACTGTCAAACATCATAAGGGTATTGCCAGCAATTAAGTCAGGCAATGCAAAGCTACTACCTTTGTAAGGGATGTGTGTGCCAGTGGCGCCAATCCGTTGCAGGAACAGTGTTGCCTCAAGATGAGAGAGACTGCCATTGCCTTGCGAGGCGTAATTGAAGTTGCCATTTTTGGACTTAATAAAAGCAATCAACTCTGGCAAGTTTTTAGCAGGTACGCTGGGATTGACTTCAAGTAAATGGGGAATTGAGCCAAGTTGTGCTACTGGCAAAAAGTCCTTGCGCAGATCAGCTGGCGGGTTCGTAAAGAGTGCTTGCGAGATAGATTGATTGGTAAGTGCGCTAATGTGAATGGTGTAGCCATCAGGTGCAGCTTTAGCTGCCGCTTGCAATCCAATCATCCCGCCGGCTCCCGGCTTATTTTCAACGATGACAGACTGTCCCAGTGCTTCACCTAATGGCGCAGCCACTGCACGGGCGAATATATCAGTTGACCCGCCTGCAGGGAACGACAAAATGGCTAAGATAGGTTTTTTGGGCCAATCAGCATCTACTGCAAGGGCATGACTGACAATTCCGAATGTTAGTAAGCATCCGGCAACGAAGAAATTCAGTGAATCGCTAAAGTGATGCTTCATGGTTTTCATATGAGTATCTAGATGGTGATAGGTAATATGGTATTGGAAAAATCAGAGAAGTAAAACATTGCTTAAAAAATAAATGAGACCGACCCGCCAGCTTATTGGGCGGTTCGCTTAATACTAGGATAAGAATCAATTAAACCAATGATAGATGATGGGAACAGCAACAGCACTTATGACACCGTTCATGCCCATTGCTAGACTGGCGTAAGTCCCCGCTTCATGATGGATGCTAAAGGCGCGCGAAGTGCCGATGCCATGAGCTCCAATGCCAATTGCAAATCCTCTTTGCCACCACGCTTTCATGCCTAGGGCATTTAGCACATAGGGAGCCAAAATCGCTCCCAAGATTCCAGTGGCAACAGCAAAAATCGCCGTAAGAGTGGGGGATACACCAATCCGCTCGGCAATACCCATCGCAATTGGTGCCGTGACCGATTTGGGATACATTGCCCCGGTAATGGTGGAATCTGCGCCTAAAAGACCTGCAATATTGACTGCGCTAAAAATCGATACGGCGCCACCGGCTAATAAAGATAAGAGTAGTGGAATAGATCTTTCTTTCAGACTACCAAGACCTCGATAAATTGGTACCGCCAAAGAGACCGTTGCTGAGCCTAGTAAGAAATGAATAAATTGAGCGCCCTCAAAGTAACTTGAGTAAGGCATATCAATTAACTGTATGACAGTAGCAACCAAGATGATGGCAATCGCTACTGGATTGGCTAGTGGGTTTTGCTTGGTAGAGCGATAAATCCACAAACCTATTTGATAAGAGGCTAGGGTAATAAAGAGCGCAAAGAGGGGGCTACCTGAGAGGTAAACCCAAATTTCGACGATAGAATGTTTTTCACTCATCGGAAACCTTGCGACTCAGAAAGCGCACCACGATTGCACTAGAGCCAATCGTCAGGACTACGCTAGCTACTAGCGCACAAATAATCGCCAGGGCATTTGCCTTGAGCTGGGGCAGAAATAAGACAACCCCGACGGCAGCCGGTACAAACAAAAGGCCAAAATATTGACTAAAGCCATCAGCCACAGCGGCAAGATGCTCATCCTCACCTTTTCTGATGACCAGCCAAACGACTAACAGCACTAAACCAATAACTGGACCTGGAAGTGTTGGCAAAACGAACTTAGAAAGGATCTCTCCAAGGCTTTGAAACAGCAATATTTGAACAAGTCCAGAAATCATCCCCAAATCTTACTGCCCATTGGGATTTATTGCATAGCAATAAGCAGGCATAACAGCGGCTCAAATCAATCTGCTATGGTTATCGGTTATTCTCAATCTGCATCAGCAGGCTTATTGAATACCAACTTAAAATTAGTCATATGGGAATGCGGTCTACGTCAGCAATCTTTTTACTCGGCATCCTTGTCTTTATTACGCCAGTGCGCGCGCAGGTCTTAATGAAAGACGCTCAGCTCGAGTCCTTTGCCCCCTCTGCAGGCGACGCCTTGCGAGGTAAGGCAATTGTGGTTAGCAGACAAACAGGCTTATGCTTGCTATGCCATAGTGGCCCTTTCCCAGAGGAGCGTTTTCAGGGGAATTTGGCGCCTGATTTAGGGCTTAGTGCTGCTAAATTATCTGCTGCTCAGTTACGTGAACGGATTATTGACCCGAGTCGATTTAACTCTGCCACCATCATGCCGGCCTATTACCGAACAGAAGGTTTTTATCGTATTGGATCAAAATGGAGTGGACAAACAATGTTAACAGCGCAAGAGATTGAAGATGTGGTAGCTTTTTTGCTGACTTTAAATCCACGGAATATCCCCTGAGTCTTATATGAATACACCAAGCCCCCATCGCCGTCGCTGGCTTTCGCAACTCAGCCTTCTCATTCTCGGAGCTTGGCTAAAGCCAAATATCGGTTTTGCTAAGAAACCCGAGGCAATGGAGGCAATTGCAAAAATTGTGGGCTCACAAACACCTCGTGATGGACGCGTTAAGCTGGTGATTCCCCCTTTGGTAGAGAACGGTAATCTTGTAGTTTTAAAGATTAGTGTTGACAGTCCGATGACCGCGCAAGATTATGTGCAGGCAATTCATGTGATTGCGGAGGGCAATCCACTACCCAATATCTTTAGTGCAATTTTTACCCCGCGTTCAGGTACAGCCAACATTACCACTCGAGTGCGCCTGTCAGAGACGCAGCGAGTATGGGCAATTGCCCAAATGAGTGATGGGAGTTTTTGGCAGGGCTATGCCGATACTTTAGTGGCAATTTCTGCCTGTACGGAGTCAGTATGAGTAAGACTTCGCGCACGTCCATCACCATGCCTGCACAAGCAAAAAAGGACGCCATTATTGAGATCCGGGCGATTGCTCAGCATGATATGGAAACAGGCTTTCGGTTTACAGAAGCCGGCAAGCTTGTGCCACGCGACATTATTCGTACTTTTGTCTGTCGCTATAACGGCACAGAAGTCTTTAAAGCGGAGTTTTTTCCTGGCACAGGAGCCAACCCCTTGATTATTTTTACAACCATCGCTACAGAGTCTGGGGTGTTGCAATTTGAGTGGGAGGGTGATGATGGTTATCAGGCCTTTAATCAAAGTCAAATCACTGTAACGTGAAGCTACTGTCGATATTCCTTTTTCTCTTTGCGCTGCTGAGCTCTGCAGCGAGCTTAGCAGCGAGGCAATCGAGTTATGAGCTCATGAGCCCTGAAAATCAGGCAATGCAAGATGATCCCAACCTAAACCCGGCGCAATTTTGGGTGATGGATGGCCAAAGTCTTTGGAAAGAAAGTGTTGGAAAGAAAAATATTTCTTGTGCAACTTGTCATGGTGAATCCGGAACTACGCTACGGGGAGTTGCCGTCCAGTTTCCGAAGATGAAGCATGGAAAACTACAAACATTAGAAGGCCAGATTAATCAATGTCGAACGACAAGGCAGCAGGCTGATCAATTGGCTTATGAAAGTAAGGCTTTATTAGCCTTGACAGGATTTGTGGCAAGCCAATCAAAAGGTATGCCGATTGCCGTTGAGGAAACCTCCGCAAATCGTACTGCACTGCGTAAAGGGCGTCAGTGGTTCGACACCAGAATGGGGCAACTGAATTTATCTTGCGCCCAATGTCACGAGCAGCGTGCCGGTTTAAGTTTAGGCGGAAGTATTATCCCGCAAGCTCATCCTACTGCGTATCCTATTTATCGCTTGGAATGGCAAGGCCTGGGCTCATTGCAGCGCAGGTTGCGCAACTGTATGAGTGGGGTGAGGGCACAGCAGTTTGAATATGGTTCGCCAGAAATGGCGCAATTAGAGTTATTTTTGATGTGGCGTGCTAGAGGGATGCCCCTGGAATCTCCTGGGGTGCGGCCTTAATCTGAAAAGACTACTGAAGTTGCGCCATTAATTAATACACGATCATGTAGGTAGTAACGTAGGGCGCGCGATAAAACAGTGCGCTCCAAATCGCGACCTTTGCGCACTAAATCTTCTGGTGTATCGCCATGAGTCACACGAGTAACGTCTTGTTCAATGATAGGCCCTTCATCTAGGTCGCTTGTGACAAAGTGTGCTGTGGCACCAATGAGTTTAATTCCCCGGGCATGCGCTTGATGATAGGGTTTTGCGCCTTTAAAGCTAGGCAAGAAAGAGTGATGGACGTTAATACAGCGACCTGATAGCTGCGTGGAGAGATTGTCAGACAAAATTTGCATGTAACGTGCCAAGATCACCATATCTACTTTAGCGTCAGCAACGATTTCTAATAACTTCGCCTCTTGAGCGGGTTTGGTTTCGGGACTTACTGGTAAGTAATGGAATGGAATATTAGCGAAATCAATACTAGAGTAGACCTCGCGGGGATGATTTGAAACAATGCCACAAATCACCATCGGCAATTCACCAATGCGCCAGCGGTAGAGTAAATCCACCAAACAATGATCTAATTTAGAAGCCATAATCACTACGCGCTTCAAATCTTTGACGGCACGCAGATTCCAGTCCAGATCAAAGCGCTCAGCAATTTCTACAAAACCTGTTCTCAATGTTTCCGCATCTACTGCACAACTAAAACTCACACGCATAAAGAAGCGTTTAGAGCCTTTGTCATCAAACTGTTGTGCTTCTTCAATATCACCACCAGCTTGATAGATGTATGTGGATACGGCTGCAACAATACCTGGGCGATTAGGGCAGGTGAGGGTAAGGTAATAATTTTCTGGGCTCATGTCTTCAATTCAGATGAATACGTATAAACCTCTATTTTAGACTGCGCAGCTGGTTTTATTGAACACAAAGCTGAGAGGGCTGAGCCCACCCTATTTAGGTGGTTTATCTACTCGATCTGCTGGCCCTAGGTAGACTTCACTTTTATCCGTTACGGGCGGGATGATCACTTCTACGCAAATCGGTTTTGAATCCAGAACATTCATAAAACTACACTCTTTTTTAGTGGCGGCTGATGCCGCATGCTCTAAAGGAGATTTGCCAGTCGTTGCAGTAGATGCAAGGCTCGTTGCTGTCACCGGATTGGCTACCGCAGCCGTTGTCACTGCAGTACCGACTGAGCTGGCTGCGGCAGTACTGGAGGTTCCTAATGCTGCTAATGGGGCAACACAACCGGACAAGAGAAGTGGACAAAAAATAAGAGGCCACACCCAAAGGCCTGACCTCTTGGTGCGCGCTTGAGAGTTACTTGGCTTTGCAAGCAACGTTATAAACCCCGGCAGTCCAAGAGCCATTGACAACGGGTTCAAACTGCGAGTCGGGGGTTTGGTTGTCTGAAACAACTTTTCCAGCGCCTTTGTTCTCAGAAAATTCTTTGTATGTAATGGGGCGATAGGTTGTATTAGAGCAGTTGTATTCGTTCAGGCCAATGAGCGAGTTCACAACCTGTTTTGTTTTGGGATTAGCGCCAGGTTTTTTTAAATCCAACATAGACATGATCTGAGCCTTATCGCCATTTCTGCTCAAGGTGTCAACGTCAACAGAAACACTCATGGCATCGTTTGCCCCAAGCTCTGTCCAAGCTGCTAGGGCATTGCTTGCTGGGATGACTGCAAGGCTAGCTGTAATCGCGATAAGAGCGGTGAGTGTTTTCATGAATTGGTTGATTCCTTTTAATACTTTTTATAGGTTAAAACTGCATTTTGAAAGCTTAAGTTTACTTTTGTTTGGTATTGAGCTCAAGTTGGCGGTTGATTTTGCTAGGTTTCATTTGCAAAGGAAGGTACTCATTGTGAGCCCATAAGGGCAACATGTTCCGATAGAGTGAGCTTTGCACCCAACCTGATTGGCCTGACTGGTACACGAAAACTGATTTTTCAAGATCAGAGAGATCGTAAATTGTGCGCAGACTTGGCGCTTGTTTAGTGTTATATGGACTATCTGCTTGGAGCAGCTCCAATCTGCCAACGTTGACGGTAAAACTATCACCAGGGAATGGGGCGCTCAGATTGAAGATTTTATCGAGAATAGGAACCTTGCTAAAAGGTCGATGCTCAGAAATGGCGATGTGTGCTTTTCCCCAAGACCATTTGCTTGGATCGCTGCCATATCGCTCGCTTAGTTCATCTAATGCTTTTTCATAAGCTTGGTTTGAAGACTCTGCGCAAGTTTCTACTTTTTCTGTCTTGGGGTTATCGCACCAAGGGCTATTCGGATTAGCTAACTGCAATAAGAGTGGGGTCCTGAAATTTCGAGCACCATAATGCTCGGTAAACAAGTAGCCTAGGCGGGAAAAAACATTGCGCGTTAATTGATCGGCCCAGGCATTAAAGATTAACGCTGCAGCGCTATCAACCCGCATATCACCATCAAAATTCTTGCTGATCTCTTGGGCGGCTGGAGCAAGCTTGTGATTTGGTTTACTTGTTTTAAATAACTCAAGCAGGGGAGTTGCGCCAAGTGATAAAGTATCAGCCTGCATTTTTTTCATTGAATCAAAATCATGCCTGTCCTTCGCTTGAATCATCTCAACAATACGATCATAGCGCTTAGATAAATCCCAGTCTGCTGTGAGAGGGTTGGGGTCGTTACGGGCAATGATGGGTTGATTGGCTGTTGCAAGCCATCCTTCCTCAGGATTCATACTGGTTGGTAGTTGATCGAAGGGGACATAACCCGTCCAGTCATATTGCTTCTCCCACCCCAAAGCCGGTGCAACACCATATAGACCTTGATATAAA
>CANFLR010000003.1 GCA_947447945.1 Burkholderiaceae bacterium
GACTGGCTGATACCGCGATAGCGGTAGTCATTAACTACAGTAACGTTGGCAGTGATTGGGCTGGCTTCAGGAGCATCTTCTGCAAATGCTGCTACAGACCCAAGGCCACTCAACAATGCAACTGCGGCTGCAGAGATTGCTGTCTTTTGTAATGCTTTCATGTATGACTCCTTGCTGGTTGTAATCAAAAAATGTACGAATGCTTATTGCATGGTGTGATCATGAAGCTTTGGCAATACCTCCCCTCAAAACGATGCACTCTGTTAAGGCTTTAGCACCAAATAGGTGCTTTTTTATGCACCAAAATTGAGAAATTGCTCTTTTTTAGCTTTTTAAGAGGTTTTTGCAACAGAAATTACTTCCCAAATTAAAATGAAATTCGTGTCTTTTGTGCAACGCTAACCCCACCAGAGAAACAAACCATGCAAAAACCAGGCGAAATCCTCGAACAAATCCAACGCATTGCCAGCGATATGCAAAATAAAGTGGGCGATGCCATTCGGAATTCACCGGCCCAAGAGATTGAAAAGAATGTGCGCGCCATGATGAACCAAGGATTTCAGAAAATGGATTTGGTCACTCGCGAAGAATTCGAGTTGCAATCCAAAGTTCTGGCAAAGACTCGAGAAAAACTAGAGGCGCTAGAAGAAAAAGTTGCAGCCCTTGAAAAATCTTCTACGGCACTTTAATTTTCCAAAGATTGCGACGCTCTAACGATCGGGTGATTAATCCGGATGAAACTCATCGAAAAAATTGGCGCGCTCTTCCGCAGAAAAAAATGTTTTGACGTCAGGCTGAATTGATCCTGCATGCAAAATAGATAATTGGTAAAGCCACATGCCGCCATTTGGAGAAGATCTGGTGAGCCAACGAACCCGCATTGCTTGCTGAGTAGTGCCAACGGATTTAAATTCTAGAAAATAATCTTTACTCGGTAAGCGCTGATGATTGGCTGCTTGATAAAAGCCTTCTGAACTCAGTGCCGTTAATTGATCCACGCCAGCATTATGAAAAAGATTGCCCTCTAACTGGGCCAATAATTTTGGCAAAAGCTCAGTTTGTTGGCTGCTGAAATAAATAGAGCTAACGGAGTAAATATCGTCATCGATCTTGACTGCCTCTAAGGCTTGAAGAAGCTCCTGCCCCTGAAAGGGAACTTTTCTCTGAATCTTTTCAGGCTTAGCTGGAAATAATGCGGTATATCCCTCCAGAGGGGATTGAACTACGCGCCAATCGAACTTTGGGCTACAGGCGGAGAGCAATAAAACCGATGCTATCAATAAGTAACATCTCAAAAAAGCTTTTCTAAACAAGGCCCGCCCCATGTGCCTGCTGGTCAGCATGGTAGCTTGATCGCACCATCGCGCCAACTGCGGCATGAGAGAAGCCCATTGCGTTAGCCTTTTCTTCAAACATCTTGAAAATATCAGGATGCACATAGCGGCGCACAGGCAGATGATGCCCTGATGGCGCAAGATACTGACCAATGGTGAGCATATCGATATTGTGCTCACGCATATCGCGCATTACCTCTAGAATTTCTTCATCAGTTTCACCAAGACCCACCATCAAACCACTCTTTGTTGGGATATGAGGGAAGCGTTCTTTAAAGTCCTTCAATAGCTTCAAAGAGTGCAGATAATCCGCGCCTGGTCTTGCTTCTTTATATAAACGTGGGACCGTTTCAAGGTTGTGGTTCATTACATCCGGCAAGCCTTTTGGTGCGTGCTCAGAAAAAATATCCAATGCCTTATCTAAACGACCACGAAAATCTGGGACTAGCACTTCAATTCGGGTATTGGGTGATGCAGCCCTAGATTGAGAAATGCAATCCACATAATGCATCGCACCGCCATCGCGTAAATCATCACGGTCTACACTAGTAATCACGACGTAATTTAACTTCAGAGCAGCAATCGTACGGGCTAGGTTGGCAGGCTCATTTTGATCTAGCGGATCTGGTCTGCCATGGCCAACGTCACAAAATGGGCAACGACGTGTGCACTTATCGCCCATGATCATGAAGGTGGCCGTACCCTTACCGAAGCACTCACCAATATTGGGGCAACTTGCTTCCTCGCAGACTGTAACCAATTCGTTTTCACGCAAAATCTTTTTAATTTCTGAAAAGCGTGAATTTCCAGATGCAGCCTTAACCCGAATCCAATCGGGCTTTTTAAGTACCTGTTCAAGCGGCACAATTTTGATCGGAATACGTCCCGTCTTCTCGCCAGACTTTTGCTTGCGAGTTGCGTCGTAATTGAGATCTTGTCGAGGCTCAATAATGGTCTTGGTATCAGTCTTATTTGTGGTCATGTGACATCAGTTGCTTTTGTAAATGCTCCAAAAGCCTTTGGCTAATAGTGTCTATATTGTCCTTGATCCCAAGAGTTTGCATATCCACCGTCTTTAAGCCCTGATATCCACAGGGGTGAATACGGCTAAAAGCCTCAAGATCGGTAGCCACATTGAGGGCTAAGCCATGATAGGAGCAACTTTTAGAGACCTTGAGGCCCAAGGCAGCGATCTTAGCCCCCATCCACTCTAAAGGCACGTTAGGCTGCTCTGAAACATATATTCCAGGGGCTCCTGCGTGTCTTTCGGTCTTTAAATTGTAGTCAGCGAGAGTATCAATGAGAGCTTGTTCGATATGAACGACTAGCTCTTTTACGAAGATACCTAAGCGCTTGAGATCCAGCAATAGATAAACAACGGTCTGACCGGGACCGTGATAAGTAATCTCACCACCACGATCAACCTGTACCAAGGGTATTTGATTGCTAGGGGCATGCAAGTTACTTGGGTCTCCAGCCAACCCCAATGTAAAAACAGGGAGGTGCTCTAAGACCCAAATTTCATCTGGCGTATCAATCTTGCGTTGCTTTGTAAATTCCTGCATTGCTGTATAGGTAGATTGGTAATCTACCAATCCTAAGTGCTTGACTAAGATCGCCATCAGCTAAGCTAAAGAACAATGCTCACTAGTGGATGCGTGGATAGGGTTCTATACAACTCATCTAACTGCTCGCGACTCGTTGCATTAATGGGCAAGGTAATCCCCAGATAATTTCCATCCTTCGAGGGTCTTTGCTCAACTTTGCTTTCATCAAAGATCGGATCAAATTGTTTGGCAATATGCACCATTGCAGGAAAATATTCGGGGGTAGCTTTCCCCATGACCTTCACTGGAAAAAGAGAGGGATACTCAATGAGAGATTTTTCTGCAGACATATCTTGATTAGCTCCGGTGATCGGGCATGCCAAGCCAGGCGCCAGTAATGATATTGCGAATGCAATGCAGTCTACGATGAAAGAAATGGTCTGCGCCAGGAACAACTTGTACCGTTAACTCTTGTGGGCGTGCCCAATCTAGGACCGCGCCCAATGTAATGGTTTCATCAAGCTCCCCATGAATCACAATAGTATCTGCAGGAACTGGTGCTAACTCCCAGCGACCAGCAGCGCTGCCAATCATCACAAGTCGTTCTGCAGGCCTACCCAAGTCAATCAGTTTCTGAACTAAGTGGCTACCAACAAAACTGCCAAATGAAAAACCAGAAACTACCAAAGGCAAAGTATTTACAGAGTTTATCCAGTTGTGTTGTTGAGCAAAATCAAGGGCATTCCAGCTTGAGGGCGTCCGCATCCAATCGGTAATATGGAGTAAATCATCCAACTCACCCACACCATCGTCATGCACTCCCACACTTCCGCCTACCCCACGAAAATTTGGCCGAACACTAACATAGCCTAATTGGTTAAAAGTCCTTGCCATCGTCTGTGCAACCTTGTTATCCATCGTGCCGCCCATCAAGGGGTGAGGATGGGCAACTAAAGCCAGCCCACGTACTGCAAACTCTGGATGATTTTTTAACTCATCAGGCAAATCAATGGATACTTCGATAGGGCCAACGACCCCTTCAATCTGTATTACTTTTGTACGGCCATTCATGTAACTATCTTTCTAAGATCAACTAAGCTAACTGCAAACGCTCAACCGGCTGCCCCTGGATCAAGTGCGATTGAATAATCTCTTCAATATCCTCGATATCTACGAATGTATACCAAATCCCAGCAGGATAAACGACCATTACAGGCCCATCCGCACAACGATCTAAACAACCAGCTTTGTTCACGCGAACTTTTCCAGGTCCTGCAAGACCGAGCTCTTTCACGCGGCTCTTTGCATACTCAAAAAGAGCAAATGCATTATGTTGGTCACAACAATCTTCGCCATTCTTGCGTTGATTTAAACAAAAAAACAGGTGGTGTTGAAAACTCATCAATAAATGTCTCAGCGTTGAAGGTTAATTTGGAGCCGATGATGTATTGCCCAGAACATCGCTAATGGTAGCCATGCTACTGATACCCACTGCATGAGCTCATTAAAGTGCAATAACCTACCTTGGTACCAGTGCCGTAAATTTAGAATGAAATAGGGATTATCCGGTAAAAAGTTAATTGCAACCGTCGCCGTGAGCAAGCAAAGTAAAGATGCCCAAAATTTGCTATTGCTAGATAGATTTAAGCTCCAACGCAATATCACGCTGGCAATAATCATCCCCCAAATCGCACCTGCGGTGAGCCATAACAAACTCAATTCAAGACCAAACTGCAATGCTGTAAATAAGGTCTTAATAAGTACTGTTATACAAAGCAAGCCAATTAATATATGCCATTGTTGTGCTTTACTACGCATTCCCAAAGAAAGTAATAATGCGGCTCCTAGCCAACACAATGCAGTAATTAAGGTTTCTTGAACAACTTGATTAATGACGGTGGTACCCCAATCAATAGAGCCAAAAATCGCATGACCCCATACCCCGGTTCCCAACCATGAACTTTGGGGGTAGATTTGCGACCATGGAAATAACAAAAATAAGCCGCAAGCAAACCAGTTAGAGCCAAACCACCCATCAAAACGTTTGTGAAGCACGCTACCAGATAACCATTGGGGGCCCAGTGGAATTGCCAAAAGTCCACCCAGAATCCCACCGAGCACATTGGCCCACCAATCCATTTGGCTGGGTATGCGGGTTGGTAACCAGGTCTGAAGCGTCTCAACGCTAAATGCTAAGGCGGCGCTAAAGACAAGGGCAATCGCCAGCGCAATATAGTTACGCCAACGGGGGTAAGCGGCGAAAACTAATAAGAATCCCAATGGAATGTACGCCAAAATATTCACGGAAACATCAAATAGCGTAATAAACCGAGGCAAGGGGGCGCTTACCCAAGCCCAAGCACCAATTCCATTATTAAAGTCAAAATCAAAGGGGTTTAAGCTCACATAAATGATCAATAAGGCATAACTGAGACTAGAAACTCTAGCCAAAGGCATGGCCTGAAGTGGCCAAATAAACTTTCGGGGGCGTTGATCTTTGGAATGCATTCCACAATTCTAGGTCAGACCTTTCTACAATGGCGAAATGACTTGGAATTGCATCCTTGAGCGCGTAGCTGAAACAAAATCGACAAATGACGATCTTTTGGCGCGCTGGCGCGCTGGCGAACTGATTGACCCTGTTGCCCGAATTGCCCAAAAACAAACAGCTGGAAAGGGTCGCGCAGGGAGATCATGGCTTGCAAACCCAGAAGACTCTCTGTGTTTCTCTTTGGCCTATCCCTTTCGTAGAAACCCTGCTGAACTCTCGGGATTAAGCTTATTAGTCGGTTTAGCGGTGATTGCAGGCATTGCTGGCGCACTTGAGATCCCTCAATCCAATCTCCATCAACAAGGCTTACGCCTCAAGTGGCCCAATGATCTCTTATTAAACAATGCCAAATTGGGCGGAATCTTGATTGAAGGTGGGCAAACAAAAGTGGGCGCCCCAACTTGGATGATTATTGGTGTAGGCATTAACTTACGCAATAGCGCAGCCATTCAAACACGGCTCAAAAATAAAAATTCTCTTGGCGTTACCAGTTTAGACCAGCTACTCCCTAACGGGAAAACACTTCCAGAGACTGAATTGCTTTGGCTTAAACTCCTCGAATCTTTTGGCCAACATCTGCAAGAGTTTGACCAAAAAGGATTTGATGTGTATCGGCAGCAGTGGATGCACTGGGATGCATTTCAGGATACCGAGGTTTGTATCACTGGCTCGGGCAACAATCCTATTATTGGCATTGCAACAGGAGTAGATGCTAGCGGTGCACTCCTTCTGTTACAAGAAAATAAAACTATCACTATTCATGCTGGTGATGTTTCATTGCGAGCTAAATCATGAGCCTGTATTTACTATTTGATGTCGGCAATACCAGGCTTAAATGGGCTGCGGTTGAGACCACACAAGCCCCCTCGGATCGTCATAAAAAATTATGGGCTTATTCAGGATCTATTAGCAGTAAATCATTGCAATCTCCTGAACATCGCTTAGAACTAGCTGATTACATCGCAAAAACGATACCTAAACCAATTGCGATTGGATTTGCCTGCGTCGCTGGGGCTATTGCCATTGAAAATCTCAAATCACTATTTCCGCAATGGAGCGAGCTTGAATGGCAGCAATTGAATGGTCATAGCCAATATGACGGTATTCGCACCTTATATGAAGATCCCTCTAAGCTTGGAGCGGATCGTTGGGCAGCCGTGATTGGAGCGCGGGCTTTATCAAATACAAATACCCTTATTATTAATGCTGGCACTGCTACCACTATTGATCTATTGGGAGGTAATGGCGTTCACTATGGCGGATGGATTCTTCCTGGCCTTACGCTGATGCATGAGAGCTTGCAGAGCAAGACTGCGCAACTGCCTCTAGCAACTCGCTCGGAAGATCAATTGGGATTTGGAATATCAACCAACAATGCCATTACCAGTGGCTGTGATGCTGCTCAGATTGGCGCAATGATTTATGCAAGCCAATTAGCCAAGGAAATGCATCATCCTATTGAGCGTATTTGGCTTGACGGCGGCCATGGTAAAGCATTGGCTGCTGAGATCAAAAAACGTCCTAATCTAAATCTACCGCCTTTAGAGACAATTGATGGCCTGGTGCTACGAGGTATTTGGGCTTGGCTAAGGCAAACATCAAGGTCTAAATAACGGTCTCTAGGAGCGAATTTTTCCCAACAAAGTCGTGGTGGAGCGCTCATAGATAAAAGGAATGGCCACTGACTTTCCACCCCAAGTTTTAACAACGCGAGTCTCTTCTAAAGTGTCTATTTCATAATCTCCGCCTTTGACATAAATGTCTGGGCGAATCTGTGCAATCAAATTTACTGGCGTCTGTTCAGTAAAAAGCACAACCAAATCTACACTAGCTAAAGCAGCTAATAGCGCTTGACGATCCGCTTCTGAATTAATCGGTCGGTCATCGCCCTTTCCTAGTGTCTTTACAGAGGCATCTGAGTTCACCCCCACTACTAAACTCGCTCCCAACTCGCGAGCTTGGGCTAAATAGCTGGCATGCCCACGGTGAAGAATATCGAAGACACCATTGGTAAATACCAATGGCCTCGGCAGTTGGCTAATCCGATCCTGTAAATCTGAAGATGGGCAGACTTTGGACTCAAAAGATGGTAGTGGCAAAGAACTCATAAGCTAATCTTAATGGCAATAGGCCATGACCAACAATATTGGCCAGAATGGCTTAGACTTGAAAGCTGACCACCCTTATTTGAAGACGCAATATGGCGAACCTGCTATCAACCTGGATTTTGGTCCTAATGCTATTCGTACCGAGCATTAGGCTGGCAGAAGCCGCACCAAGCAACTGTAGCCCATTGCTTTCTCATACTTTTCCCCGACTTCAAGATGAAGCACCCCAAAATCTTTGCCAATACCAAGGAAAGGTACTCCTGGTAGTCAACACTGCTAGTTTTTGTGGCTTTACTAGTCAATATGAAGGTCTTGAAAAGATTTACGCCCAATATAAAGACCAGGGTTTAGTCGTTCTAGGCTTTCCATCTAACGATTTTGGCCAACAAGAGCCTGGCAGCAACAAAGAGATTGCTGACTTTTGTGCCAACACTTATGACGTGAAATTTCCGATGCTTGCTAAGAGCTCTGTCAGTGGAAAGCAGGCTAACCCTCTTTTTAAAATGTTGATTGCCAAAACAGGCACGAGCCCTAAATGGAATTTCTATAAATACTTAATTGATCGTAATGGCAATGTGGTCGACTCGTTCGGCAGCATCACCAAGCCAACAAGCAGTAGCATTACCAGTGAAATCAATAAACTCTTGGCAGAAAAAATCCGTGAGTAAACATAAAATCGCCATTATTGGCGCTGGTATTTCGGGCTTAGGCTGCGCGTACGCCCTAAGACAACATCCTGACTTAGAAATAACAATCTATGAGGGCGGGAGTCATATTGGCGGCCACAGCAATACTGTGGATTTCTCATTAGAAACGCCTCAAGGGCACATCACTCATGGTGTGGATACTGGTTTTTTGGTATTCAACCGCAAAACCTACCCACGCTTACTTCGCCTCTTCGAAGAAATTGAAGTTCCAATCGCGCCGTCAGAGATGTCTTTTTCGGTCTCAATTGATACAACAAATCAACTCAAGCAAGTTAAAAAAATTGAATGGGCTGGTAATGACATTAATTCGCTGTTTGGCCAAAGGGCAAATTTATTATCGCCATCCTTTTGGCGCATGGTCTATGACATATTACGATTTAACCGCTTAGCTACCCAACTTGCTAAGAGCCAAATTGAATCTGAGCATGAATTTTCAGAGCCTGATGAAAGCATAGCGGATTTTCTGAAACGAAATCGCTTTAGCCAAAGCTTTAGAGAAAACTATTTTCTACCAATGATTGGCGCAATCTGGTCTTGCTCAGTTGATCAAATGCTAGAGTTTCCGATTCAGACGATGGTTCGCTTTTGTCATAACCATGGTCTTTTACAAATACAAAATAGGCCCCAATGGCTTACTGTTCAAGGCGGTTCACGAGAATACGTGAAGCGCCTAGTCAGCGCCTTAGAAAAAAACCGCGTTCAATTCGTACGTGAGTCGGTGGAACGCGTTAATGCGCCGCCAAATGAATCATCCCAGGTTGAAGTGATGAGTGTTTCAGGCTCTTCCTGGTTTGATGAGGTCATCATGGCTTGTCATAGTGACCAAAGTTTAGGGCTAGTACAAGGCATTTCCATAGAGGCTCGCAACATTCTGGCGGCGATTCCCTATCAAAATAATCGTGCCATCTTACACACCGACCGACGCTTTTTGCCTGAAACAAAACGGTGTTGGGCTGCATGGAACTACACGGCTCACTCGGGGGCTCTACCTTCCTCGAGGCAACATGTCAGTGTCAATTATCTGATTAATCGCCTACAACCCCTGCCCAAGGGACTCGAACATACCCCTATCATTGTTAGCTTGAATCCAGCTACCGAACCCGATCCAAAGTTAGTTCATGCTGAAATTCATTATGCGCATCCAGTCTTTGATATGCGAGCCATTCAGGCGCAAAAAGAACTACCACTGATCCAGGGCTTATCTTCAATCTGGTATTGCGGTGCCTGGACGGGATTTGGTTTTCATGAAGATGGCCTGCGATCAGGAGAACTCGTTGCGGAAGATTTACTAGAACGGCTACGCCATCAAATCAAAACTCACCCCGTGCACGACAGTGAGTAAATGAAACAGCCAACAATCAACTTTGGAGTGGTCAAACATCGCCGCTTTCGCCCAGCCAAGAATGCCTTTGGCTACGGGGTATTCACGCTTTCTATCCCGATGCGCACTAGGGCGCAAGAGCCAGATCTTTTGCGTCAATATGGTTTAGGGGACAACTCAACTCGCTTATTTTCTTTTTACGATCAAGATCACGGCGCTGGAAAT
Source organism: Burkholderiaceae bacterium (assembly GCA_947447945.1). Taxonomy (GTDB): domain Bacteria; phylum Pseudomonadota; class Gammaproteobacteria; order Burkholderiales; family Burkholderiaceae; genus Polynucleobacter. Next base: position 9,794 of record CANFLR010000003.1, read on the forward strand.
GGCAGTAGCCTTCAATGGATTGAGAGCATTCTTCATGAAAATCAGATCACCTCTGCCGATGGTGAAATTTGGTTACAGACCTTTCCTAGGGTTTTAGGTTACGTATTTAATCCAGTTAGCTTTTGGATCTGCACCCGGACAAATGGTCAGGTACAAGCAGTATTAGCCGAAGTGAACAATACTTTTGGAGAGCGGCATTGCTACTTGCTTCATAAAGAGTCTGGTGAACCCCTAAAATCTGGAGAAACTTTAAGCAGTAAAAAAGTATTTCATGTTTCTCCTTTTTGTGAAGTCCAGGGTGAATACCATTTTCGTTTTTTGTTTACGCCCGATAGCGCATCAAAGCAACACTCGGTCTGCCGCATCGAATTACACGAAGAGGGCTCACCCCTGATTAACACTAGCATTAGCGGACTGAGCCAAGCACTGACTAAATCTGCCCTATATCTTGCCTTTTTGCGCTACCCACTCATGAGCTTTGGAGTGATTTTTCGCATACACTGGCAAGCCTTAAAATTATGGGCAAAAGGTGTACCCTTTCATTCCAAACCCAAACCACCTGAATTTGAAGTGAGCAGATGAATCGTCCAGGCCAACCCCTACTCTCTAGGCTGAACTTCTTGCGGCCAGAAATGCAACGCAAGCAAATCCAGCAAGCTAGCCTCAGTAGCAAAACCTTAGTCAGGCTTTTAGTGCAACTACAAAGCGGCTTTCTGAGACTTACCCTCCCTGACGGGGAAGTAAAAGAATTCGGCAATCAACAAGACAGCCTGCATGCTGATATCCAAATTCTAGATTGGTCGGTATTCAAACAAGTACTCTCTCGTGGTGATATTGGTTTTGCGGAAAGTTTTATTCGAGGGCAATGGAATACCTCTGATCTCAAAGCTATTCTTGAGCTGGCGGTTCGAAATCGGGTCATTCTAGAAAAGGCCATCTATGGAAAATGGTATGGCTCGCTGATTTACCGCTTTAAGCATTGGCTGAGAGATAACTCAAAATCTGGCAGTCGTAAAAATATCCATGCACACTATGACTTAGGCAATGCATTCTATGCTTTATGGCTAGACCCAAGCATGAGCTACTCAAGTGCTTACTTTTCTGAAGGTGACCGCCAAATACTTGCGGATGCACAAAAAGCAAAAATGGCCCGTATTTTGCAATCTATTGGCTGCCAGCCTGGTGATCGCCTACTAGAAATCGGTTGTGGGTGGGGCGGGTTCATGGAAGAGGCTTTGCGCTGCGGTCATAGCGTAACGGGTCTTACCCTATCAACTGAACAACAATCATTTGCACAAAATCGTCTGGAAAAAATTCAGCGAGAAAATGCCATAGTTAATGCTTTTGAAGTCCGACTTCAAGACTATCGAGATTGCCAAGAGCAATTTGATGGTATCGCCTCAATAGAAATGTTTGAAGCAGTTGGTGAAAAGCATTGGGCCGAATACTTTCAAATGATTGCAGCACGCTTAAAGCGTGGTGGTAAAGCCTGCATTCAAACTATTGTGATTGCGGAAGAGCTGTTTGAACGCTACCGCCATAACACCGACTTTATTCAGCAATATGTATTTCCAGGCGGCATGCTGCCATCGCGCGCTAGTTTCAAAGCATATGCCGCGTATGCCGGACTAAAAATTGAGTCTGAATTTGCATTTGGTCATGACTATGCAAAAACACTGGGTATTTGGCGAGATAGCTTCAATCAAAAGCTTCAAGATATTACCCGCCTCGGGTTTGATGAAGCCTTCATTCGCCTCTGGAATTTCTATTTAATGTACTGTGCCGCTGGATTTTCTGAGCGCAATATTGATGTTGTGCAATTTACGCTCAGTCATCAAGCCATACCGGCATCTAATGATGCCCTGAGTTCATGAACCAAAAAGGCATTGATACCTTTTCCGGAAAGCGGGTTTGGGTCATTGGCGCATCTAGTGGTATTGGGCATGCCTGTTCTTCAGCCTTGCTGACTGCCGGCGCCAAAGTGGCGATTTCTGGTCGACGTGTTGAGCAGCTCAATACCCTAGCAAGCAAAGTACCTCAAGACCAGGTATTAGTGTTACCCATTGATGTCACAAGTGAATCGCAAATTATCCAAGCGCATCAAAAGATCTTGGAACATTGGGGCGGTCTAGATCTGCTCCTATTTGTATCTGGTATGTATGTGCCAATGCGAGCAGATGACTTTGACATTGCCCTGGCCGAAAAAACCATCAATACTAATTTGCTTGGTCCAATGCGAGCCGTTGCAACAGTCTTGCCCGCAATGCTTAAAAAAGAAGCTGGTCATATTGCCATTGTGGGTAGCGTCGCTGGCTATAGTGGCTTGCCCAAAGCTTTGGCTTATGGGCCAAGTAAAGCAGCCATTATCAACTTCTGCGAAATCCTGTTTTACGACCTACTTCCTAAAGGGATTAGCGTCCACATGATTTCTCCAGGCTTTGTAGCCACCGAGGCAACGGCGCAAAATGATTTTGAGATGCCAGCCCTCATTTCAGCCGAAGTAGCTGCCACAGAAATTTTAGAGGGTATTCGGATAGGGGAATTTGATATTCACTTCCCCAAAAGATTCTCAAGCTTTCTGAAGTTTCTCAGGATCCTGCCTTATCCACTCTACTTTTGGATCGTTCGCCACTTCGTCAAAATTTAAGCGGCGCGTCCAAGTGATTTACTTGTACTTATCCTTACGAATCTTCTCTTCCAAGAAATCCATCACAATCAGTGATTTACTCTTGGACCCAGCAATAGAAGGTGATGTTACATAACGGCCCTGCATCACAATCGTTGGCACTCCATCAATACGATAGTTCTCTGCCAACTGCTTCGCCGCACGCGCTTTAGAGACGATAGCAAAAGAGCGGTAAGTTGCCAAGAAGGTATTGCGATCAATGCCTTGAGAGGCAGCCCAATCCGCAATCTCAGCTTCGGTTAACAGATGTTTATTTTCTTTATGAATGGCATACATCACCTTTTCGTTTAACGCATCACCCTTGCCGAGCGATTCAAGCGTATAAAACAATTGGTTATGCGGCATAAAATCATCCCGAAATGCAACGGGTACCCTGCGGAATACCACATCCTTCGGTTGACGCTTTACCCAAGCGCTTAACTCTGGCTCAAAGTCATAGCAATGCGGGCAACCATACCAAAAAAACTCGATCACCTCTACCTTACCCTTAGTCTCCACAGGCTGGGGCATGGCAAGAATGCGGTAATCAAGACCTTCTTCGATCTTAGGGCCTTGTGCACCCACTAGCCCACTAAGACAGAGTAATGCAAAAAAAGTGAAGAGTCTTTTATTAAATGAGATCATGATTTGCTAGATTTAATAGTGGTTGGTTTAACGCCCATATTACTTAATTTATCGCGCACTGGATTGCTTTCTTCAATACTATTGAAGGGGCCAACACGGACACGCCAAACTGTGTTGCCATCACTACTTACCTCACTCAATTGAGATTGAATTCCTTGGATGGCTAAATTGGCTTTTTGCGCATCTGCGTCAGGACGCTTGGTAAAAACACCAACCTGCAGAAAATAAATGGCATCTGCTTTTGCTGCCGGGGCGGATAACTCAGCAGGCTTTTTACCATTCGCTAGATCTGCAATTGGATCTGGGGCTGAGGTTGCAGCAGCAGAACTCTTACCCTGCAGCGGCTTGTTTAAATCTAAAGGCGCAGCAGCCGGAGCGTCCTCACCTTCAGTTGGCGTGGCAGGCTTAATCGTTAACGGTAAATTAGGAGCTCTGAGGCCAGGTCTTTCTTGCGGGGTATTTTTAGAAAGATAAAAAGCAATCGCCAAAGCAATGATTAAGCCTAGTCCAAGCCCGAAAATAAAACCCAAAATAGTACCGCCGTATTCGGCATCTTGCCGAGTGAAGCCAGTTTGTTGATTCGGTTTTCTCATCATTTCCTCATCTTACATTGCACTTCATGAACAGCTTATTACATCTTGGCTGGAGCCGATACCCCTAGTACTTTTAAGCCATTTTCCAAGACTTGGCGAGTAGCAGATAAGAGTGCGAGTCTAGCCAACTTCAAAGACTGATCATCTACCAGAACTCGATCTGCGTTGTAGAAGGTATGAAAATCTCCTGCTAAATCCCGCAAATAGAAAGCCAGTGCATGTGGTGCCAATTCAGCTGCGGCATCACTTAATACTTCTGGGTACTCTGCCAAACGTCTCAATAGATGGTCTGAAGCCTTGCTTTGCAACAAGGATAAATCAGCAGATTTCAAATCAGAAGCTTGCCCACCCCACTGCTGCAAAATCGAGCAAATACGGGCATGCGCATATTGCACATAAAACACGGGGTTTTCATCATTTTGCTGGAGCGCTAAATCAATATCAAAAACAAATTCAGTATCAGCCTTGCGAGAGATCAAGAAAAAACGTACTGCATCACGGCCGCGCTGCAATGCTAAATGCTTTTCTGCAAGAGTCATCTCTGCAGTGATACCGCCAGACCATTCCACCAAATCACGGACGGTGACGTAAGAGCCAGCGCGCTTTGAAATCTTCACCTCTTCACCGTTACGCATCACGGTTACCATCTTATGAAGTACATACTCTGGGTAAGTCTTGGGGATATCCCAACTGCGCTTTTGTGCAATCCCTTGCAAACCGGAGCGAACACGCGCAATGGTACCGTGATGATCACTGCCCTGCACATTAATGACCTTTGTAAAACCCCGTTGCCATTTACTGGTGTGATAAGCCACATCAGGCACAAAATAGGTATAGCTACCATCAGATTTTCGCATCACCCGATCTTTGTCATCGCCATCATCAGTGGTCCTTAACCAAAGCGCTCCTTCAGCTTCATAGGTCTTGCCGATGTCTTGTAAGTCCTGAACAATCTGCGCCACACTTCCATCGGTATACAAAGAAGATTCTAAGTAATAGCAGTCAAACTGAACGCCAAAAGTTTTTAAATCGATATCTTGCTCATTACGCAAATAGGCTACCGCAAACTGACGAATCGCCTCAATTTTTTCTGCTGCAGATAAGTCGGCGTGATTGGCTGAAGAGGCCTTAAAAGCGACTGCAATCTCCGCAATATATTCACCGTTATAAGCCTGCTCAGGCCAATTGACATCACCTGGCTTCAAGCCATTTAAGCGCGCCTCAACCGAAAGCGCCAAGTTAGCAATTTGCACACCAGCATCGTTGTAATAAAACTCGCGATGCACCTCAATACCCTGAGTTGCCAATAAGTTTGCAAGCGCATCACCCAAAGCTGCTTGACGACCATGGCCAACATGCAATGGCCCAGTAGGGTTAGCTGAAACAAACTCAATCATGGCTCTAGCTATGGGCTTAGAGCTTGGGGTTAATTCCCCAAACTTTGCAGCATTGCTGAGTACCTCTTGAACCACGGCGGTTTTAGCCTCATTACTAAGGCGAAAATTAATAAATCCAGGGCCTGCAATTTCGCAAGAGGCAATCAATTCCCCAAAACCAGCTTGTTTTTGGAGTTGCTCTACCAAAGCTTGCGCTAGCTCCCGAGGATTTAGCTTCCATGCCTTAGCAAGTTGCAGAGCGATATTGCATGCCACATCACCATGATCCACGGCTTTAGGGCGCTCTAAGCGAGGCTGCGGCGCCTCCTCTAATCCGCGCTCCTGAGCTAAGGCCTGCAAGGCAAGGCTTAGCATCTCAATTAAACGTTTTTTATTGATTAACAGCATAGAAGAGTGAGTTTATCAGGTGGTAAGCTATACGAATGATCTATCAATTTCGCTCAAAAGCCGGTCCAGACGTCATCATGCTGGCGGATTTGACCGAGCGGATTTTCACTGTTTTGGGTCAACCTTTAGAGTCCAGAGGAATTCTGAGGGTTGAGAAGCTGCCAGCCCTGATTACCTCCCTTGAAACAGCCATCCTAAAGGACCTAGAAGAGCGCTCAAAAACAGGGGATGCGGCTAGCGAAACGCCTAAACGCGCCGATCGGCTTGGTCAACGTGCTTACCCCTTCCTAGAGCTCATGAAACAAGCCAAAGATAAGAGTGAGCCTATTCTATGGGGCGTTTAATCCAAGGAACTGGCTAGCTGCCTACGAATATCCTCAAGCGATACGCCACGACGCTGTGCCAAATCTGCAACTTGATCAGCAGATACTTTACCCACATTGAAGTAACGCGCATCAGGATGGGCCAAATAGAAGCCACTGACACTAGATGCAGGATTCATGGCCATAGACTCAGTCAAAGTCATACCAATATCTTGTGAACCCAAAATCCGCAATAAATCTTCTTTTACTTCATGTGCGGGACATGCGGGATAGCCTGGCGCAGGACGAATGCCGCGGTACTCTTCATTGATCATCTGATCGTTTGTCAGAATTTCATCGGTAGCATAAGCCCAAAGATCAGTTCGGACGCGGTGATGCATTAATTCTGCAAATGCTTCTGCTAAACGATCAGCTAAAGCCTTCAACATAATCGCGCTGTAGTCATCATGTTTTGCTTGAAACTCAGCGACCTTTTTCTCAACGCCATGCCCAGTGGTTACCGCAAAACAGCCCAGATAGTCGGCCACCTGAGAATCTTTTGGTGCAACATAATCGGCTAAACAACGGTTCGGCCTGCGCACACCATTTATTACGGGACGCTCTGCTTGTTGCCGTAGGTTATGCCAAACAAATAATGGATGCTCACGCGCTTCATCGCTATACAAGACAATGTCATCACCAACAGCATTGGCTGGATAAAACGCAACTACGGCATCAGCTTGCAACCACCGGCCATGAATTAATTTTTCGAGCAGCACTTTGGCATCTTCATAGACCTTACGCGCCTCAACACCAACAACCTCATCGTCTAAGATCGCTGGAAACTTACCAGCTAAATCCCAAGTTTGGAAAAATGGCGTCCAATCAATGTATTGAGCAATCTCAGCTAATGCAAAATTCTTAAAAACCCGACGTCCGATAAACTTCGGCTTCTCAGGAACATAGCCAGTCCAGTTAATGAGCTCACGATTTTGCCGTGCCGCCTCCAATGAAATTGTTGGCGCCACCTTTCGATTAGCGTGCTGCTCACGAATACGCACATAGTCATCCCGTAAATCTTGAATAAATTTCTGAGCACTTTCGTCCGATAAAAGGCTGGATGCCACAGAAACTGAGCGAGATGCATCTGGCACATACACTACAGGACCATCGTAATGGGGCGCAATCTTGACAGCAGTATGGACGCGGGAAGTAGTGGCGCCACCAATCATCAAGGGTACCTGACGCTCACGGAAATAATCATCTCGTTGCATCTCTTGTGCAACATAAGTCATCTCCTCTAAAGACGGAGTAATCAAGCCAGAGAGGCCTACGATGTCAGCTTTCTCATCTTTGGCTTTTTGCAAGATCTGAGCGCAAGGAATCATCACGCCCATATTAACGACTTCAAAGTTATTACATTGCAGCACCACTGTCACAATATTTTTACCGATGTCGTGAACGTCGCCTTTAACAGTTGCCATGACAATTTTGCCCTTGGCTTTAGCTTCGCCACCAGCAGCAATATGTTGACGCTTCTCTTCTTCAATATACGGAATCAATAAAGCAACTGCTTGTTTCATGACACGTGCGCTCTTAACCACTTGAGGCAAAAACATTTTTCCAGCCCCAAACAAATCACCGACTACATTCATGCCATCCATGAGCGGGCCTTCAATCACTTCAATTGGCCTACCGCCTGCACCCATAATTTGGGCGCGCAATTCTTCCGTATCCTCTTCGATAAAAATAGTGATGCCATGGACTAATGCGTGAGTTAAGCGTTCACGCACAGGAGCCTCACGCCATACCAAGTTTTCAACTTGCTTAGCACCGCCACCCTTAAATTGATCAGCAATATCGAGCAAGCGTTCAGTTGGCGTCTTGCCCTCTTTCTCCTTGAAGCGATTGAGCACAACATCCTCAACCCGCTCACGTAACTCTGAATCCAAGTCAGCGTAAACGCCTAACTGACCAGCATTGACAATCCCCATATCCATGCCAGCTTGGACTGCGTGATACAAGAAGACTGTATGAATGGCTTCGCGAACACGGTCATTGCCACGGAATGAAAAGCTTACATTTGAAACACCACCACTGACTTTTGCGCCAGGTAGATTTTCTTTAATCCAACGGGTGGCATTAATAAAATCTACCGCATAATTATCATGCTCTTCAATGCCAGTAGCGATTGCAAAGATATTGGGATCAAAAATAATGTCTTCCGCAGGAAAACCAATTTCATTTACCAGGATTTGATAACACCGTTTGCAAATTTCAGTCTTGCGCAGAAAAGTATCAGCCTGACCCAATTCATCAAAGGCCATCACCACACTAGCGGCACCATAACGACGAATTAAGCGCGCCTGATTTCTAAATGAATCTTCCCCTTCCTTGAGGGAGATTGAATTCACAATCGGCTTACCCTGAATACATTTCAAGCCTGCCTCAATCACACTCCACTTCGATGAATCAATCATGATGGGAACGCGTGCAATATCAGGCTCTGAGGCAATCAGATTCAAGAAGCGGACCATTGCTGCCTCCGAATCTAACATCGCCTCATCCATATTGATGTCAATGACTTGCGCACCGTTTTCAACTTGCTGCCTAGCTACCGCAAGCGCTTCATCAAACTGATTATTTAAAATCATGCGAGAAAAAGCCTTGGAACCTGTCACATTAGTACGCTCACCAATATTGACAAAGCCGATATCAGCGGTCACATTAAATGGCTCTAAGCCTGATAACTTCATCGCGGGCATCACTGGTTTACTCATACTGCAGCCCCAGCATCTTCACGATAAAAAGCCCTTGGTCTGCGCTTTGCAACTGCATTGGCAATCGCACGGATATGATCCGGGGTAGTTCCACAACAACCACCGACCAAATTTACCAAACCATCTTTTGCAAAACCATCAACTAAGCTTGAAGTAATTTCAGGTGTCTCGTCAAAGCCCGTATCACTCATCGGATTAGGTAAACCCGCATTAGGGTAACAAGATACCGCTGCATCACATATTCGGGCAAGCTCCGCAATATAGGGCCGCATTAATGCAGCCCCCAAAGCACAATTCAAACCAAAAGTGAGTGGCTTAATGTGCCGTAAGCTATTCCAGAAGGCCTCAACCGTTTGTCCAGACAAAATTCGTCCAGATGCATCAGTCACCGTTCCTGAAATCATTACCGGCAAGAGCTCACCGGTCTCTTCAAAGAATTCATCTAAAGCAAATAAAGCCGCTTTGGCATTAAGTGTATCGAAAATGGTTTCAACCAAAAATAAATCGACGCCACCTTCAAAAAGTCCTTCGATCTGCTCACGATAAGAAGCGCGTAAAGCATCAAAGGTAATGTTGCGCGCACCCGGGTCATTCACATCAGGAGAGATGCTCGCAGTCTTAGGGGTTGGCCCAATTGCACCTGCGGCAAAACGGGGTTTATCTGGGGTGCTGTACTTGACACATGCTACCCGTGCTAATTGGGCCGAGACCACATTCATCTCACGTGCAAGACCGGCCAGCTTGTAATCCTCTTGAGCTACAGAGGTAGCGCCAAAGGTATTGGTTTCAATAATGTCAGCGCCTGCATCCAAGTACTGCTCATGAATTTTGCTAATAATAGCGGGCTGGGTCAAAACCAATAATTCGTTATTGCCTTTGATATCACCGGGATGATCTGCAAATCGGGTATTACCTGGCAATCCACGGTAATCTCCTTCAGACAGTTTGTACTGCTGAATCATGGTACCCATTGCACCATCCAAAATGAGAATGCGCTGCTTTAAAAGCTCAGGGAGGGCCTGACCGCGTGTATAGGGCTGGGATAAACCATTAAATTGCATTGCTTAACCGGGAATAATCTCTAGAATCCCTTATTCTATTGGTAAAGCAATCTTTTTATCTAACCTGGGATCTATATGTTCGGAGCAATGCCAGAATTCAATCAAAGCCTAGAAATGCTCAAAACCATGTGGGGGCAGACTGGAGTAGGCCAAATGCCTGGCCAATTCCCCTTTACTAGCGATAGCGCTAAAGCCGCTGGAGGCTTTGGGGCAGCTTTCCCGGGCATAGATATTGATGAGCTTGAAAAACGGATTAAAGACTTAAAGAGCGTCGAAAACTGGCTTAATCTTAATCTCAATATTCTCAAATCCACTATTCAGGGCCTCGAAGTACAACATGCGACGATGATGGCCCTTAAATCTTTTGGGGATGCTGTATCCGCATCTGCAGCTGCGGCAACCGGCAATAGTGAAGAGAGTAAGCCCAAGAAAACGGCTGCTAAACCACGCAAAACCGCAACACGCCGTCGTCGCAAAGCTGGCGACTCAACTTACCTCGACGAAGTAGGTAATTCAGATGAGCAATAGTCTCGCCCATCGCAAATGTCATTTGGTGAAGATCTAATTCACGCTTAAATAAAACCGGCACGATCTCTCGAGCGTGCACGGGTTTCTGACATGCCCCTAAGGTCTCGGCTAAGCGGTCATCATGATGGGCCTTGAGCTGGGCGATCCGTGGCTTCATTCCAGTAAAAGGCTTGCCATGTGAGGGCAGGACCAGAGTGTCATTAGGCAGCGGCAAGTATTTATCTAATGAGCTTAAGTAGAGCCCCAAAGGGTCTGCATCAGGATCTGCGTCGTAAACGCTGACATTTGTTGAAATCCGCGGCAACAACATATCCCCCGAAATCATCACTCCAAGTGGCTTGCAAAATAACGAAGCGTGCTCTGGTGCATGACCATAACCCATAATGACTTGCCACTCATGCCCACCAATCAAAATCATCTCACCCTCAATGATGCGACGATATTGGCGGGGAACTCCTGGAACCATACTGCTGTAATAGTTTGCGCGGGCCCGAATTTTTTCCAAGTCTTCCGGAGTGTTTAGACCGTGCTTTTGAAAATGGTCTGCGGCTCCACCTCCGCCAACTAGGGCCCCAACCGCAGCTCCCCCCTCCCGATGGCTCAACCATTGGGCAGTTAAATAGTCAGTCATGGAGATCCATAAAGGCGCCTTCCAGTGTTGACATAGCCACTGGGATAAACCGATGTGATCGGGATGCATATGGGTCACCAGAACTCGCAATACCGGCAAGCCCTGGAGCTGCGTTGCAAATATCTGCTCCCACGATGCCCGCGTCTCTTCATTGGAGATGCCGCAATCTACGATTGTCCAACCCTGAGCACCTTCAAACTCATCACGCAAAAGCCATAAGTTGATATGGTCCAAAGCAAAAGGTAGACGCATTCTGAGCCAATACACGCCTGGCGCCACCTCTATCGTGGCGCCATTTTCTGGCAAATCATCCCCCAAGGGATAATGGATAGCGTTTTCTAAACTAGATTGATTCTTAGTATTCATTAATATTGATTCTTCTATTGATAGGCATGCTTTGACAACCGTTCCATCACCCTGTATTAATTGGTGCGATATGAATCCAGAAAATGGGTATTGTCGTGGCTGTTATCGCACCCTCACTGAAATTGCCAACTGGTCAGGGCTGACAGATTCCGAAAAGCGCTTGATTTGCGAACAACTTGCAGCACGCAAACCACAGCAAACTCAATAAGTTATCCGTATTTATCACCGAAGTTTATTGATTCACATCGACAATCAGGCGCCCACGAACATTGCCAGCAATCAATTCAGCAGCATAGGGAATCGACTGCTCTAAACTAATCTCATGAGAAATCTCATCTAAGGTTTTGAGGTCCACCAATTGACTCAATTGCTCATAAGCAGCGATGCGTTTTGCACGTGGCACCGTTACGCTATTGACCCCATATAAAGTGACACCCCGCAAAATAAAGGGGGCAACAGTCGATGGAAAATCCATGCCTTGCGCCAAGCCACATGCCGCAACCGCACCATCACTCTTTGTTTGGGCGCAAGCATTCGCCAGGGTGTGGCTACCAACACTATCGACTACCGCCGCCCAACGCTCTTTTGCTAAAGGCTTACCTGGCGAGGCTAGGATGGTACGATCAATAACTTCTGTTGCACCCAATGACTTGAGGTATTCCGCCTCGGACATGCGGCCGGTACTTGCCACTACCGTAAAGCCCAGCTTGCTTAATAAGGCAATGGCAAAGCTGCCAACCCCACCAGCAGCCCCTGTTACAAGGACCTCGCCATCACTAGGCTTCAAGCCGTGCCGCTGTAAAGCCATAACACATAGCATCGCTGTATAGCCTGCAGTACCAATTGCTAGAGCTTGTTTTGGGGTAAAGCCTTTTGGCAGAGGAATAAGCCAATCGGCCTTAACACGAGCCATTTGGGCTAATCCGCCCCAATGGCCTTCTCCCACGCCCCAGCCATTAAGGAGCACCTGATCGCCCACCCTAAAGTCTGGATTAGCGCTTTCCAGCACTTCCCCCGCGAAATCAATCCCTGGCACCATTGGGAAGGCGCGAACAACCGGGCCCTTGCCCGTAATAGCCAAGCCATCCTTGTAATTAAGGGTGGAATAGAGGACCCTTACCGTAACGTCCCCAGCCGGCAGGTCGGCTTCATTAATCTCCGTCAGCTGGGCACGGTATCCCTGATCGTCTTTATTGACCAAAATCGCTTTAAACATATCTCTTCCTTTTTAAGCAGAGCAATTCTCCACAACAAATCTCTAAAGGGTTTATTCTTACGAGCATTATTGATTATGGAGGTTTCCATGAAAAAAATTCTACTATTAACTGCACTTTCTGGCTCTTTACTGTCTGGCTGCTATTCGACCCAGATCAATATGTCTATGGGTAATATGCGTCTCATCACCTCGAGCGCTAACCCTCAAGAAGTGATGGATTTTGCAACAAAAGCTTGTCAGGGTGATTTTTATCAAGGCGCGAGCTTCCTCTCTAAGGCGGGTAAAGAATATCGTTTCAAATGCGTAAAAGCCCAAGAGAATGAAGTGTTGATTCCCATTCCGGGAACAACACTTGGGCCCGATAAAAAAGATGACGCTAAATAAGCAAATTATTAATGGCCCCATTTACCTCGCAAGAACTCCGCACTGGATTTGCATCATTTGCAACTGGGGTCACAGTCATCACCTGCTTGGATGTTGATGGGCAAGCGCATGGCATCACTATCAGTTCATTTAATACCGTCTCTTTAGAGCCGCCACTCATTTTGTGGAGTTTAAATAAGCGCTCCCGGCTGATGCCCTATTTTGAAGTGGGCCATCCACAATTGATTCATGTGCTCGAGCGTTCTCAGGAAGACTTGGCAATGCACTTTGCCAAAGTAAAAGAGAACCAATTTGATGGCGTATCACACCAAGCGATTGCTAGCGGTCTCGAGCAGATCAATGGTTGCGTTGCTTACTATGAATGTGAGACTGTTTCTGTGCATACAGGTGGTGATCACAATATCATTGTTGCCAAAGTCTTAAGTCTAAAAAATGATCCAGATCGTGAGCCTCTCATTTTTGCGCGTAGCAAATTTCTTGGGCTAGATTTGGCTGAAATCAAAACCATTTAAGTAAAGGAAATATTGTGATGCGTTTATGGGGCAGGAAAAGTTCTATCAATGTACAAAAAGTTTTATGGTGCCTTGCCGAGTTGGGTCTTAAAGAAAGCAAAGACTTTGAGCGAATTGATGCAGGCCTTCACTTTGGCCTCAATCGAACGCCTGAGTTCTTAAAACTTAATCCAAACGGTCTAGTTCCAACCCTAGAAGATGGTGATATTACTCTTTGGGAGTCCAATACTATCCTGCGCTACCTAGCTCGGCAGCATGATCAAAAAAACCGCTTTCCTACAGATATTGCCAGTCAGTATGGCTCTGAAAAGTGGCTTGATTGGCAACTAGGCACGATGTGGCCCTCATTGCGTACCCCTTTCTTGGGCCTGACCCGAACCCCTGAGGCCGAGCGTAATTACACCGCCATTCAAAAAGCCTATCAAGATACCAATAAGCTGTTAAGTCTGCTTGATCAGACTTTAGCAAACCAAAAATACTGCTCTGGTGATCGCTTTCATATTGGCGACATTCCATTGGCTCTATGCATAGGTCGCTGGATTCTACTTCATCAATCTTTCCCTGAAAAAACAGGCCCTCGTGCAGAACTTAAAAATATTGACGCCTGGTTAAAGCGCTTAGAAACCGAAACTCAATATAGTGAAATTGCAGAAAAAGAACTCAATATCATCAAGTAATTCGTATAGCGTTCTGCTATAGCATTCGTGAGACGTAGAATAAAAAAGGGTGAACATTGTTTTCACCCTTTTTGTTTTTCATCAAAGTGAGTTCGTTTATTGTTGATTGAACTTTTTTTCGTGATGATCGGCACCCATAAACAGATACATAGCGGGCACAACAAACAAGGTAAACATAGTGCCAATTGAAAGGCCCGTGAAAATCACAATGCCCATCGATTGACGTCCTGCAGCACCCGCGCCAGAGGCAACTACCAGTGGCACCACGCCCAATACCATTGCGGCGGTGGTCATCAAAATTGGTCTAAGACGCACACTACATGCTTCGATAATGGCTTCCAGTTTGCTAAGTCCCGTTGCCTGTAGTTCATTGGCAAACTCCACAATCAAAATACCGTGCTTACTAATCAGCCCCATTAACGTCACCAATCCTACCTGCGTATAGACGTTGAGCGTTGTAAATCCAAGATTAATAAAGATTAATGCGCCGAACAAAGCCAGCGGCACAGAAACTAAAATCACAATAGGATCGCGGAAGCTTTCAAACTGTGCCGCCAAAACAAGGAACACGATCAAAATTGCAAAGAACATGGTGACCAAAAATCCGCCGGACTCTTGCATAAATTGACGGGAAGGGCCAGCATAGTCCATAGCGTAACCATTGGGGGCGACTTCTTTTAAGGTCTGACGCATGTACTCTAATAAATCTGCCTGAGAAATGAATGGCGTACTCACACCCGAGATGGTGGCGGAATTTAATTGCTGAAAGTGGTTGATGGACTCGGGAACAATTCGCTGCTTAATCGATGCAATAGTGCGCGCCTGAATCATTGCACCACTTGGGGTGCGAATGTAGTAATCCAAGACTTGATCAGGATTTAAGCGATCAATCTGTTTCACTTGGGGAATGACTTTATAGGAGCGCCCTGCAACTGAGAAGTAATTAACATAACCGCCACCAAGCGCAGCGGATAGGGCTGCGCCAACTTGTTGCTGGGTCATGCCTAGTGCGGCCACCTTTTCTCTATCAATGACCAATAGATCCTGAGGTTTATCAATTTTGAGATCGGTATCCACAAAGAAGAAATTTCCACTGCGACGCGCCTTATCAAGTACCGCTTGAGAGATCTCATTAAGCTGGTCATAGGGTTCAGTAGTCGTAATCACAACCTGAACAGGAAGTCCTTGGGCTCCTGGCAAAGCAGGAAATTGAAATGCTGCAACTCGTGCGCCAGCAATTGAATTCCACTTATTTTGCATATCCGCTTGGAACTTAGTGGCTGAACGTTTCCGCTGATCCCAGTCCTTTAGTAGGATCCCGCCAAAACTCGAGTTTGGACTCGTGATCTGAAAAGCCTGCTCATACTCGGGCTCAACACTGGCAATCTGGTAGATCTGATCGGCATAGGTCTGCATCTGGGCGACGGTACTATTCGCTGGGCCAGTAGCCTGCATCAAGACAATACCTTGATCTTCTGTAGGCGCTAACTCTGCACGAGAAGTTGCATATAAGTAAGCGACTCCACCAAGCAAAATAGCGCCCATCACAATAATCACCTGCCAAGTTGACAGTAGACTGCGAAGAGCACTTTGATACCCATGATGTACTTTGTCAAAGATACGATCAATCTTTTGCACAAAAGAAGATGCCTCTTGCGCTTCGGTGAAGATGCGTGAACACATCATCGGCGAGAGTGTTAGCGCAATCAAACCTGATACCGCAACAGCGCTAGCCAAAGTAAAAGCAAACTCCGTAAAGAGCGCCCCTGTTAAGCCGCCTTGGAAACCGATTGGAATATAGACAGCAATCAGTACAACCGTCATTGCCAAAATAGGACTACCTAATTCACGGGCTGCGATTAAAGATGCCTCCAGTGGAGATTTACCCTCTTTCATATGGCGATCGACGTTCTCCACCACAATAATCGCATCATCTACCACCAAACCAATTGCCAAAACTAGTGCAAGCAAGGTCAACAGATTAATGGAGTAGCCTAAGATTTGCATCAAAAAGAAAGTGCCAATTAAGGAAAGTGGCATGGCAATTACAGGAATAAGAACAGCGCGATAGCTACCTAAGAATAGATAAATCACAACCGTCACAATGACGAGCGCCTCAAGCAGAGTCTTCACCACCTCACTAATGGAGGTCGTAATAAATTGAGTTGAATCGTAGACCACCTTACCCGTTAAGCCAACAGGTAACTGCTTCTGAACACCAGGCAAAACCGCCCTGACTCGCTGAGCAACATCCAGTAAGTTGGCCTGAGGTGCCACTTTAATACCAATAAATACAGATTGCTTTCCACTAAAAGCAACATTGGTGTTGTAATCCTCGGATCCGAGGGTAACAGTGGCTACTTGGTCTAAATAGACAATATTGACGCCATTACTCTTTACAACAAGCTTACGAAACCCCTCAAGTGAGTGTAGGTCTGTCCCAGCAACCAAGTCTACGGAGACCATATCTCCTTTGGTGCTGCCAACCGCTGATAAATAATTATTGGCTGCCATTGCGTTATAAACATCATCCGCCCCAACGCCCAGACCAGCCATTCTTTCTCGATCAAGCCACGCCCTCAGTGCAAATTTTCGCCCGCCAATAATTTCTGCTGTTTGTACACCATCAATAGAATCAAATTTAGGCTTTACTACGCGCAGCAAATAATCTGTCGTTGCATTATTTTCAATCTCATCACTATAAAAACCCATGTACATAGCATCGGTTGTTTGGCCAATTTGTACGGTTAAAACAGGTTGCTGGGCTTGCGGAGGAAGCTGATTCTTGACTGCACTAATTTGTGTCTGAATCTGCGTTAACGCTGCATTCGAGTCATAGTTCAACTTTAAAGTAGCAATAATCGTCGACGTACCGCTAACGCTTGTGGATGAGAGGTAGTCAATTCCCTGCGCTTGGGCAATAGAGGCTTCCAATGGTTGCGTAATAAACCCAGCAATCGTATCGGGATCTGCGCCATAGTAAGAGGTCGTAATGGTCACAATTGCATTTTGAGTTTGAGGGTATTGATTGACCGGCAAAGAGCCAATCGCCTTCAAACCAAATACCAATACGAGCGCACTCACCACCAGCGATAACACCGGCTTACGAATAAAGGTATCAGTCCAATTCATCTACTACTCATTCCTGCGGCTTAGGATCGGGGAAATTGGCAGGCTGCACCTTATTATTAATAATGAGCGGCGTGCCATTCTTCAGCTTTAACTGGCCGCTAGTCACAACTACTGCACCTTCCTCAACCCCCTTGAGAATAGCCACCTGATCACCACGTGTTTGACCGGTCGTAATGAAGACTTGCTGCGCCTCTAGACCAGGCTTACCTTGCTTATCTAATTTACCCGTAGGCTTGGCAATAAATACTGTGGATCCATAAGGGTTATAGGTCACAGCCGTTTGAGGCAAAGTTAATAACTTCACCTCACTACCAATATTGATATTCACATTGGCAAACATGCCTGGCAAGACCTTCTTATCAGGATTGGCGATCTGGGCTTCGATCTGAATATTGCGGGTATTGCTATCGATCTTTGGACTAATAGCGGTAATCTTGCCTTTAAAGCTAGCATCTTTAAATGCATCCGTAGTCACAGAAACTTCCTGACCGACCTGAACTTGTTCAGCATTACTTTGCGGTAAATTGAAATCGACAAAGATGGGATCTAAAGTTTGCAAGGTCAGCAACTTGTCCCCTGGATTAACATACTGACCGGGGTTAATTGCCACAATACCCACACGCCCACTAAATGGTGCCTTCAGATTCTTTTTCGCCACTAAAGCAATCTGTTGATCTACTTGAGCTTGCTTCGACTTAGCGTCCGCCTTGCTAGTATCAAAGACATTCTTACTAATCGCTTGAATCGCCAATTGCTGTTTGTCCCGCTCATTTAATACCTTGGCCAGCTCTGCCAAGGCCTTCAATGAATTTAACTGAGCAACATCAGAGGCGTCATTCAGCTTAATAAGTAACTCGCCTTCCTTAACATCGCTACCCGATTTAATCGGTACAAGCTGAACTAAGCCGCCGATCTCTGTGCTTAGATCAACACCTCTAAAAGCACGCACATTGCCAACGCTAGATAGTTTGGGTTGCCACTGCTCTGCAGTAATCACCATGGTTGAAACCGTTGCAGGGGGTAAGCCCGCGCCCGCAATGAAATACTTAATCATGAAAGTTTTGAGTTGATTAAAGCCAAAAATCAACCCTAACAACAGAAATACGCTGCACAACATAATGACCATGCGACGACGTAGGGGTGTCATTGCCTGTAGCTTGGCATACGCCTTAGTTTTCATGAAGCGTTCACGCGGACGCAATGCTTGCGCAATGCGAGCCCCTATGGCTTTTACTTTCTCCCAAAGGTTAATACCCTTGTCGCGCAGTTTCCACTGCGCAACTTTAGCCGCTATCTTGGTTTTAATTGTTTCCAGAAGTTTCATTTTGATCTTTGTTCGCTATGTCTTTTGGTTGAAAGGCTGGGCCCGTGCGGTTCCACCAGCCCCCGCCTAATGCTGCAAATAAAGCCGCCGTATCTGCAAAGCGTGTAGCCTGGGCAGAAACAGATTTCACTTTTGCCTGCTGATACTGATTTTGGTAATACAAAACGGATAAATAACTCGCCGTTCCAAACTTGTACTGTTGCTCTACTAAATTAAGGGTTTCATAAGCATAGCGTTCTGCATCAGAGGCGGACCTCAACACCTGAGCACCTATCTCTAAGGCACGCAGCGCATTAGCAACATCCTGAAAAGCCGTTAATACCGTTGCCTGATATTGATAAACAGCTTGCTCATAATTTGCAATGGCGCCTCGGCGTTGTGCCAGCAGTTGACCACCCTGGAATAAGGGCTGAAAAACCCCTCCGGCAACTGACCATAAGGCTGCGCCCGGTCCAAATAAAGCGCCTGTAGTTAAGGCTTCAGAGCCAACACTGCCCGTTAAATTAATCTGTGGCAATAAATTAGCAGTTGCTACCCCAACCAATGCATTGGTAGATTTAAGTAAGGCCTCTGCAGCCCTCACATCGGGACGCTGACGAACCAAACTAGACGGCACAGAAAGTGGGAGCTTTTCAGGGAGATGTAATGTACTCAAATTAAAGTTTGCAATACTGGCATTGCTTGGTAATTCACCCGTGTATACCGCTAATTGATTGCGGGCAAAAGTCAGATTACGCTGGTAGTTAAATAGATCAACCTGTGAGCTAGAAACCAAAGACTGTTGAGAAGACACATCCACTTTAGAT
Organism: Burkholderiaceae bacterium; assembly: GCA_947447945.1. GTDB lineage: Bacteria > Pseudomonadota > Gammaproteobacteria > Burkholderiales > Burkholderiaceae > Polynucleobacter. The sequence continues at coordinate 29,200 of CANFLR010000003.1, forward strand.
ACGGTACCAATAGCCAGTTGCTTCTCGGTCACATCAGCAAGATCGGTCTGTGCTTTTAATATTTCTGTTGTCGCCTGCACCTGCGCCCTAAGCGCAGCCTCCTGAATTGCAGTGGTCACAATATTAGTGGTCAAAGAAAGATATGCACCTTCAAGCTGGAATTGTTGATACTCAGCCTGTGCACGCGCACTCTCCACTGTTCTGCGTGCACCTCCAAATGCATCTAAGCGGTAATTGACATTAATGGAGGTGTTGTAGAGGTTGTAGATATTGCTCCCGCCGCCCGACTGACCGAAGGCTGCATTTGGCACCTGCTGTCGGCTAGCATTCCCCCCTAGACCAATCGAGGGAAAATATTGCCCACCAATTTGAGCGTTTACATTTTCTTGCGCTGAGCGCAGTGCAGCGTCAGCAGCACCTAAGTTGGGATTTCGCTCAAGCGCTTTCTTAATCAGCAAATCAAGCTCGGGGGACTTATACAGTTCCCACCAACCAGCCTGAATATCGGCACCCTCTTCAAGCTCTTGTTCGGTGCCTCCAGGCACACCAGGAGCAGTAGCTAGTTTCTTGGATACTGAAGTTTCGGTGTAAGAAGAGACTTTAGGCGCTGGTGGTTGCTTAAAATCAGGGCCAACTGCACATGCAGAAAGACAGCTTGCAAAAACCAATGCAAGCCAACGAAATTGGTAAAGACTCTTGTAGATAAACATGAATTGCAACAAATATCCTCTTTTACAGGACTTATTTGAACACAAATTGGCAGAATGGTTGTGTAAAGCGCTGATTTAATTACTAAAATTTGTCCACAACTTGCATGGGAAGTCAACTTGAAAAAGAGCTACTCTACCGTAACACTCTTGGCTAAGTTGCGCGGCTTATCGACATCAGTACCGCGCGCGCAAGCAGTGTGATAAGCCAACAACTGCAGAGGCACCACATGCAAAATAGGTGACAGGTTGCCATAGTGCTCAGGCAAGCGAATCACGTGAATGCCTTCGCTGCTGACAATCTCTGTATCTTGATCAGCAAAAACGTAAAGCCTGCCGCCACGCGCTTTCACTTCCTGCATATTAGATTTGAGTTTTTCCAATAAAGCATCATTTGGTGCAACGGTGACTACAGGCATCTTCTCCGTCACCAAAGCGAGTGGGCCATGTTTTAGCTCACCAGCTGGATAAGCTTCAGCATGAATATAGGAAATCTCTTTCAGCTTGAGGGCGCCCTCTAAGGCGATTGGGTAATGTAAGCCTCGCCCTAAGAACAAAGCATTTTCACATTTAGCAAAAGCCTCGCTCCAAGCAATAATCTGTGGCTCGAGCGCCAATACAGCGTGGATTGCTTTAGGCAAATGACGCAACTCGCGCAATAAGTCTTTTTCTTTTTCAGTCGAGATTTTGCCTGCGCGCTTAGCAATGGAAACTGCTAAGAGATACAGCGCTAGTAACTGCGTAGTGAAGGCCTTAGTTGAAGCAACGCCAATCTCAGCCCCCGCCTTCGTTAAAAAGTGCCAATCAGTTTCACGAACCATGGCGCTACTGGCAACATTGCAGATTGCCAATGTGAAGCAATGGCCCAAACTCTTGGCATGGCGTAAGGCGGCCAAGGTATCAGCAGTCTCGCCAGACTGAGAAACCACAACGATCAATGTGCTTGGATTTGAAATGGTATTGCGATAACGGTATTCGCTCGCAATCTCAACTTGAGTCGGAATACCGGCAATATCTTCAAGCCAATACTTAGCAACACATGCCGAGTAGTAACTGGTACCGCAAGCCAAAATTAAAATCTGATTAAATAGTTTCCAACTCTCAGGATTCGCTCCAAAGAGTTCGGGACCAAACTGCACGATATTGGCAAGCGTGTCGCCAATCGCTCTTGGTTGCTCAAAAATTTCTTTTTGCATGTAATGCTGGTAAGGGCCCAGATCCACTGCCTCTGATTGAGCTGGCATAGGCTTACTATCCCGCTGCACAGTCTTACCGGCTTGATCCACAATATTGACTGAATCAGCCCTCAGAATGGCGATATCGCCTTCTTCTAAATACATCATGGCATCTGCCCGACCAGCCAAAGCAAGGGCATCGGAAGCTAAGAAATTTTCATGTTTACCTAGAGCGACAACCAAAGGCGAGCCAGCGCGTGCGCCAATCAATACCTCTGGTTGATCTTGCGCAATGACACCAATGGCATAGGCGCCATGTAGCCTAGGAAGTACCAGCCTAATAGAATCCGCCAAATCTTTTTTGCCACTACCTACATATTGCTGATGCACCAAATGTGCAATGACTTCAGTATCAGTCTCAGATGTAAAAACATATCCCGCTGACTTCAACCCTGCACGAAGAGATTCGTAATTCTCAATAATGCCGTTGTGAACCACCGCAATCAGGTTATTAGAAATATGGGGATGTGCATTTTGAGTATCGGGCTTGCCATGCGTAGCCCAGCGGGTATGGGCAATGCCAAGAGTTCCGGAGAAATCTTTGCCTTGCTCAGCTAACTCCGCAACGCGTGCTGTCGTGCGGGCTCTTGCAATTGGATGATGCGCATCTGCACTATTAATAACAGCAAAACCACAAGAGTCATAACCACGGTACTCAAGTCGGCGCAAGCCCTCAACTAAGACATCAACAATATTGTGATGTGAAACTGCGCCAACGATTCCGCACATTATTGCTTACCCTTTGCGGACTTCTTAGTAACCGTCTTTTTAATCGCTACTTTTTTCTCGGCCTTTACAGGACGCTGCCACTGCAAGGAAATTTGTTTCGTCCTGGAAACTGTCAACTGATTGGCAGGCGCATCCTTTGTCAAGGTAGTACCAGCACCCAAGGTTGCGCCACGCCCTACGCGAACTGGGGCAACTAACTGAGTATCGGAACCAATAAAGACATCGTCTTCAATGATGGTCTGATGTTTATTGACGCCATCATAATTACAAGTAATCGTTCCGGCGCCAATGTTCACACGGGATCCCACGATAGAGTCGCCAACATAAGATAAATGATTGGCTTTGCTATTAGCCGCAATCTTGCTGTTCTTCACTTCAACAAAGTTGCCGATATGAACATCATTTGCTAAATCAGCGCCTGGGCGAAGACGAGCGTAAGGACCAATCAGCGATTGCTTACCAACCTTTGCTCCATCAACATGACTGAAGGCATGAATAGTAACGTTTTGACCAATCACACTATTTCGAATAAAGCAGTATGGGCCAAGTTTAGTACCGGAATCCAGGCTAACGCAACCTTCAAATACACAGCCCACATCAATAAAAACATCCGTACCGCACTCAAGCGTGCCACGCACATCAATCCTTATGGGGTCAGCCAAAGATACGCCATCATCCATGAGTTGCTTAGCAATCTGAAGTTGATGGACACGCTCGAGGCTAGCAAGTTGCTCACGACTGTTCACGCCGATAACTTCAAACTCATCATCTGCCTGAGTAGTACGAATGGGCACACCTTCTTTTACCGCCATCGCAATCACATCCGTTAGATAATATTCGCCTTGGGCATTATTGGCACGCAAGGCTTTCAACCACTTCTTTAAAGCATTGGTAGGCAACACCATGATGCCGGTATTGATCTCGGGAATCCGCTTTTGAGCAGGAGTGGCGTCCTTTTCTTCCACAATCTCTCGTACTGAGCCATCAGCATCACGCACAATACGACCGTAACCCGTCGGGTTAGCAAAATTTTGAGTCAACAAAGCCAATGCAGAATCTTGGCCATGGACGCCATCGGCTAACTTTGCTAGCTTAGCTAAAGTTTTCTTGCTAGTGAGAGGGACATCCCCATAAAGAACTAGAGTGGGTGCTTGCACATCCAATTTAGGCAAAGCCTGCAAAAGAGCATGGCCAGTACCTTTTTGCTCTGCCTGGAGCGCAGTCAGCACCTTGTTATAACTTGGATCTTCTTTGCTAGCTAAAGCCAGAAACTCTTTGACATCGGCAGCACCATGCCCAACAACAACGATGGGGCCTGTTTTAACTTGCTTACCCTGTAAAGATAACGCCGTGCTCAAGACATGCTGTAGAAGGGGTTTCCCAGCCAAAGTTTGAAGCACTTTGGGCAAAGCGGACTTCATTCGCTTTCCTTGCCCCGCAGCCAAAATGACAATGTTCATAATGATGGATTATAAATCTCTTGAATCACCGTTCCACAAGCCAATTCGTCCAAATCAGCCTCATCAATTACCTTATCCCCAGAAGATCTAGCAGCGATCCCAGATAGCTCCGTAGCAATTTCTAAATGCTGGAAATCAAAGGCTTCGCCATCCATGAGGTGTGAGGGTACGATATGGTGCATTGAGCGAAAGAGATTTTCTACTCGGCCTGGATGCTTCTTTTCCCATTCACGCAACATTTCTTTCATGGCACCCCTTTGCAAATTAGGCTGACTGCCACACAAGTCACAAGGAATGATGGGGAAATTCATATCGGCTGCATAACGTTCAAGCAACTTCTCAGGCACGTAAGCAAGGGGACGAATAACAATATGCTTACCATCATCGGAGCGCAATTTAGGAGGCATACCTTTTAACTTGCCCGCATAAAACATATTCAAGAGCAGTGTTTCTAAAATGTCGTCACGGTGATGACCTAAGGCAATTTTAGTTGCTCCCAATTCATCGGCTACTCTATACAAAATTCCACGCCGTAAACGAGAGCACAAGCCACAGGTCGTTTTACCCTCCGGAATAACCCGCTTCACAATGCTGTATGTATCTTGGTTCTCAATATGAAACTGAACTCCAAGAGCCTTCAAGTAGTTAGGCAAAATTTCTGCAGGAAAGTTAGGCTGCTTTTGATCCAAGTTCACGGCAATGATTTCAAAATGGATAGGGGCCCGCTCCCGCAACTTCAACAGAATATCGAGCATGGAATAACTATCTTTTCCGCCAGAAACACAGACCATGACTTTATCGCCATCTTCAATCATGCCAAAATCGCCAATCGCCTGACCAACCAAGCGGCATAACTTCTTCTCGAGCTTATTTTCTTCGAAGATGGCTTTACGAATATCAGTCATTGCAATTAAATTTTCTTCATCCTAAATACTTCGACTCCGACTGCCAAACAATCGGGGTATACATCTGGCTTAGCAGTGCTTACTCGTGCAGCCAATACTTTTGGGTGTGCCAACATGGCTGATACGATGTCGTCACAAAAGGTTTCTTGCAAATGAATATGCTCCTGCGAAGCCCGCTCCTTAATAGTTTCACGCATAAAGTCATAGTCAACCACTTCATTTAACTGATCTTGCTTTGGTGTATTCATTGCCAATGGAATATATAAATCAACATTTAAAATCACGCGTTGTTCTGCCTTCTTCTCAAAATCATGAACGCCAATATTGATATAAATCTCATAGTCACGCAAGAATAAGCGGCGACAGTCAACGAGAGCAGGATGAGAGAGAATGGCATGCATAAATATTTGCTTTATAAATTGGTTTTAAACATCACATCACGTGATGAAGGTAAAAGATGCTGCCCGCCATCGACATATAAAGTAGTGCCAGTAATTGCACTGGACTCCGCTAGAAATACGGCGGCCTTGGCAACATCTGCAGGGGTGGATGATTTACCCAATGGCGTCATCTGATGTGCTTTTGCAAAACCCTCTTCAGTTTGGTCACCCGATGGCAAAGAAATACCTGGCGCTAAGCCAAGCACCCTTAAGTACGGGGCAAAATCCATTGCCAAGACTTCAACAGATGTCATTAATGCAGCCTTGGATAAGGTGTAAGACAAATAATCTGGATTTAGGTTAATCAATTTTTGATCAAGTAATTGAATCACTGCTGGCACGAATAAGTCTTCATCATCAGCTTCATGATTTTTTGTGCTCTTTTTTTGCTCTTCAAACATCCGCTGCGCCAACAAAATGGGTGCAAGTAAATTGACTTGCATATGCTCTTGCAAGCTTTTACCTGTCAGGGGCGTATTGGAGTGAGCGCGGTCATATTCAAAAAGAGATGCGCTATTCACTAAACATTGCAGGCCCTGAAACTGGCTTAATACGGCAGAAAAGAGGGTATCGATTTCTGCTTCATTCGCCAAATTAGCCTGAAAAGCTTGAGCTTTTCGCCCCAGATCCTTAATCTTTGCAACAGTCTCTTGGGCCTCTATCTCAGATCGCCCATAATGAACAGCTACATCCCAGCCCTGATGGGCAAATTGCAAAGCAATTTCACGACCTAGACGCTTGGCAGCGCCGGTCACTAGAACAGCTTTGTTGTGCAAGGATGGAGCGGTTGAACTAGGGTTCAATTAAATTCTCTTAGACTAGCGAGCTATGGATATTACCTTGACCAGCCTTGAAACGGAGCATAGTGAACTCCTATGCAGCAAAATTGCCACTGAAATCGCCTCCCAGGGGGGCTGGATCCCCTTTTCCCGTTACATGGAAATGGCCCTATATCAACCCGGAATGGGCTATTACAGCGCTGGCGCCCATAAATTAGGGCGTGATGGTGATTTCACTACCGCCCCAGAAATAAGCCCCCTATTTGGGGCTGCCATCGTTTCCACCCTTTTGCCAGTGCTAGAGGGGCTCAAGTCTCAAGGTCTCCCAAGCAAAATTTTGGAATTTGGCGCTGGTACCGGTAAATTGGCTGAATCGATTCTAAATCGCCTCAATACACTCGGTTTCCAGTTGGATAGTTACGACATCATTGAGATCTCGCCTGAGCTTGCGCAAAGACAGCAAGAACGTCTCAATGCCCAAACAACACGCTGCTCCTGGCTAAGCTCCTTACCCCAACACTTCCAAGGCATCATTCTCGCCAATGAAGTCATTGACGCCATACCTTGTGAGGCGATCATTTATCACAATGGATTTTGGTATTGGCACGGTGTCAGTATGACTGATCATCAATTAACGTGGAAGCTAGGCAAGCCAGTAGAACAAGCCTTATTACCCGATGCACTGTTGACTGGCAATTTTTCAGAAGGCTACCTTACAGAATTGCCTATCCAAGCAAATGCGTGGATTCGTCATATTGCCAAGAGCTTAGACTTGGGACTATTCCTCACTTTTGATTATGGCTTTCCGGAAAGCGAGTATTACCATCCACAAAGAAGCGAAGGCACCTTGATGGCGCACCATCGTCATCATGCCATTCAAGATCCCTTTTATTTTCCAGGTTTATGTGACCTAACCTGTCACGTAGAGTGGACAAATATTGGGCGCAATGCTTTGGCGGAAAAGGTAGATGATGTGCATTTAAGCAATCAAGCTGCTTTTCTGCTGGATGCGGGGATCGGTGATATTGCCTTGGAGCTTGGTGACCCGAGCAACCCGCAGACTTTTTTACCGATCTCTCATTCCTTGCAGAAATTACTTTCTGAGGCCGAGATGGGAGAACTCTTTAAGGCTTTTGCTTTTTCAAAGAATCTCAATCGGCTTCTACCGGGGAGCTCCCTTGAAGATCTTCCGGGCCTCAGAAGTAGAAATCGGCTTTAAATAAGCGCTGTAGTGATCGCGGTAAGTCTTGAGGCCTCAACCGCACTGCGAATTCTTTCGCCATTGGAACGATCTGCAGCAGGCACCCCCGCAATAATATCTGCCGGTTGAAGCGCCTGGGCTTGCTGCATCGCTTGAATCAAAACCGAAACCTGCAGACCAATGCGCCGTGCAAGATCCAGCAGGCTTTGAGCGCGATCCGGCTTACGCCATACATCGGCACGATTAAACCAAGAGAGTACATCGGTTGCCTGATATACCCCATCAATATTTTTGGCGACGAGTCTGTTGAGATCGCTAAAAATCTCGCTAAAGTCACGTACCTCAATTGGCATACGGACATACTCCGACCAAGAACGAATTTCAGTGGCAGGCAGATCCATAAGCACAACAGCGCAACAACTCTCCAGTTGTCTAGGCGTAGCGTGTAAGTGCCTGCCTAACACATCCCGCCCAGAGTCTTGAGAAAGACTTGTAAGCAATGTTGCCGGAAGAATTGTTTTAGCAGCACCAGTGTCCAATAAAACCTGAAACATTCGCAGAGGCTTATTCGCCACCAATCCTCTAGCCAACTCCTGCCAAATACGTTCTGGTGATAAAGCATTTAATTCGCCAGATGCCACAATGGCTCTTAATGCAGTCATAGTTTCATCAGCGACAGTAAATTCAGGGAAGCGCGCAGCAAAGCGCGCAATCCGAAGTAAACGTAGTGGGTCTTCAGAAAAAGCAACAGACACATGACGAAAGACTTTTTCGGCAAGATCTCTTTGACCGTTATAAGGATCGATCACAGGGCCGATCCATTCTCCGTTCTCTGATATTTCTTGAGCCATCGCATTAATTGTTAAGTCGCGACGCTCCAAGTCTTCCTCCAAGGTTACCGAAGGATCAGCATGAAACAAAAAGCCTTTATAACCTTTGCCGGTTTTTCGCTCTGTACGAGCCAAGGCATACTCAGCCTGAGTCTGCGGATGTAAAAACACCGGGAAGTCCTTACCCACTGGCCGAAAGCCCTTGCTAAGCATCTCCTCGACGCTAGAGCCAACCACAACATAGTCGACATCATTCATCGGCAAACCCATGAGGGTATCCCGAATCGCTCCACCGACAGCATAAATTTTCATTACCGCATGGCCTCTAGCGAACGACGGCTCATGCCAAAGACTTTTGGTAAAGCATCTACCGAGTTGAGAGGCAATATATTTGGAACTTGCATAGAAGCAATATTGTCACGCGACATTAAAGTTGGTATCGGCAAATACTCAAATGCTAAGGCCTGCAAATATCCCACAAATGCTGGCATTGGAATAATGGCGCAGGTAGTTTTTGCCCTATGCGCTGAAAGAGTCACAATCTCTTTCATGGTGAACACCGTGGGCCCAACCAAATCATATGACTGGTGAATGGTTTGCGGCATCTCAAAAGATTTGATAAATGCCTCAGCAACGTCCTGAACGCTGACCGGCTGAAACTTCGCCTGATCATTCGCTAGCGGTAAAACCGGAAACCAGGTAGTTAACTTAGAAAACAAATTAATGAATTGGTCTTGTTCACCAAAAATCACTGAGGGTCTAAAAATAGTCCAATCCAAACCACTTTCTTTAACGGCGAGTTCGCCGTCCCCCTTGCTACGTTGATACATGGAAGAACCATTTACATCCGCCCCTAAAGCGCTCATATGCAAGTAGCGTCTTAAACCAGACATCTGCATTGCGGTAATGATATTTTTAGGCAAATCAACATGAGCCGCTTTAAAGACTTTGCCATATGGGCTAGCTGGCTTATCGTGCAAAACACCTACTAAATTGATCACCGCTCCATGCGACTTAACGCGGGAGCACAAATGTTGCAACTCATCAAAATCATGCACATCCGCATCTTCTAGATGTACTTTTGGCAAAATTCGTAGCTCACGAGCAGCAGCCAAATGGCTCGTCGGTAGTAATACCGAATATCCCAATACCTGCAATTTCGCGGCAAGCACTCGACCTACAAATCCATTGCCTCCAATAAGAAGAATGTCATATTTCATAGTGTCCGATATTAAATGATGATTAAGGTAATTCTGATTGGGATGCCACTTTGGGTGATATCACACCTAGGCGCTGCTTCAGGGACTGCACTTGTCCCTGTATTACCGATGAATAGTAGTTCGCATTGGATAAAACATTCTTCACATAAGTGCGAGTCTCATTAAATGGAATCGTCTCTGCATAAATTGCACCTTCAGTTGGGCTGGTTAATTTCTCGCGCCATTGCTTGGAACGCGATGGGCCGGCGTTATAGGCTGCAGATGCCAAAACCCAGGAACCATCCAAATCAATCAAAACCATATTAAGGTAGTTACTGCCCAAAGTGAGATTGGTATTGGTATTACTTAACTGATCATTGGTGTAATTGCTCATACCAATCTTTTTGGCGACATACTTTGCAGTATTAGGCATGACTTGCATCAACCCAGAGGCACCAACAGAAGATGAGGCATTAATAATAAAACGAGATTCTTGGCGAATCAGTCCATACGCCCAAGCTAGATTTAAATCAATTTGACGGGCGATGGGTGCGAGCTCATCGCGATATGGCGTTGGATAACGTAAACTAAAATCATGCTCTTGTTTTGTACGATCAGCAGTATTCACGACGCGATCATATAGGCCGATCCGTTTGGCATACTCAGCAGCCGCCAATAATTGCTTATCTGTCATATTGCGTAATTCCCAGTTCCACTCGCGATTGCCTTCAAAGCGTAAATTCATTGTGTAAAGACGATCGCCTCTAATAAAGCCAATGCGGCTTGCCATTGCATCAACATCCTGCTCGCTCACTTTGGTTCTGACTGGGGGATGGTTAGGTTTTCCCAACTCTTCACGAGCCAATTGGCCATAAAAGTTGTACTGATCGGCAATTAATTCATAGCTCTCGCGTGCTTTAGCATCTTGCCCCTCTGCTTTCAAAGCACGGCCATACCAATAAGTCCACGCAGGGTCGCGGCTTCGTACTGCTGGGTTCATGCCCTCTATAGCATTTTTGACAAGCGGCCAATCTTTAGCGCGCAAGCCTGCACGCACTTTCCATTCTTGAGTTTCGGTCGAAAGCAATTCGTTATAGCCTAGCTCTTGCTGGAGTCGATAAGCATCATCTGCATTGGGATCTAGTTTTTTGGCCAAGAATTGCCCGATTACCCCCCAAGCGACCGCTTGATTCTCTTTGCTATACCGTGAGGCATTTTGTGAAAAATCTTTAAACGTCCTTAGCGGTTCTGCTTTAGCCATTCTCACCACATCTGCAATAGGATCTTCACCACCAATGCGGCGCGACATCGTATCAAAACCCATTTCACTAGCCCCACGGCCTACCGCTTTGGCCTCACTCGGCGTCATTCCGCCAGCGGCAACCAAGGCAGGTACCAACTCTTGGCAAGCCGAACCGAAATAGGCGGGATTAATTAATATCGCACGGGCATCAATGCTTAACTTAGTAGGATTTTCACCTTGCGCTAACTTTGACTGCAAGGCATAGCATTTCACTTGAGTATCGTCATCCAAAACAAACTTGGCGTATTCAGTATCAAAGCTCGCCCAATCTTTGCGTTTTCCCAAAACCAACAGCCAATCATTGCGCATACGATCTGCTAAAGCAGATCCTTCATATTGCCTTAGAAAGCTATATACCTGCGCATCAGCACTGGTATCAGCTCGGGCACCGCCAGCACTATCAAACAACTGGGGCTTAATCCGAAAATACGCCACATAGTCATCGTAAGGATAATTTGAGAGGTTTGCTGCCAATTGTTGAGTACGAAATACGTCGTTCTTTTTAGCTGCCTCGCGCAAATCAATGAAGATACGATCAGCATCGCTAATTTCAGCTGGCAGCGCTTTGCTTGCATAAGATTTTGGTAAATTTGGCTTCTTGATTTTTTCAGCAAAACCATTTGGCGCAAAGAAAATTAAACTGGCAAATAGCATGCCAGCAATCTCATTGCACTTCATTACTCGAATCCCAAGCTTCTTTTTCACTATCCAACCTTATACATAATGAGTGATTTACTATATCTTCTAATTTTCGCCTGATAATGCTTGGTATGCACGGTAATTCGCTAAAAACTTTACGCCAAGATCTGCTAATGCAAAGAACGCGGTTTGCTGCGAGCGCAGGCTATCTGGAAAGCCTGAACACGCTCAATGCAGAACTAAATCTATTTTTGGCCCAGAAAAATCCGTCTCTCATTGCTCTGTACATTCCCATTCAAAATGAACCTGACCTGCGTCCAGGGCTCTTATCCTGGGTTTCTGAGAAGAGTGGGCGCCGACTAGCGCTCCCTTTTGCGCGCCCTGATAAACATCTGGATTTCTATGAGTGGGCCGAGGGTGATGTACTCATCGCAAGCAAATACGGAGTTCCTGAGCCCGATCCAAAAGGAAGTGAATTGATCGCTCCTGATTGCATCCTCCTGCCCTGCGTAGGCTGGACTGAATCAATAGCTGGAGAGAAACATCGCTATTGGCGACTAGGCTATGGGGGGGGATACTTTGACCGTACTCTTGCCCAGCTCCGTATGACTAACCCTAATTTGCTTTGTATTGGTGTAGGGTTTGATTGGCAAAAACTAGACGGCACCCAATGGCAGGCTCAAGTACACGATGAGCCCTTAGATTTTATGCTGACAGAATCGGGTCTTAAAAAATAGATTATTTAGCCAAACCTAGATTATCTGAAATAGCTAATACAGCATCGGCATGATTCAAGGAATAGAAATGTAAACCTGGAGCTCCTGCTGTTAAGAGCTGGTCACATAAATCTGTAACAACCTCTTCTCCAAAAGCGCGGATCGAAGCAATGTCGTCTCCGTAAGACTGTAAGCGCAAACGAATCCAACGTGGAATCTCTGCACCACAGGCATCTGAGAAACGCAACAATTGGCTACTGTTAGTAATCGGCATGATACCGGCAATGATGGGCTGGGTTACGCCCAAATCATAAGCCTCATCAACAAAGCGGAAATAAGCATCGCTGTTGTAAAAATATTGAGTAACTGCAGAGTTAGCACCGGCTTTCATCTTTTGCACAAAAAAATCAATATCACTCGCAGGCGACTTGGCTTGTGGATGTGTTTCTGGATATGCAGCTACATCTATGTGGAACCAATCACCCGTCTCTGTGCGGATAAATTCCACTAACTCGTTAGCATGATGAAACTCGCCATACTGACCCATGCCTGATGGTAAATCGCCGCGCAAGGCTACGATACGCTTAACCCCCAAGGCCTGATATTGCTTAAGCATCTCACGCACACTTTCGCGCGAACTGCCAACACAAGACAAGTGCGGGGCCACAGCTGAGCCCGCAGCATGGATATCACTAACCACCTTCAATGTACCAGACTGCGTCGAACCACCGGCACCAAAAGTCACGGAAAAAAATGCGGGCTTGAGTGATTCACTCAAGCGCTCACGCACTAGCTGCAGCTTATTCTCACCTTCAGGTGTTTTGGGAGGAAAGAATTCGACGCTGAGTTCCATGATTTTGGGCCTAGGTATCTTGAAGTAATTGGATTAATAACGATAGTGGTCAGCCTTATAAGGGCCTTCCTTCGTTACGCCAATATATGCAGCTTGTTGATCAGACAATACGGTTAACTCTGCATTGAGCGTTTTGAGCTGTAAACGAGCAACCTTCTCATCTAAATGTTTAGGCAAAGTGTATACACCAATTGGGTATTTGTTTGTGCCAACGGCATTCCACAACTCAATTTGCGCGATCACTTGGTTTGCAAAGGAGGAGCTCATCACATAGGATGGATGACCTGTACCGCAACCTAAATTCACTAAACGTCCCTTAGCCAAAATGATGATGCGCTTTTCAGGATTACCATTCGCAGCTGGGAAAATCACATGGTCAACTTGAGGCTTAATTTCTTCCCACCGGTATTTTTCAATCCCTGCAACATCAATCTCATTGTCAAAGTGGCCGATATTACAAACGATCGCTTGATTTTTCATCTTCACCATATGGTCATGAGTGATCACATGGTAGTTGCCTGTTGCTGAAACAAAGATATCAGCCTTATCAGCAGCGTAATCCATGGTGACAACACGATAACCTTCCATCGCAGCCTGTAAAGCACAAATTGGATCTACCTCAGTAACCCAAACTTGAGCTGATAAAGCACGCAATGCTTGTGCAGAACCTTTACCCACATCGCCGTAACCACACACGACTGCAACCTTACCAGCAACCATCACATCGGTAGCGCGCTTAATTGCGTCCACTAAAGATTCACGGCAACCATACAGGTTGTCAAACTTACTCTTAGTAACAGAATCATTGACGTTAATCGCTGGGAACTTCAAGTCGCCCTTAGCAAACATTTGATACAAGCGGTGAACACCTGTAGTGGTTTCTTCAGTAACGCCTTTGACTTTTTCTAAACGAGTTGAGTACCACGTTGGATCTTGTGCTAATTTTTTCTTAATGGCAGAAAATAAAATTGTTTCTTCTTCGCTGGTCGGGTGATTTAAGCAAGCTTGATCTTTTTGGGCGCGTGCACCAAGGTGCAATAACAAAGTAGCATCTCCACCGTCATCCAAAATCATATTAGTAAAGCCGCCATCAGCCCACTCAAAAATACGATGTGTAAAGTCCCAGTATTGCTCAAGAGTCTCACCCTTAATTGCGTATACAGGTGTGCCATTCGCAGCAATTGCAGCAGCAGCATGATCTTGAGTGGAGAAAATATTGCAAGAGGCCCATTGCACTTCTGCCCCAAGCGCTTCTAGTGTCTCAATCAACACCGCAGTTTGAATGGTCATATGCAAAGAACCAGTAATGCGTGCGCCTCGCAGTGGCTGCCCTGCAGCAAACTCATCACGAATGGCGATGAGACCTGGCATCTCGGTTTCGGCAATGGCAATTTCTTTGCGGCCAAAATCGGCCAAAGAAATGTCAGCAATCGCACAGTGGCTTGCTACAAAGTCTTGTAAGTTGAAATCAGAAACGGTATTCATGAATGCTCCAGCTAAATACGATCCAATGCTGGAGTAGATACTCGCTAGCCATTGAATCATGGGTTAGCGAGCGCAGTTGCAATTAGTAAACCCCGTTTAAGAGCTCGCTCCCTTCAAGCCTGGGGAAATACTGGTTCTCAGCATTCCTTGCAACGCTCCTTGAAGGTATGGGGAAATTGTAATCAATTTCGCCATATTTCGCTTCAATACAACTACATTCTGCTTATTTACTGCTTACAGGCCTGCTGCCGCACGTAAAGCAGGCGCTTTATCACACTGTTCCCAGGTAAATTCTGGCTCTTCACGACCAAAGTGGCCATAAGCCGCCGTCTTACGATAGATTGGGCGCAATAGGTTCAAGGTCTTAATGATGCCCTTTGGACGAAGATCAAAATGCTCAGAAACCAATTGGGAAATCTTTTCATCAGAAATCTTACCGGTTCCATAGGTGCTCACCATAACTGATGTTGGCTTGGCCACACCAATTGCATATGACACCTGGACCAAGCATTTCGTAGCCAAACCTGCGGCCACGACATTCTTGGCAACATAGCGCGCAGCATATGCAGCGGAGCGGTCAACTTTAGAGGGATCCTTACCCGAGAACGCACCGCCACCGTGAGGGGCAGAGCCGCCGTAGGTATCCACCACGATTTTCCGACCAGTTAAGCCGCAATCACCTTGTGGGCCGCCAATGACAAATCGACCGGTTGGGTTTACTAAATAATTGATTGCGCCTTTAACCAAGTGCTTTGGCAACACTGGCTTAATAATTTCTTCAATTACTGCTTCACGCAATTTTTCGAGAGAAATATCTTCATCATGTTGAGTGGATAGCACTACGGTATCAATCGCATCAGGCTTACCATCTACGTAACGCAGGGTAACTTGAGACTTGGCATCAGGGCGCAACCAGCTTAAACGGCCATCACGTCTAAGCTGAGACTGGCGCTCTACCAAGCGATGGGACAAGTGAATTGGCAATGGCATTAGTTCGGCCGTCTCATCACAAGCGTAACCAAACATTAGACCTTGGTCACCAGCACCCAGCTCTAATTCATCATCGTGCGCATGATTAACGCCTTGGGCAATATCGGGACTTTGCTTGTCATAGGCAACCAATACTGCACAGCCCTTGTAATCAATACCATAGGCAGTATTGTCGTAGCCAATTTCACGCAAAGTATTGCGGGCTACCTGAATGTAATCGACGTTTGCATTTGTGGTGATCTCACCAGCCAATACCACCAAGCCGGTATTACACAAAGTTTCCGCGCCGACGCGTGCCGTTGGGTCTTGGGCCAAGATGGCATCCAAAACTGCATCAGAGATCTGATCTGAAACTTTATCGGGGTGACCTTCAGAAACAGACTCTGAGGTAAAGAAGTAATCATTTGCCATTGCATATTCCTTTAAAAATTAACACGATCTGTGGGACAACTCGACGTGCCAGGAACTACAACGGCGACGCTTTAGCAGAATTTTTGAATCGCCCTGCAAGTTGTCTTAACTCGGCGATAGATTGATTTTATCTGAAAAAGTGCAAATTGATCAAGTCGCCACTTAAATTTGTCGCTACCGGCTGCATTGAATATCATTGAAGGGTGCAAAAACAACTACTCCAGCTCAGCCTGAATGCGATTGCCATGCTCCCTCTTGCAGTGGTGCAATGCATTGGGGCTTTTTTAGGCCTATTGGCCTACCTTGGCTCGGTTCAATATCGCACTTTATTTCGCAACCAATATCAGGCAGTTGTTATGAGCCAACAGCTCCCCTTTACTCCATGGGCTGCTGCTGCAGAGTCTGGAAAGCTTTTCTCGGATAGTCTGTGGATCTGGAAAAATCCTCAAAAAGCCCTCAAACTGGTTGAAGTGCGAGATTGGGATCTTGTTAAGGCAGCCATTGATGAAGGGCATGGCTTAGTCATGCTAACCCCCCACTTGGGTGGCTTTGAAATCATTCCGCGCGTATTGGCACAGCATTTTCCAGCAACGATTCTGTATCGCCCCTCTCGACAAGCATGGCTAAACGAGCTTGTAGAAGCAGGAAGAGCCTATCCCAATATGCAGTTTGTACCAACCAATTTAAATGGTGTGCGCCAAATGACGCGCGCACTCACACGTGGTGAGGCGATTGGCATTCTTCCAGATCAAGTGCCTAGTGGTGGCGAAGGCGTTTGGGTCCCCTTCTTTGGGCGGCCCGCATACACCACACCACTACCTGCAAGATTAGCGAACCGCAATAACACTCCCGTTGTCATGTTTACCGCTAAACGAAAATCGCTCGGTCAGGGCTGGCTCATGCAGGCAACTCGACTTGAGCCACTTTCAGCGGATTCATTGCTTGCGGCCAGCGAGCTGAATCAGGCTCTAGAACAGGCTATTCTGAAAGCTCCCGAGCAGTTTATTTGGGCCTATAACCGCTACAAGCATCCAACCGGTGCAGAACTGCCGCCAAGCAATACATAAGCGGTTTCTCAAGATGACTTGGTTACAAAACCTCTTCAACTTTCTAGCGCTGAACCTGCTGCGCCTTTTTGCTTATCTACCTTATAAGCTAACAATTTACGTTGGCTATACCCTTGGATGGATTGCTGCGCACATTCCTAACGAACGCGCAAAAGTTGTTAAAACCAATTTACGTTTGTGTTTTCCAAATCTTTCCGAACGGCAATTAGATGCACTAGCACTTGAGCACTGGAAATTATTTGGGCGCAGCGTCATTGAAAGAAGTCGCATTTGGCTCGGCAGTGGCAAACAGATTACCGATATCGTGACCATTCAATCTGCCATTACTTTGGGAGATCGCAAACCACGCCTATTAATCAATCCTCATTTTGTCGGGCTTGAAGGCGGCTTCATGGCGCTCTCTGTTCTGGCAAGCCAGCATCTCTGGCCCAGGGGTGCTGGACTTTACCAAAACATGAAGAACCCCTTCTTTAATCAAAAAATGATTGAATGGAGAAATCGTTTTGGCGGAAAGTCCATTGAAAGACAAAGCCGTTTGCGTGACCTCATTCGAGAAATCCAAACGGGGAACTTTATTTTCATTGCTCCCGATATTGACCTTGGCCCAAGAGACTCTATTTTTGTGCCCTTCTTTGGTATCCAAACCAATACTATTACTTCGGTCTCGCGCCTAGCAAGACTAAGTGGAGCAGAAGTCTGCTTCATGACTACCACCCTTAATCAAGATGGCAGAGGCTATACCTGCAAGATTGGCGAACCCTTGCCGAATTTTCCCAGTGATAATGTTGAGGCAGATACTGCCAAGCTAAACCAATACATCGAAGTACTTGTTCGCGAAAGACCGGCAGAGTACTATTGGGTACACAAACGCTTTAAACATAGGCCGCCTGGCGAGCCAAGCTTATATTAATTTGTAACATTCATTTCACATAGGAAAGCTTTTGAGCACATCAGTACGCAAACTTCGCTTTACTAAAATGCATGGTGCTGGCAATGACTTCATTGTGCTCAATGGCATTAATCAAGACCTGGGTGGTATTACTCGTGAGCAATGGCAAAAGCTAGCTCATCGTCAATTTGGTATTGGCGCAGATCAAATTCTCTTAGTTGAAAAAGCAAGGCGTCCGGATGCCGATTTTCGGTACCGGATTTTTAATGCTGATGGTGGAGAAGTAGAGCAGTGTGGTAATGGTTCGCGCTGCTTTGTACGCTTTGTATTAGATCAAGGTCTCTCCACTAAGAATCCTTTACGTGTTGAAGTTGCCCATATGGTTCTGACATTGAGGTCCCATCCCGATGGGCAGATTGAGGTCGACATGGGTGCGCCTATTTTTGAGCACTCGCAAATCCCCTTCAAGGCAGATGGCTTAGCAAGCAAACAAGAATTTCATGAAATGCTCTATGCGTTACCGATTAGCAAAAATCCTGGCGCACATGACGATTGGATCGGGGTGCTATCGATGGGTAACCCACACGCAGTTCAAGTGGTGGGTGATTTGAGTAGCGCCCCAGTCACAACAGAAGGACCCCTCATTGAAAAGCATCCCGCCTTTCCAAAGGGCGTAAATGCAGGTTATATGCAAATCCTCAATCGACATGAAATCAAACTCCGGGTCTTTGAGCGTGGCGCTGGGGAAACCCTTGCATGCGGAACTGGTGCTTGCGCTGCAGTTGTTTCAGGTATTCGTCGCGGCATGTTGGATACTCCCGTCAAAGTGCGTACACGCGGAGGGGAGTTACACATCGCCTGGGGTGGCATCGTCAATGATGTCGCTCAATCCGTCATCATGACCGGACCAGCCACTACCGTGTTTGAAGGTGAAACAGAGATCTAAGGCGCCTAGCCTAGATCCCGTATTTTTCGCGGTAGGCTTTTACTGCTGGCAAATAATGCGTTAGCTCGGTAGCGCTAGATGCCGTTAAAAAAGCCATTAGGTCAGCCAGATTTGCAATCGCGATCACCGGTAAACCAAACTCTTTTTCAACTGCTTGCACTGCTGATTGATCGCCAATCTCAACCGCGGTGCCCGACCTCTCCATGCGATCCAAGGCAATCAACACCGCAGCCGGCTCTGCTCCAGCTTTGCGAATGAGCTCAACCGACTCCCGCACTGACGTTCCAGCAGAAATCACGTCATCGATGATCACCACCCTACCTTTGACCGGAGCACCAACCAGTGTGCCACCCTCACCGTGATCTTTGGCTTCTTTACGGTTGTAGGCATAAGGCACATTACGACCTCCATCAGCCAAAGCAATTGCTGTAGCAGCAGCCAAAGTAATGCCCTTATAGGCCGGGCCATACAGCATGTCAAACCCAATTTTCGACTCTTGCAAGGCTTTGGCGTAATAACGACCCAAGGCGCTTAAGCGTGCCCCATCATTAAAACCACCCGCATTGAAAAAATAAGGGGAAAGTCTGCCTGCTTTGGTTTTAAACTCCCCGAACGACAAAACCTTTGCCTCAAGGGCAAAACGAATAAAGTTAACTTGATTAGAATTTTCAGAGCTCATAGGACTACATGTTACGCATCATTTCAGCCAATCTCAACGGTATCCGTTCCGCAGTCAAAAAAGGCTTTCTGCCATGGGCTGTCAGTCAAAAAGCTGACTTTATTTGCATGCAAGAGCTCAAGGCCCAGCGCGATGACTTAGAGGATGAGATTCTTAATCCAGATGGCCTACATGGTTACTTTCATCATGCTGAGAAAAAAGGCTACAGTGGCTGCGGTATCTATACACCCCACAAGCCAGATAATGTGCTCTATGGCTATGGCAATGAAGAGTTTGATGCTGAGGGTCGATATGTAGAGGTTCGCTTCAAACAGCTCTCTGTAATCTCAGTCTATATGCCCTCTGGGTCTAGCTCCCCAGAACGGCAAGAAGCCAAGTACCGCTATCTCGATAGTTTCTTACCCCATCTTATTGCACTCAAAAAATCCGGTGGAGAAATCGTTCTTTGCGGCGACGTCAATATTGCTCACCATGAGATCGATCTCAAAAACTGGAAAGGCAATGTCAAGAACTCCGGATTTTTACCCGAAGAGCGCGCTTGGCTCACGCAACTCTTTAATGAAATCGGGTATGTAGACGTCTACAGGTCAATTGAGCCTGAGGCTGGAGAGGGCTGCTATACCTGGTGGAGCAATCGTGGCCAAGCCTATGCCAAGAATGTGGGTTGGCGTATTGACTATCAGATCGCCACCCCCGGAATTGCCGCTAGCGCCAAGAAGACCTCTGTTTATAAAGATGAACGCTTTTCAGACCACGCGCCCTTAATCATCGACTATGACTGGTCTACTTAAGTTCACTGGAGATATCAGTCTCTGCAGTTTCATTCCAAGGCGCAATTTTCATCAATAAGAGCATGCCTGGAATAGCGAGGACAAAACACAGTATGAAGAAATCAAACCAGCCGAGCGCCTCAACGATATAACCCGTTATGGCATTAATAAATGTACGAGGCACTGCAGCAAGACTCGTGAATAAGGCAAATTGGGTTGCTGTGTACCGAGGATCTGTTGTCTGAGCAATATAGGCGGTGAAAGCTGCGGTGCCCAAACCAACTGCAAAGGCTTCAAAACCAATCACCCATGCCAATACCCAAGGACTCAGTCCAACCTTAGCCAAGATAGCAAAACCTAAAATTGCTACCGCTTGCAATACCCCAAAAATCCACAGTCCACGCGCAATAGTCATCTTCTGTAGCCAATAAGCACCCAGTAAGCCCCCGCCTAAGCTTGCCCACAAGCCTGCATTCTTAGCAACTAAGCCAATCTGAGTACGAGTAAAGCCAAGATCCATATAAAAAGGCGTAGCTAAAGCAGTTGCCATCGAGTCCCCGAGCTTATATAGAAATATAAAAGCCAAAATAAGCAGCGCAAATTTCCAGCCACGCCGATGAATAAATTCCTTGAATGGCTCAATCACTGCAGCACGCAATGTTTGCGGTGGCGTGCCGCGCAAAGAAGGCTCGGGAAGCAGGAGTGTTGTCAAAATGCCAACCGAAATAAATGCGCCCGTGATCATAAAAACTGTTGACCATGGCATAAAGTCTGACAGGATGAGTGAAAGTGATCCTGGTACCAATGTCGACAACTTATAGGCATTTACAAACACTGCGGTACCAGAACCTAATTGTGAATCTGCAAGCCACTCTCGGCGATAGGCATCAATCACAATATCTTGGCTTGCTGAGAAAAAAGCAATGATGGCTGCAAGCCATACGACAATCCAAATATCCGTTACGGGATTAAAACAACCCATCACCATGACTGCTGCCATCGTGATCACTTGTGTAATGAGCATCCAGCCACGACGTCTTCCCAAGAGTGGAATCGGATAACGATCCAAAAAAGGTGACCATAAAAATTTCCAGGTATAGGGAAAACCTACCAAAGCGAATAAACCAATCGCCTTTAAATCAACGCCTTCTGATCTCAACCATGCCGATAGTAAGTTGTATAGAATGAATAAAGGAAGCCCGCTAGTAAAGCCCAAGAAGGCGCAAGCTACTAAAGCCTTGGTATTGCTCGGGGTTTTAGGTGTTGAAGTGTTGTCGCTCATGCCCAGTAGGCTTATGCACGACGAACGCGGAATAAAGCAAGGCTACCAAATAGATTTGGCAATAAAGTAACCTCGCGACCTTCGTGCAAGATGCAACGATCAACGATCTTTAATCCCAGACTGGAAGCCAGCCTTTCAAAATCAGCCACTGTCAGTACGCGCACATTCGGCGTGTTGTACCACTGATAGGGAAGACTCTTAGACACCGGCATATGACCAAATCCCACTGCCAAGCGATGTGACCAATGACCAAAGTTTGGAAAAGAGACCACTGATTCCTTGCCAACCCGAACCACCTCACGCAAAATCTTTTCAGTTTGATGAATGGTTTGCAAGGTTTGAGACAAAACAACCGTGTCAAAACTATTGTTCTCAAATAAGGCTAGGCCTCCCTCGAGATTTTGCTGAATCACATTTAAACTTTTTTGAACGCAGGACAGCACGCGCGCATCATCAATTTCAACACCATAGGCATGCACCGGTTTTTGTTTTTGCAAAAACTCTAAAAAGCTACCATCCCCACAACCCAGATCCAAGACCTGGCTATTAGGCTCTATCCATTTAGAGATGGCTACAAAGTCTGCGCGCTTCATTTAAGGGCCTCACGCATTGTTCCAAAGTAAGCACGAATGAGGTTGTGATAACGCGGGTCATCTAACAAAAAAGCATCGTGTCCATGGGGAGCATCAATCTCCGCGTAACTGACTTCACTCTTATTACTCAGTAAAGACTCCACAATTTCGCGACTACGATTTGGCGGGAAGCGCCAATCGGTTGAAAAACTGACGACCAAAAACTTAGCCTGCACTTCTGCTAGCGCCCGATTCAAGCTACCTTCATAACGACGTGAAGGATCAAAGTAATCTAAAGCACGAGTAATCAACAGATAGGTGTTGGCGTCAAAATAAGTGGAAAACTTATCACCCTGATGGCGTAAGTAACTTTCCACTTCAAACTCGACGTCAAAGCTAAAACGATAATCGTTTGACTCACCATTGGGTCGTTGTAATTCACGGCCAAATTTTTCAGCCATGTCATCATCCGACAAATAGGTGATATGACCGACCATACGCGCCAATCTCAATCCGCGCTTAGGCACTACATCAAACTCATAGTAGTTCCCCCCATGAAAATCAGGGTCGGACAGGATGGCATTACGAGCAACTTCGTTAAACGCAATATTCTGGGCACTCAATTTGGGGGTCGAAGCAATTACCACACAGTGATCTAGGCGCTTAGGAAACTGAATTGACCAGGCCATCGCCTGCATACCACCAAGGCTACCCCCCATCACCGCAGCAAACTTTCGAATACCCAGCTTATCAGCTAGGCGTGCTTGGGTGTTCACCCAATCTTCCACGGTCACTACGGGAAAATCTGCGCCGTAAGGCTTGCTAGTTGCTGGATTGATACTCATCGGCCCAGTAGACCCAAAACAAGAACCTAAATTATTCACACCAATCACGAAAAAATGGTCGGTATCAACTGGCTTGCCAGGGCCAATCATACTATCCCACCAGCCAATGTCTTCAGCATCTTCTGGGGCAGGTCCCGCAACATGATGAGAAGCATTTAAGGCATGACAAATCAGAACGGCATTACTTTTATCAGCGTTTAACTTGCCGTAAGTTTCAATGACTAAGTCATAGCCCGATAACATGGCGCCACTCTGCAAAGGCAAGGGCTCGGCAAAGTGGATAGTATTTCTAGAGAGGTGTAGCTCGCTCATTCGGAGAGAAGAATGCGAAGGCTAATATCAGATGCATCCGTGGGTAACTTCTTAAAACCACTGCGTGCAAAACGATGCCAGCGACCCAAAACAAAACTCATCAACATCGCCGCCCGAATGCTAACTTCCTCTTGCCCTATCTGTGCCCATGTACCGCCTTGAGTTTGGGCAATCCGCAAAGCCTGCTTTAAAGAAGCCTCGACACGATCTAAGACTTGAGTAATTCGCTCCTGCAAGCGATCATCTTCTTGCAATAACGCATCGCCCAACAATACGCGGGTCATACCAGGATTTTTTTCTGCGAAGAAAAGTAGCATCTGCAAAATACCGCGTGCTTGTGCAAGCCCAGACTCTTCTTTTTGATTGATCTGGTTTATCAAACCAAAAACGGTTTGCTCAATAAAGGCAATCAAGCCCTCAAACATTTGCGCTTTGCTGGCAAAGTGACGGTATAGAGCAGCTTCAGAAACTTGAATTTGGGCAGCTAATGCCGCAGTGGTAACGCGCTCACCCTTAGGGTGTTGCAACATCTCAGCAAGCACTTGCAAAATCTGTAAACGACGCTCACCGGGGCGGGGACGCTTGCGTACCTTGCCAGCCTCTCCATTAATGGTTTCGATCTCTGACGGCTCTAAAGAATCACGCATGATCATATCTCTTGTCTATAGCCTATCGAGAACGAATCATCGTTCCGAAAGCTTGCTCCGTCAGAATCTCTAACAATAATGAGTGCTCAATGCGCCCATCGATAATGTGAACCGAATTAACGCCACTCTTAGCAGCGTCTAAGGCTGATGAAATCTTTGGCAACATTCCGCCAGAAATGGTTCCATCTGCGAATAAGTCATCGATTTCTCGTGCGGTCAAATCAGTCAGGAGATTGCCGCTTTTGTCCATTACACCAGGAATATTAGTCATCATGACCAATTTCTCAGCATGCAGAATTTCAGCCATCTTGCCTGCAACTAAGTCTGCGTTGATGTTGTAAGCCTGGCCTTGAGCGCTAAATCCAATCGGAGAAATAACAGGGATAAAAGCATCATCTTGCAAGGCTTTCACCACCGCAGGATTAATGGCCTCAATCTCACCGACAAAACCAATATCAATTTTTTCTCCTGGTTTTTTCTCATCAGGAATTAACATTTTCTTTGCATGAATCAAGCCACCATCTTTACCAGTCAAACCTACTGCTTGACCGCCAAAATGATTAATCAACATCACGATATCCTGCTGCACTTCACCGCCAAGAACCCATTCCACAACTTCCATGGTTTCTTCGTCGGTAACGCGCATCCCCTGAATAAATGTACCGGTCTTGCCAATCTTCTTCAGAGCTTCATCAATTTGTGGGCCGCCGCCATGAACTACAACAGGGTTCATGCCTACCAGTTTGAGCAAAATCACATCGCGCGCAAAACTCTCCTTCAAACGCTCTTCGACCATGGCATTTCCACCGTACTTAATCACAATCGTCTTGCCGTGATACTGGCGAATGTAAGGCAAAGCCTCGGCCAAAATTTCCGCCTTCAGTAAGGGAGGAATATCAGCGAGAGAAGGTAAAGACTTAGTCATTGCGGCTACAGTATTCAGAGTTATTCACCAAATAATTTTTGCCGCAGTTCACGGCGCTCTTGGGCTTCAAGCGATAAATTTGCAGTGGGTCTAGCAATCAAGCGGGATAAGCCGATTGGCTCGCCCGTCTCTTCACACCAACCGTAATCAGCAGTCTCGATGCGCGTTAAAGCTTGTTCCACTTTTTTCAAAAGTTTGCGCTCACGATCGCGTGTGCGTAGTTCAAGCGCATGCTCTTCCTCAATCGTTGCACGATCAGCTGGATCAGGAACCAAAATATTTTCGCGAAGATGCTCAGTGGTCTCAGAAGCATTCTTCAGGATGTCTTCTTTAAGGGTCAATAATTTTTGGCGGAAAAAATCCAACTGGGCTGCATTCATATAGTCCTTATCGGACATTTTGAGCAATTCAGATTCAGTCAAGGGTGCGCCCTTGGGAGCCTTGCTACTTGCAGCTTTTGTTGCTTTTGGAGCTGCTGCAGTTTTTGTTGCTGTTTTTACCGTCATTTCATTCTTTCCGAGGATTTGAAGCATTATTGCCTCATTCTGCCAAAGTTTTACGACCTTTTATCAATATTGACCGTGGCGGCAGATTGTATCCGAACCTGCCTAAGCTAAACACCCCTCGAGCCCAGCCATTAGGGTGTCCTTGGGTAAATCAATGCCGATAAATACCATCCGGGTCTGCTTGGGCTCAACCCCCCATAAACCAGCCAAATCACTACCCATCATCTGGTGAACCCCCTGCAATACCACTTTTCGGTTACTTCCCTTCACATAGAGGACACCCTTATAGCGCAGCATCTTCTCCCCAAATACCTCCAAAATGCCCCCCAAGAAGTCTTCCAATTTTTGATGATCAAAGGGTTTATCACTACGAAAAACAAAGGATTGGATCCGGTCTGTGTGTCCTGCATGGTCATGATGATGGTCATGGCCGTGGTGATCGTGGCTATGGTCATGACCGCAATTGCTGTGATCATGGTCATCTTGCCCCAAGAAATGGGGGTCAATATCCAACTTAGCATTCAAATTAAAGCCCTTGAGGTCCAAAACCGCCTCCAATGGCACTACCCCTTTAGAAATCCCGGTAATGGGCGCTCTGGGGTTCATATGCATCAGGCGGGCACGCAATGCCTCCACGTCGGCAGGGCTTACTAGGTCAGTCTTGGTAATAAAAATTTGATCTGCAAAACCGACTTGACGCTGGGCTTCTTCATGTTCGGTAAGCTGATGCTGGCCATGCTTAGCGTCTACGAGAGTCACCACAGCATCCAAAACATAGTGATCAGCTACATCGTCATCCATAAAAAAGGTTTGGGCTACAGGGCCTGGATTAGCAACCCCAGTGGTCTCAATGACCACCCGATCAAAGCTAATCTTCTTTTCTTTACGCTGCTCCCAAAGCGCGTTCAGGGCATCGACTAGGTCCCCACGAATCGTGCAGCAAATACAACCATTACTCATCTGCACAATATTCTCTTCACTGTCCTGAACCAAAATATCGTTATCGATATTCTCTTCGCCAAACTCATTTTCGATCACGGCAATTTTCTTGCCATGCTGCTCAGTCAGGATGTGTTTCAACAGAGTCGTTTTACCGCTCCCCAAAAAACCTGTGAGAATCGTTACTGGTATTAATGCCATCATGGCTCCATTTAAATTCTAGGAATAGATCATCCCCAACGGGGAAACCTTGTATCTTACCGAGTTATTCAACCTTTACCAGCCTTTGCTCGCGGATGCGCTTTGTCATAGGCCTGCGCTAGGTGCTGAAAATCCAGAGAAGTGTAAATTTGGGTGCTGGCGATGCTGGCATGCCCCAACATCTCCTGCACGGCACGTAGGTCCTGGGAAGATTGCAATACGTGACTTGCAAAACTGTGGCGCATCATATGGGGATGAACATGGGTTGGCAGGCCGGCACGCATGGCTAGGGTACGTAAACGCGCCTGAACCGTTCTAGGTGACAAGCGTGCACCGGTCGCAGAGATAAATAATGCAGGGGATTGCTGGGCATACTCGGCGCTATCACGCAATTCTCGCCAGGTCTGCAAAGCCTGCATGGCTGGGACGCCCACCGGCACAGAGCGACGCTTACCCCCTTTACCCAAAACCGTCACCTCAGCGGCATCCCAATCAAGCCATCCCGCGGACTCGTATTGGCGGTCTTTGCTTTGCATGACATCAATCCCTAAGAGCTCTGAAAGACGCAATCCGGAGGAGTAGAGCAAATCCACAATGGCCGCATCACGAATCGACTCGAGATCTCGCTTTTCTTGTGCCTCGCGTAATACCTGATGAACAAGTGCTAAAGCCTGCTCGACTGAGAGGGCTTTAGGTAAAGATTTCAATCGTTTAGGGGCTTTGACATCATCTACTGGATTGGCGCTCAATGTAGTCCTCACGCTGCCAGACAAAGCATCTCGACGCGCGCCTTTTTCAGTAATCCAGTCATACCAGCCACGCCAAGCGGACAATCCTCTTGCAATCGTTCTGGAGGACTTGCCCTTTGCATGCCATCTTCCAGCCCAGCGACGCACATGACTATTGCTGACCTTTAATAACTCAACGGAATCGGCAGTAGCAAAATTTTGTAACTCGGTTAAATCCATACGATACGCTTTGAGCGTATGCGCAGATAGTTGACGCAACACATGTAGCTCATGCAGGTATTCCTGCACAAGGGGATGCAGTTCAGTCGACTGCGGCTTCATAGGCTTGGACACGATCCAAAGCTGCAGCAGTTAATTCAGCAATTTGGCGCAAATAGAATGCACCCATATCAGCAGTAAAACGAGACTCATCCTTGCTTGCCAACAACAACACGGCTGGAGCTTGTTTGGCAGCTTTACCGCTTTTTCCTAAGGGTAGACCAACTGCCACCATACTTTGCCATTCTGTATCGATCTTGATTGCCGTTGCCAATAGATCAACGCTAGCCGCTGCTAACTCTCTCGCAGATCCACAGAGAGGAGTGTCAATCCAAGGGCCGAAAGCATTGTTTGGGG
Organism: Burkholderiaceae bacterium; assembly: GCA_947447945.1. GTDB lineage: Bacteria > Pseudomonadota > Gammaproteobacteria > Burkholderiales > Burkholderiaceae > Polynucleobacter. The sequence continues at coordinate 57,026 of CANFLR010000003.1, forward strand.
GCAAAATATGTGCGGCATCTACCTCAAACACTTCTGCTAAACCCGTAGTAACGGCAGCTTCTACATCCGCTTTCGTGTTGGCACTCATCAAACGTAATAACCATGCAACCAAACCTTGCTGTGTTTTATCGTTACGACTACCAAAATGAAGCATCTCATTCAAGCGACGATTGAGCTCTTGATTTTGTGAGCGCAAAATAGTCATTTGACGCTCTTGGAGTGAGATCGCACGATCCTCGTGTGGATGCTTCAAGCGAATCTCATTTAAAAGACTGGCGTAACGCTCAAAAAAGCCCGGGGTTGCGCGCAACCACTCGGCCACTAACTCTTCTTGCTCTTCCTGTTTTGGATCAATTGCGCTCATCAATTTCTTTCTTTGTCATTCGTTTGCATTGGTTGATTTAGCCAAGTTTTTTGCGGAGCAATTCATTCACTTGACCAGGATTCGCTTTGCCTTGTGAGGCCTTCATAATTTGACCAACCAACGCGTTAAAGGCTTTTTCTTTGCCAGAGCGGAACTCTTCAACAGACTTTTCATTGGCCGCCAACACCTGATCAATCATAGCCTCTAACTCCCCGCTATCGCTAATCTGCTTTAGTCCTTTGGCATCAATGATGTGATCAACGGTGCTAATGGTCTTTCCTGACAGAGCTTCTTCCCACAGCATGGCAAAAATATCTTTAGCAATTTTGTTGGAGATCGTGCCATCTGCAGTCCGGGTTAATAATGGCGCCAAATGCTCGGCTTTTAAGGGGGCGTCGGCTACGGCCATTCCTACTCGATTGACTGCTGAAGCAAATTCTCCTGCGATCAAGTTGGCAGCAGCCTTTGCCAAGGGCTTACCCACAAGCGTCAACAAGTCTTCAAAGACTTTGGCAGTATCGCGATCTTGCGTTAGTAACTGGGCGTCGTAAGCACTCAGACCAAAGTCATCTTGCCACTGCTTTCGCAATTGCGCTGGCAAGGTGGGCATCTTGCTGCGTACCTGAGCTATCCATGCGTCATCAATAATCACAGGTAGCAAATCTGGATCTGGAAAATAACGGTAGTCGTTGGCGTCTTCTTTACTGCGCATGCTACGCGTTTCTTGGCGGTCCGGATCATACAGACGCGTTTCCTGCACAACGGTACCGCCATCTTCAATCAACTCAATTTGGCGACGCACTTCATACTGAATTGCCTCTTCCAAAAAACGGAATGAGTTCAAATTTTTAATCTCACAACGCGTGCCAAATTCAGCCTGACCTTTGGGGCGCACAGAAACGTTGGCATCACAACGGAAAGATCCTTCTTGCATATTGCCGTCGCAAACACCCAACCAAACGACTAGTCCATGCAATGCTTTTGCATAAGCCACAGCCTCCGCCGCACTACGCATAACAGGCTCGGTAACGATTTCCAGCAATGGCGTACCAGCACGATTTAAATCAATACCACTCGATACTTCTCCATGAGGGCCAATAAAACCTTCCTCATGAACCGACTTGCCAGCATCTTCTTCCATGTGCGCGCGAGTTAACTCAACTACTTTGACCTCATCGCCGACCAGAATTTCAAGATGACCGCCAATCACAACTGGGATCTCAAACTGACTAATCTGGTAACCCTTAGGTAGGTCTGGATAAAAATAATTCTTACGCGCAAAAATGCTCGCTGGCGAAATCTTTGCCCCAACCGCTAAGCCAAAACGAATCGCATGCTCTACCGCCTGACGATTCAGTACTGGCAAGACTCCAGGCAAAGCCAAATCCACTGGGCAAGCTTGTGTATTGGGCTCGGCGCCAAAACGGGTGCTGGCACCACTAAAAATCTTCGATTGCGTTTGCAATTGCGCATGGGTTTCTAAACCAATAACCACTTCCCATTGCATCATGCCACCTCGCTAGCTTGTCGCAAATGCCAATCACTGGCTTGCTGATATTGATGTGCCACTTGTAATAAGCGCGCCTCAGAAAAGTAATTGCCGATCAATTGCATGCCAATTGGAAGATTGTTTATATTAAATCCGCATGGCACGCTCATAGCAGGTAAGCCTGCTAAGTTAGTAGAAAGCGTATAAATATCTTCTAAATACATTTGTACAGGGTCTTTTGATTTCTCACCCAAACGCCAAGCAACATCAGGAGCCACGGGCCCGAGTATCACATCACACTGCTTAAACGCAGCCTGAAAATCAGCGGCAATGATGCGACGAATCTTCTGCGCCTGTAAATAGTAGGCATCGTAGTAGCCATGACAAAGTACATAAGTGCCAATCAAAATACGGCGCCTTACTTCAGCACCAAAACCCTCAGTACGTGACTTCTGGTACATATCACCTAGATCGCGATATTCATTGGCACGATGGCCGTAACGTACGCCATCAAAGCGACTCAAATTACTAGACGCCTCTGCTGGCGCTAAAACGTAATACACCGGAATAGAAAGTTTGGTTTTAGGCAAACTCACATCAACTAGACTGGCGCCTAAATTTTCCAAGGCCTTGGCTGCAGCATTGACTGACTTGGCAACATCTTCTGCCAAACCTTCAGCAAAAAACTCTTTGGGCAAACCAACCCGCAAACCTTGCAAAGGTTTCGCAGGATTAGCCTTGCCTTCGCCCCAGGATTGATGGAGATAGCGGCCATAATCCTCTCCAGAATCAGCCAAAGAAGTAGAGTCGCGCGGATCATGTGAAGACATCGCCGTTAGTAATAAAGCACAATCTTCAGCCGTCTTACCCATAGGGCCGGCCTGATCCAAGGAAGAGGCGTAAGCGATCATTCCGTAGCGTGAGACACGGCCGTAACTAGGTTTAATCCCAGTCAAGCCACAAAAGGCGGATGGCTGACGGATTGACCCGCCGGTATCTGTTCCCGTTGCGATTGGGGCCAAGCCAGCTGCTACAGCTGCAGCAGAGCCACCAGAGGATCCACCTGCAACATACTCAGAATTCCAAGGGTTTAAAACGGGTCCATAGGCTGAATTCTCGCTAGATGAGCCCATTGCAAATTCATCCATATTGGTCTTGCCCAAGCAAACCATGCCAGCTCCATTGGGGTTGTCTGCGCTCGGCATTCCTAGGTTAGCAACTACCGTTGCATCAAAGGGACTGAGATAGCCCTCAAGCATTTTGGATGCTGCCGTTGACTTCCAGCCCCTCGTTACAAACACATCTTTATGGGCAATCGGGATACCAGTCAACTTACCAGCCTTACCAGAGGAAATTAAGGAGTCTGCTTTAGATGCTTGCTCTAAACTTAAGTGAGTATTCACATCTAAATAAGCATTCCAGTGTTTTCCAGCCTCGATGCGGGCCAAAAAGTACTGTGTTAGCTCAGTGCTAGAGACCTCTTTTGCGGCTAAGGCTTTCGCCATTAAAGTGATCGGGGTTTTGTGCCAACTCATTCAATCACCCTTGGGACTAAAAAGTAACCATCCTGTAAAGCTGGTGCCGACTGCATATTTTCCGAGCGGTGATCAGCCTCAGTCACTTGGTCAACCCTTAAAGGTTGCGCTAGCTCGCGCAAAAAGAGGATCGGGTGAGCTAGAGGCTCAAGGCCGCTTGTATCAACAGCCTGCATCTCTTCCACCAAAGAAAAAACTGCCTGCAATTGAGGCAATACTGCCTCGGCTTCTGCCTGGCTTAACTCAAGCCTGGATAGGTGCGCAATGCGCTGAACATCATCAAGTTTCATGGGGCGCTAGAGTATCATTCCTATATAAATTTATTAACACTTACTATTTTCCCACTACATCATGTTTGGTTTTTTCCGCAGCTACTTTTCTAATGACCTAGCCATCGACCTAGGAACCGCAAATACCCTAATCTATATGCGTGATCGGGGTATTGTGCTTGATGAGCCCTCTGTTGTGGCAATTCGCACAGAAGGCGGTCCAAGTGGCAAAAAAACCATTTTGGCGGTCGGAAAAGAAGCAAAAGCCATGTTAGGACGCGTTCCTGGGAATATTGAAGCCATTCGGCCGATGAAAGATGGCGTGATTGCCGATTTCACCATTACCGAGCAAATGCTCAAGCAATTTATCAAAATGGTGCACGAAAGCAAGCTCTTAAAGCCAAGCCCACGCATCATTATTTGCGTTCCTTGTGGTTCTACCCAAGTTGAGCGTCGTGCAATTCGGGAGTCCGCATTGGGCGCCGGAGCATCTCAAGTATTTTTGATTGAAGAACCCATGGCTGCAGCAATTGGTGCTGGCTTGCCAGTATCTGAAGCAGCAGGTTCAATGGTAGTTGATATCGGTGGTGGTACAACCGAGGTTGGCGTCATGTCTCTTGGTGGCATGGTTTACAAAGGCTCTGTTCGTGTTGGTGGCGATAAGTTTGACGAAGCCATTACTAATTACATTCGTCGTAACTTTGGCATGTTGATTGGCGAGCAAACTGCTGAGCTGATTAAAAAAACCATTGGCTCCGCTTTTCCTGGCACTGAAGTTCGAGAGATGGAAGTGAAGGGTCGCAATCTTTCAGAAGGTATTCCTCGCAGCTTCACCGTAACCAGCAATGAAATTCTCGAAGCACTTACCGACCCACTCAATCAAATCGTGACCGCCGTAAAAGCGGCGCTTGAACAAATTCCTCCTGAGCTAGCCTCTGACATCGCCGAACGCGGCATGATGCTGACAGGCGGTGGAGCATTGCTGCGCGACCTAGATCGCTTGCTTCTGGAAGAAACTGGGCTGCCCATTCATGTGGCGGAAGACCCCCTTACTTGCGTCGCTCGTGGCTGCGGTATTGCTCTAGAGCGCATGGACAAGTTGGGCGGAGTATTCTCGCAAGAGTAATCGACCTACACGTCGACCAGGGCATTGCAACATAGCGCTCCTCCTCTTTTCAGACAAGGCGTTCCTGCTTTAGTCAAACTGATTGTCTGTCTATCGATCAGCATCGCATTGATGTTGATCGATTTTCGCTTCAAGACTCTCAACCCCATCCGCGACAATGTCAACTGGCTTTTGCGACCGCTTGAATATGTCATGCTGATGCCTCGTAACGCATTCGAAGCTACAACAGAATATTTCACGACGCGCGGAACTCTTGATATCGAAAATCAGGCAATGAGGGCTCGTCAAGCAGAACTCTCCTTGCTGGCCAATCAAACAGAATTTCTCTTGGTAGAGAATCAAAATCTGCGGCAACTGATGGATTTACAAAAACAAATTCCATTTAAAACTCTGCCAGTAGAAATTCTTTTTAACCCACCTAATCCCATCTCACAACGCATTGTCATCAACCGCGGCAGTCATGATGGTCTTAAGCAAGGAAATCCGATTGCTAATGATGCCGGCATCTTAGGACAGGTTGTGCGCCTTTATGAACGCTCTGCAGAAGTGTCGTTACTTGAAGATCGCGACTTTGCAGTACCTGTTCAGGTGGCTCGTAATGGTCTGCGCGCAGCAGTATTCGGGGCAGGGCGCGGCAACCCCCTAGAGTTACGATACCTGCCTGTTGCCAGCGATCTTGAGGTTGGCGATGTCCTGATCACTTCTGGCATTGACGGAGTCTATCCTCCCGGTTTTGCCGTGGCTGTTATCAGCCGTATTGAGCGCAATGTTGATAAGAATTCATCAAATGTTTTTTGCGTCCCTGCTGCAGCCGTTAACCGCTATCGCCAAGCATTGGCGATACTGTACGACCCTCAGTTTGACGCCAAGCCCAGTGCCGTCACTAAATCTGGCTCTGCTGGTCCTGGAGCAATGGCACCAGGTCGTCGTCAAACTCGTGCAAGGGGCATGCAATGATTGACTTCCAAAGTGGCTATATTCTGCGGCCGGTTAATCGCCTCTTTATTTACTTCAGCTTGCTAGCTGCATTGCTACTCAATCTTTTGCCGATTGGTAACTTCGGCTGGGTGCCTGACTGGCTCATCATCTGTATCGTTTTCTGGAATATTCATCAACATCGCTATGTCGGCGTGATGATCGCCTTCGCCTTTGGCTTGGTAATGGATGTGCATAACTCTGATCTACTGGGATTGCACGCTTTTAGTTACTCGCTTGTTGCCTACCTTGCGATTTCTTGGCATAGACGCATCATCGCCTTGAACGTATTTACTCAAGCCCTGCACCTTCTACCCATCTTTTTGCTCGTCTCTCTATTCCCATTTTTAACGCATTGGATGCTTAGCGGGCAAATCTACTGGTGGGCTTTAACGGGCTCGGTTCAGGCTGTCATAGAGGCAATACTATGGCCGGTGGCTACCCGCATTTTGCTGGCGCCTCAACGTCGACCGATTGACGTTGACCATAATCGACCCATCTAAGCGGTTGTATGGTTTCTTTTAAAAAACCCGACCTAAACTCTTTTCAAGAGCGCATTCATATTGCGACCATCTTCGTTACTATTTGTTTTTTAATTCTGGTTACCCGCCTACTTTGGTTGCAAATTATTAGCCATGGTAAATATTCATTGCTTGCGGAAAGCAACCGCATTGCACTCGTACCGGCCCCAGCAAACCGCGGCCTCATAATTGATCGAAACGGCGTTGTCATAGGCAGAAACTATTCGGCCTTGACACTCGACATCAATGCGGAAGAGGTCAAGGGCAATGTTGATGATCTAATCAGTGATTTATCCCAAATTGTGCTGATTTCGCCTCGAGATCGTCGAAATTTCAAGCGATCCCTAGAGGATTCCCGAAAAATGGGCACTTTTCCGCTTCGCTCAATGCTGACAGAGGCAGAAACAGCTCGCTTTATGGCGAATCGCTACCGCTTTCCCGGGGTGGAAATCCGGGCCCGCAGCTTTCGCGAGTACCCCTATAACGAACTAGCCTCGCATTTAATTGGCTATATCGGGCGCGTTTCTCAGAAAGATAAAGAGCGCATGCAAGCTGAAATTGAGAGCGCAAAAGCAGATGATCCTGAGGCATTACAAACGTCTTTTTTGCCAGGCATTCAGTACGTCGGGAAAATTGGTTTAGAACAAAAATATGAATCCGTCTTACGGGGTGTTCCAGGATACGATCAAGTAGAAATCACTGCTGGCGGTAAACCTGTGCGCACACTTGCGAGCTCGCCCTCAGTGCCTGGAAAAAATATTGTTCTCTCCGTTGATATCAAATTACAGTATTTAGTTGAGGAGCTCTATGGCAATTTCCGAGGTGCCTTCGTCGCCATCGAACCTGAGACTGGCGATATTCTGGCTTTTGTATCTAAGCCCAACTTCAACCCAAATGATTTTGTTGAGGGAATTGATGCAGTCACTTGGAAAGAGTTAAATGACTCTCCACAAAAACCACTTTACAACAGGCCACTAAAAGGCATCTATCCCCCTGGATCAACCTACAAACCCTTTATGGCACTTGCCGCCTTAGAAAACAAAAAACGCACACCTACGCAAACGATTTTCGATCCCGGCTACTTTGACTTTGGTAACCATACTTTCCGCGATGATAAAAAAGGTGGGCATGGAACCGTAGACATGCAAAAGTCTATTGTCGAATCTTGCGACACTTATTACTACATGCTAGCGCGAGACATGGGCGTGAATATGATTGCAGGTTTTATGAAGCCATTTGGCTTTGGGCAAATTACTGGCATTGATTTACAAGGTGAATCTGCAGGCGTTCTGCCATCAACCGAATGGAAACAAAATACCTTCAAAAAACCTGAACAACAAAAATGGTACGAAGGTGAAACCATTTCACTAGGGATTGGCCAAGGCTATAACGCATTCACTATTTTGCAATTAGCACATGCCATGGCTAATCTCGCAAATAATGGCATTGTGATGAAGCCCCACTTAGTCAAAGCAATTGAAGATCCATTTACTCGCAATCGCACACTGACCACACCAAAAGAAAGTTATCGCATTGAACTCAAACCTGAAAATATTGAGGTCATTAAAAATGCTATGGTTGAAGTCAATCGTTCAGGCACTTCTGCAGCCTCATTTCAGGGTGCGCCTTTTGTTGCTGGCGGTAAAACCGGCACCGCACAAGTCTTTAGCTTAAATTCCAAAGACTATAAACATGGCGCTACTGCTGAGTTCTTGCGAGATCATGCCTTGTTCATCGCATTTGCACCAGCTGATAAACCCAAAATTGCAATTGCGATGGTGGTTGAGAATGCTGGCTTTGGTGCTCAATACGCTGCGCCTATCGCTCGCAAAGCACTTGATTACTATCTTGAAGGCAAGTGGCCAAAGGAGGTTCCCGAATGGAAAAGAGCCCCATAAGAAAAATTCGCAACGCCTTCTATCTAATTTTCTCTGGCCTTGATCGCCAGCTAGGCCTTATTCTTATTGGCTTGGCGGCAGTTGGTTTTTTTACCTTTCTTTCAGCAAGTCAAAATACGCCAGTATTAGTTGAAGATGAATTGCGCAATCTCGCACTGTCTTTTGTGGTGATGTGGATCGTGTCACGCATTCCACCAAAGTGGCTCGAACTTGCAGCGGTGTGGATATACGGCCTAGGCGTTGCATTGCTAGTGGCGGTGGCAGTTTTTGGGCTCATTAAAAAAGGTGCGCGCCGCTGGCTCAATATTGGTATTGTGATTCAGCCATCTGAAATTATGAAAATTGCAATGCCATTGATGTTGGCTTGGTATTTTCAAAAACGTGAAGGCCTACAAAAAACTTGGGACTATGCAATTGCACTCATCATCTTGGCCATTCCCATCTTCTTGATTGCACGACAACCAGATTTAGGTACCGCTCTTTTGGTTTTTGCCGCAGGGATGTATGTCATCATCCTAGCTGGACTTCCATGGAAATGGATTTTGCCTTTTGTAGGCATGGGAGTGTTTGCCATCCTTCTGATGATTATTTTTGGCAACACACTTTGCGCGCCTGACATTCCATGGCCCTTCATTCAAGACTATCAAAAACATCGAGTCTGCACTTTATTAGATCCGAGCAGCGATCCTCTTGGCAAAGGCTTTCATACAATTCAATCAATGATCGCAATCGGCTCTGGTGGATTTTTTGGTAAGGGCTGGTTTCAGGGCACCCAAGCGCACTTAGAATTTATTCCTGAAAAACACACTGATTTTGTTTTCGCTGTTTTCTCAGAAGAATTTGGCCTACTAGGTAATCTCGTTTTATTGGCACTTTTCTTTGCGCTCATCAAAAGAGGTTTGGCTATTTCAGCCGGTGCGCCTAATTTATTCACTCGTTTATTGGGCGCCTCTGTAACACTGATTTTCTTTACCTATGCTTTTGTCAATATCGGCATGGTGAGTGGGCTCTTGCCCGTTGTGGGCGTTCCACTTCCATTCATTAGCTATGGGGGCACTGCTTTAGTAACGCTCGGCTTTGGGGCTGGAATATTAATGAGTATTCACCGTCACCGTCGTTTGGTGCAAAGTTAGTTAAGGGACTCTACCAAGCAATAAAAAAGCCCGGCATGCCGGGCTTTTTTATCAAACCATAAGAATTACTTCTTACGCTTGTTAACTGAATCTTTAAATGCTTTACCAGCAGAAAACTTAACAGTTTTAGCAGCAGCGATTTTGAGTGGCTCACCAGTTTTTGGATTACGACCCATGCGTGCAGCGCGCTTACCAGATGAAAATGTACCGAAACCGATCAGTTGTACTGAGTCGCCTTTGGTAACAGCTTTAATGATGTGCTCAATAGCAGAATTTAATGCAAATTCAGCTTTGGCTTTTGAGATCTCAGCATCGTCAGCAATCGCTGCGATTAGTTCTGCTTTGTTCAAGTGAAGCTCCTTATAGATATTGTGTCAGCGCCCAGTGCGCTTACATGATTTTAACCACAAAAAATTACAAAAATAAACGCTTTAAAAACAATATTTTTGATTACCGCTTTTTATCAGTCCAAAACACTAATGTCGTTGACAAAATACTCAGTATCGCCAAAACAGGTTGTTGGCAATCCAATGTGTTGCTCATACTTTAATGCGACCTTTTTACCTAAATTTGCATTAATCTTTTGCGCCACAGCATCTTCACGCACCGTAAAGAGGAATTTTTCTGTCATTGTGCCCGGCATCGATACCATGGCTAACTCCCCCTCCCAGGTCTTGCAGACATAGCCACGATTGGAAAATTTCTGGACATAACCGGCGCGCTCACCGCTGCCATAACTCCAATTTAGCATGCCCCATGTGTAGGCTGCTATACCCGTAATACCAATGAATACAAGGCTTAAGAGCCACTTTATGAATTGATTCATGATCATTTTCCTGAAAAATATTTGCAATTAAGTCGACTTTTTTAAGTATAGGAGCTTATTTCATCAAGAAATAGATAGAGAGCTTCAGATATCCAAATTAAAATGGGGCATTAACGCTGATTGGTACCCCATGCAAACTCGCCATATTATTTTCCTGATCTTTATCTTCTCGGCGTTGTTTGTCTATTTTCGTGGAAGAGTGCGTTTTGGCCTGGTGAGATCTCTCACTGACTACCAGGTGCTTTTAGCGCCTATCAATTGCTTGCTCTACCTTTTTTCCAAAGTAAAAGCCGGCGCTTTTATACCAGTAGGGCAATTCCCAGAGCTTCAGCCATTGCAAGATAACTGGGAAATCATTCGCCAGGAAGCTCTTTCACTTAATGAGGAGGGCGGTATTGCTGCTGCAACTGGCTATAACGATATTGGCTTTAACTCTTTTTTCCGCACGGGATGGAAGCGCTTTCACCTTTATTGGTATGGCAAAGAGATGCCCTCCGCACAAGTCAGTTGCCCAAAAACTGTGGCTCTGCTCAAGTCCATTCCCTCGATTAAGGCGGCGATGTTTGCCTCCCTACCCCCTGGCGCCAAGCTGGTTCGACATCGTGACCCCTACGCCGGCTCTTTGCGCTATCACATTGGCCTTACTACGCCAAATGACCCTAAATGCTTCATTGAAGTAGATGGGGAACGCTATTTCTGGAAAGACGGTGAAGCGGTGATGTTTGATGAAACCTATATTCATCTTGCAGCAAATGAAACCGATCAGCAGCGAATCGTTTTATTTTGCGATGTAGAGCGACCTCTTTATACCAAACCGGCGCAACTTCTCAATCGCTGGTTTGGTCGTTATGTCATGAGCACCACCTCGTCACAGAATGTAGAAGGAGAAAGGCTTGGCTTTATCAATGTCCTTTTCGGCTACTTTTATCACCTAAGAGCTCAAGCCAAAAAACTGAAGGCAAAAAATCGATCTGCTTATTACCTCGGCAAATGGGTGCTCATTTTAGGGGTTTTGTGGGCAATTTTTTGGTAGTAGCTAGGGCTTTAAGACCTCTGCTATTCGCTCAGGGGTGATTGACCCCCAGATTTCTAGTCTTTTTTTACGGCTATTTTGTCCAGATAGAAACTGAATCTGCTTTTGGGGCACCTTTAATTGCTTTGAAAGCCAGGCCAAGAGCATTTCATTGGCCTTATTTTCGATGGCAGGCGCCTGCAATGAAATCTTCAGGCAGCCATCATGCAAGCCAACCACCTTACTCAGCTTGGCACCAGGCTGGCAATAGAGATTGAGCACAATTCCGGTGGGTGTTTCCTGCAACCAAATGGGCATTTTCAAACTCATTTAAACTCAAACTATGATTATGAAGAACTCCAGCGCCTTAAACCACCTATTTGCAAATAATCGCGCATGGGCTGAAAACATGGTTGCCAAAGATGCCGATTTCTTTAAGCGGCTTGTTAATCAACAGGCGCCAGAATATCTCTGGATAGGGTGTGCTGACAGTCGCGTACCAGCAAATGAAATCGTTGACTTAATGCCTGGCGAACTTTTTGTCCATCGCAACGTCGCCAATGTTGTTGTTCATACTGACTTAAATTGCCTCTCTGTCATTCAGTTTGCGATAGATTTACTTAAGGTGAAGCATATTTTAGTAGTGGGTCATTATGGTTGCGCCGGCGTGCATGCAGCTCTTAGTGATCGCCGTGTAGGACTTGCAGATAACTGGTTGCGGCATGTTAAGGATGTCCATCAAAAACACGAGCGCTATTTGGGCGAGCTAATACCCACACCTCAGCGCCAAGATCGCCTCTGCGAACTGAATGTGATCGAGCAGGTCGTCAATGTCTGTGAAACTACCATTGTTCAGGATGCTTGGGCACGTGGCCAAGAGCTCTCGGTACACGGCTGGGCCTATCGCCTCGATACTGGACTAGTAAATGATTTAGGTATGTCTTGCAGCTCCATAGAAGAGATGGAAGTACGCTATAAAAAAACCTTGACACGTTACGACGCTAAATAAAGTTACGCTTGCTTACCTCTTTGTCCAATGAAGCGATCGTTGTTTTATTAAAGCTTCTCTCAAGGTTACCCTACACCGTATTAGTGGCTATTGGCCACGGCCTGGGCTTCATTGCCGCCAGAATTCCCAGCGAACGCAATCGTGTTGTCAAGACGAATTTACAATTATGCTTCCCCGAATTAACGCAAGAAGCTATTGACCAATTAAGCAAGCAGCATTGGCGCCTCCTAGGAAGAAGCCTAGTAGAAAAAAGTATTATTTGGTGCGGCAGTGAAGCTGCATTAAGCAAGATGATTGAAGTGCGTTCTGAGGTAGATCTCTCCGATAGAAAACCTCGCATCTTAGTGAATATGCACTTTACCGGCATTGAAGGTAGCATTATCTTAAGTGCGCTAGCAAAAAAAAATCACTGGCCTCGCACCTCTGGATTTTTTCAAAGAATGAAAAATCCTTTTTTTAATCAAAAAATTATTGAGTGGCGCAATCGTTTTGGTGGCAACTCCATAGATCGCCAAGGTAACTCTATTGCCTTAATCCGAGAAATTCGTAAAGGCAGCTTCATCATCATTGCTCCCGATATTGACTTGGGTCTGAAGGACTCGATATTTGCGCCATTCTTTGGCATCCAAACCAATACCATCACTGCAGTCTCGAGACTTGCTAGCATTACTGGTGCTGAAGTTTGCATGATGATTACAGCTCTCAAACTAGATGAAAGCGCTTATGTTTGCTCCATTAGTAAACCGTTGCCTGATTTTCCCAGCGACAATCCTGAAGTAGATACCGCCCGCCTGAATCAGATTTTTGAAGCAGAAATCCGTAACAGGCCAGCTGAATATTATTGGGTGCACAAGCGCTTCAAAAATCGCCCCAATAATGAAGCGAGTCCTTACTAAGCCTTCATTTGAGATCCCTTTTGTCCTATCATTAAGAAATGAGCAATCGTATTGGGCTATTTGCCGACCTCCACAGCAATTTAGAAGCTTTTGAAGCTTGCATGGAAAAAGCGCAGGAACTTGGTGTTACACGCATGGTTTTCTTGGGTGATCTTGTTGGATACAACGCAGATCCCACAGCTTTAGTCGATCGGATTGCAGAGCTTGTGCAATCCGGTAAAGCTCTAGCTGTTTTAGGAAATCACGATGAGGCCATTTTTAAAGATTACTCCCAGAGAATGAATCCTAGTGCGAATGCTGCAATTGAGTGGACCAAGTCACAACTCAGCCGTGCTCATGTGGATTTTTTAAAGGGGCTGCCCCTCGTCATTAATGAAGAGCATATTTTCTTTACACACGCTTCAGCACATAAGCCTGCCGAATGGAACTACGTCACCGACAGCATGAGCGCTTGGCAATGCGTTCAAAGCTCTGGAAAATCCTATACCTTTGTGGGCCATGCCCATGAGCAAGCACTTTTTTATCAAAGCGCCGTTGGTAAGCTCATTCGCTTTGCACCACACCCAGGTGATGAAGTGCCAGTGCTCAGCCATCGTCAATGGGTTGCTGTTGTTGGCTCACTAGGACAACCCAGAGATGGAAATCCAGAAGCCTGCTTTGCAATTTTTGAACCTGAAATTTCAGTGCTAACTTTTCATCGCGTACCGTATGACCACTTTCTAGCCGCAGATAAAGTAAGACGCGCCGGCCTTCCAGAAGATTTAGTCAATCGATTAATTACCGGTAAATAAATTACCCATGCCCATTACAACTGATATTGAAGCTGTCGACGACATATTTCAGGAAGGCAAGGTAGTGGATGGTTTTGTGTTGGGCAAAGAACTGCACCGTGGCGGCATGGCCAGCCTTTTCACGGCAAGCAAAGAAGGTATAAATCTTCCAATCCTCCTAAAGATACCGCGTGTAGGCAAAGATCAGCCTGTTGAGAGTTTGATCGGTTTTGAAACTGAGTTGACTATTTTGCGCTCATTGAAGAGCCCCTACGTTCCAAAATATCTCGGCTCAGGAAATATGGCTACGCGCCCTTACATTGCTATGGAGCAAGTGGTGGGGCGACCACTTGAAGAGCTCATTAAAGAAGGTAAGCAATTTAGTGTTGATGCGGTGATTAGAATCGGTGCCGATCTTGCACAAGCGGCGCAATCTCTCCACTCGCAAGATGCGATCCATTTGGATATCAAACCTGACAACATCTTAATTGATGGCCAAGGTAAATTAACGCTAATCGATTTTGGCCTCTCACATCATTCGCGCTTTCCGGACTTGCTTGCTGAAGAAATGCGTAAAGGAATTGGTTCTGCGCCCTATATTTCGCCGGAACAGGTTGCTGGTGTTCGCTCAGATTCACGAAGTGACATCTTCTCCATCGGCGTCATCATGTATGAATTGCTGACGGGCGAACTCCCCTTTGGAAATCCACAGTCTATGAGCGGTCTACGAAAAAGAATGTGGGCAGAACCATTTCCCCCCCGAGCAATTCGCAAAGAAATCCCACGCTGGCTACAAGAGGTAGTATTGCGTTGCCTTGAAGCTAGGGCGGATGATCGTTATCAAAGCGCCACGCATCTTCGCCAAGTATTGCGCGATCCCGAAAGTGTAAAACTGACAAGCCGATCTGAACGGCTTGAGCCCCCCAGTTTTTGGGAAAATCTCAAACGCTGGCTTAAAGCTGCTGGCTACGAGCCTTCACCAAGCCCTCTGCCAAGTAGGGGCAACCAAGATGCGCCATTAATGATTGCGGCTATTGATACCCGTCAATCCGATGAAAAACTCCGTGACCAGATGCAAACTACGGCTAAGAACCTATTACAGGCGCACCCTGAAAGTCGTTTAATTTGCCTGAGCACGATTGCCAGCACACCCACCTTTGAAGGCAAGCAAGAAAGTGAGACTGCCAGCGGCATTGTCCGTGGTCACCTCGTTCAGTTGATGGAGTGGGCAAAGCCACTCCATCTACCACCAGAGCGGATTTCCTATCACGTGCTAGAAGCACTTGATCCTGCAGCCCGTATTGTTGAGTTTGCAAAAGACAATGATGCATCACTCATTTTGATTGGCGCATCCCACAAACTACCAAACAAGGTAGCGCCTTGGAGAACTTCCATGACCAAAATCGTCGAGGAAGCCCCCTGCAGCGTTCACATTGTTAGAACTTAAGCTTTTAATCCCAGTAATCTGGCGGCGTTACCACCCAGAATTCCTACGCGCTGTGCGTTGGTCAGTCCAGGCGTGCTCATGACATGCTCAACTGGAAACTCTTCCCAAGGAATGGGATGGTCTGTTCCAATCATGACCTGGCTTGCCCCAACCTGAGCAACTAAATGCCTCAAGGCTTCAGGTGTAAATACCAAAGAGTCAAAGTAAAGTTGATTTAAATACTCTGTTGGCTGTTTCTTGAGCACAATATCTGGGTTGCAATTTTGTGGCGATACAAAGCAGCTGTGGTCCATTCTTGGCGCATATGAACCCAAATATCCGCCACCGTGCGCAGCCAACACTTTTAATTGTGGGTACTTATCCAGCACGCCCTCATAAATTAAATGCTGCAAAGCGATTGTCGTATCCAGAGGATTGCCGATCACGTTAGACATCCACCCGTTACCCTTGAAGCGCTCGGCCAAGGGCGGGGTGCTTTGTGGATGAATAAAAAGAGTTACATTCAACTCCTGAGCTTTAGCCAGCACCGGATGAAATTTAGGGTTAGAAAAATCTTGGCCTAAAACGCTTCCGCCAATAGCCGCCCCACGTAAACCTAATTTTTTGACCGCATGGTCAAGCTGCTCAACTGCCAAATCTGGGAATTGCATGCTTAATGCAGCAAATGCAGCAAATTTATCTGGGCGCTGGGCACAAAGTTCGGCGAGATGCTCATTATTAAGGCGGCAAATTTCTGCTGCACTATCTCGATCCTTCTTATACCAAAAAGGATTAATACTAAGGACCTGCATATCAATTCCCTGCTGATCCATAGCCTTAATACGTTCTGCAATCTTAATAAAGTGCTCAGGCCCGCCTTTCGTGGGCGGGTATACAGCCTTGGCCTCGTCGCCCATTAAATCAACCGCATCTTGGAAGTAGCAATGCGAATGAACATCAATGGTCTTCACCCTCTTACCATTGATAAATACCGGGGTAATTCGCTTAGGGCCATTACTCTGGGTTTCGGCTGCATGCAATAAGCCGCAACCACAGAATGTGAGACCGCCTAAGGTTTTAGCAGAGGTTTTTAAAAAAGATCGACGACTGTTCATATGCAAATCTCCCTGTTAGGATTTTTTTAAGCCAAGCATTTCACGAGCTTCATTTGAAGTAGCTAATTCACCACCCAAATCATTAACAATACGCTTGGCTCTAGTGACCAGTTGCGCATTTGATTCGCACAGCACACCTTTTTCAAGGTAAATGTTGTCTTCCATGCCAACCCGTACATGCCCACCATACAACCAAGACTGAGCTACGACAGGGAATTCAAAGCGGCTAATACCAAATGCAGCCCACTTAGCACCATGCGGCAACTGGTCACGCATATACAACAGTGTTGCTGGATCAGTATTCAAGCCATATTTAACACCCATCACGAATGTATAGAGGCCTGGGCCCTCTAAAGTGCCGTCCTTAATCAAATCTTTTGCTAAATTCAAATCACCTGTATCAAAAATTTCAAGTTCAGGCATCGATCCAGCATCTCTAATCACCTTGGCCATTTTGCGAACTGTACCTGGTGTATTCATCACCACATCAGCACCAGAGTTCATGGTATTGAGGTCCAAAGAACAAATATCAGGTTTTAATTGAGCAATATGCTCTACACGCTTCAATGGATGGGTTAAGGTGCTACCAGGACCACAAACGCGAGGATCTTCTTCCGTTGGAACAAACCGACCGCCAGGTCCAGTTGTCAGGTTAATAATCAATTCCTTATTTTGCGCTTTGATTAAGGCCATGACTTCTGCATAATGGTCTGTCTCCATTGAAGGCTTGCCCGTATCAGGGTAGCGTACATGGATATGCACTACAGCAGCACCAGCTTCAGCGGCACCAAGGCAAGAATCCGCAATTTGTTTTGGTGTGATGGGAAGATAGGGAGTCATCTCTGGTTTTGTTAAATTACCAGTAACGGCGCAGGTTAAGATTGTCTTGCTCATTGCTTTTCCTTTTAAGTTATTTTGATTGGTTTTTAATGCTTACTAAAACTGTTTCGATTCCAGACAACAAAACAGCGACTCGCTTGCTCAATGTTGCAGAAACTTTGTTTTCTGAATACGGCTACGCCATGACAACGGTGCGCGATATCTCGGCTAAGTCCAAAGTAAATCAGGCACTCATTAACTATCACTTCAAAAGTAAGCGCGGCTTGTTTAATGCAGTTTTTGAGCGTCGTGCATCCATCTTGCTTCAAGAGCGTGTGGACCTGTTGAATGCTGCAAAACTCAGGGCGAAAAATAAACCTATTCCCCTGAAAGAATTGATTTATGCCTTCGTATACCCGCCCCTGAGAATGGCCAGCGAGGACAAAGGTGGCCAGAGTTTTGTCAAGTTGCAGGCTAGACTTCATAATGAACCCAAAGAAATTGAACATGCATTAAGGGCAAAGCTATATGACAAAGTCAGCCTCTTATTTGTAGATGAGCTAAAACGCACACTTCCAAAACTAAGTGAATCTTCCATTTGCTGGCGACTAATCTTTGTCATGGGCCTTTATCTTTATGTCGCCTCTAACACTGGACGCCTCGAAGTGATTTCTAAGGGTCTGGCTAAAGGCGGAAATTTAAAACAAGCGCTTCCTGAGATTCTGAATTTCTGTGAGCAAGGCTTTTTATCTGCACCTAGTCAGCCTTAGCACCCGTATCCTTAACAATTTGAGCCCACCTCTTTACCTCTTCGGTAATGTAATCGCTCGCATGCTTGCTTGAACCACCCACAATTAATAATCCGGCCTGATCAAACTTATCCTTCATCTCTGGATTCGTGAGCACCTGATTGATTGCTTGATTCATTTTTTGCACAACCGCTGCGGGGGTTTTAATTGGAGCAAATACTGTAGTCCAGGTGTAATCTTTAATTTGTGGATAGCCCAACTCAACTAATGTTGGAATATCCGGTAGGCTGGCTAAGCGCTTTTCACTTGAAACAGCCAAGATGCGCACCTTACCCTGCTTTGCAAACTGATAAACTCCTGCAACCGCTGTACAGCCAACTGGAGTCTCGCCACTCAATACTGCAAATGAAGCTGGGCCAGCACCCTTGTATGGAATGCTAGTAACGTTTGCCTTCCAAATAATCTTAAATAAATTTTCACAAGTTAACTGGGGGGTAGTGCCATTGCCAGGGCTTGAATACGAAAGATTATCTTTGCTAGCAAGCACTTTTAATTCTGCCAGCGATTTCACAGGAATATTCTCGTTAACCGAGATCACATTTGCCTGCGTTGTTGCTACTACTACAGGAATAAAGTTTTTCTCGGGAGTGTATCCAGCGGCTGCACCATACAAGGTCGGATTTACCGCAAAAGCCGAAGAGCTCACCAAAAATGTATACCCGTCAGGTGCAGCGTTAGCAACGTATTGGGCGCCGATATTTCCTCCGGCTCCCACCTTGTTTTCAACGATCACTGATTGCTTCAAAATATCGCTGAGCTGCGTCGACAAAATACGCGCCGTAATATCGACTGGCCCACCCGGTGGAAATGCAACAATCAACCGAATGGGCTTATCTGGATAATCTGCAGCAACTGCCAGCCCTGCAAGCGATAGTAATGCTACTGCTGTCGCTTTTAATAGCGACATTTTTATGTTGTCTCCTCTACCGCTTTTAAACCACTTCATTTTGTCTCCCCCACTTTTTATGGGATATATATTTTATTTAATTGCCAATGGATTAGTTGGTGAGCCTACAGCGCCAGTAATTGGAATTGCAGGAGCTACAAACATGAATTCGTAAACACCATCAGCAGCACAGTCATCAGCTAGATCTTTTACGAAGAAAATCTCGCCCATTGTCATGCCCATAATTGGGATGGTGATCCAATGCCATGGTTGGTTGATTCCAGCCTCAGATTCATTAGGGCGCACTTCGCAACCCCAAGTGTCGCTAGCTAATGCAGCCAATTCAGTACGCTGAACCCACTCTAAAGTTTCAAACGCAAACCCTGGAGCATCGCCGCCTGGATAGCCATCCCAGCTGCCTGCTTTGAGCTTCTCTTCCATTTGGCCAGTACGCACAATGATGTAATCACCACGCTTGATTTCAATGCCTTGTTTCTTTGCGGTATCGTCCAAATCCTTGCAAGTAATGCCATAACCCTCTGGGAGAGTCTCAAGTCCTTTGGCTCTTGCAACGTCGAGCAAAATCCCACGTCCAACCATCTTGGATTTAGTCTTCTCAATACCGCACTTGGCGGCACCAGCTGAAGATACTTCGCGGCAGTCGTAGCCGTTATACATGTAGTTTTCATAAAACACATGCCCCAATCCATCCCACTGTGTGCCGCACTGTAGAGGCATAGTCACCATGTCATCTGCAGCTCTAATACCGCGCTTGTCTAGAACGCCAGAATACGCATCTGTACCAGTACGAATCATGGTATGGACAGGATTAATACGGCCCATTGCGGGGTATTTTGTTTTTGCGCCCTGTGGACCGCTGCTATCAAAATTCAAGGCCAATGAAATCACTTTGCCTTTTTTGACCAATTGCGCTGCATTAATGATGTCTTCTGGTTGAGTGTAGTTAAGAGTGCCAATCTCATCATCGGCGCCCCATTTGCCCCAGTTTTTATATTTTTCGGCTGCTGCACTCAAGTCTGCGCGGGTAATTTTTTTCATAATCTGCTCAATTTTTGTTAGTTTGAAGAATACTTGTTTTTGGACAAGCTTTTAAACAAGTGTTTAAATTATCAGTTAAAAAATCTTCTGTCAAGAATTCATTTTTTGTGCAAAGCAATAGAACACCGTCTAGTAAACGAGGTGAGCGCTCACTGCTAATAGACCCTTCAGTCCGCATAGACCCGATCTCCCCATTCTCAGTTTGCCACTAGCCGATAATAGGGGGATGGAAAAAGTGCGTGTTTCAAAATTACTCTCAGAGCTTGGGCTGTGTTCGCGTCGTGAAGCAGATGCCTATATTGAGCAAGGCCTGGTCACGGTTGATGGGGAGGTGGTCAATGAACTCGGTGTTCGCGCCTTCCGCCACCAAAAGATTGAACTTCAATCTGCCGCTAAAGTACAACAAGCGTCTCGCATTACCGTCATTCTCAATAAGCCAGTCGGGTTTATCTCTCATTTCGATGATGAAAAAGAGTATCAGCCAGCCGCATCTTTAATTACCCCCGAAAACTACTTTTCCAGCCCTCTGGATCGCGGTCGCAGCCCTCGTTTCAATACGCGTGGACTTGCCCCTGCCGGACGCCTGGACATAGACTCCACCGGCATGCTTGTTTTAACTCAAGATGGGCGTATCGCCAAACTCCTGATTGGCGAAAATAGCCCTATCGAAAAAGAGTATTTAGTTCGGGTTGAGGGTGCGCTCTCCTTTGCAGACCTAGATAGACTAAAGCATGGTCTTGAGCTCGATGGTGTTGCCCTCAAGCCAGCGCAAGTGAGCTGGCAGAATGAAGAGCAACTGCGTTTTGTTTTGCGCGAAGGGCGCAAGCGTCAAATTCGTCGCATGTGCGAGATGGTGGGCCTCAAAGTTTTAGGCCTCAAGCGCGTTCGAATGGGTCGCATCTCACTTGGCCCGCTCCCCCCGGGCCAATGGAGATTTATCCGATCTGAAGAGCAATTCTGAACACCTGGCGCACGCTTATAATTTCGTGCATACAACAATAAGCGCAAACATACCATCGATACTCATTCCCCCAGCACACCAGGCGCAGAAGTACTTCGTCGACGCAGCTTTGCCATCATTTCTCACCCAGATGCAGGCAAGACAACCCTTACCGAAAAATTACTACTATATGCTGGGGCCATTCAAATTGCGGGAAGCGTCAAGGCTCGTAAAGCCAGTCGTCATGCAACTTCTGACTGGATGGAAATTGAAAAGCAACGTGGTATTTCTGTAGCAAGCTCAGTAATGCAGATGGAATATCGGAACTGCATCATTAATCTACTCGATACACCAGGTCACCAGGACTTTTCTGAAGACACCTATCGCGTTTTAACCGCCGTTGATTCTGCATTAATGGTAATCGATGCAGCGAATGGCGTGGAATCTCAAACACTGCGCTTGCTTGAAGTATGCCGCGCTCGCAATACGCCGATCGTTACCTTCATCAATAAGATGGATCGTGAAGTAAAGCCGCCCATGGAGTTGATGGATGAAATTGAATCTGCGCTGGGAATTGAGGTTGTGCCATTTACTTGGCCTGTTGGCATGGGCAAATCCTTTGCAGGTGTGATTGATATTGCAAACATGCAGATGCGCATGTTTAAGGCTGGTGAAGATCGCGTCACCGAAGACTCGCACGCCATTGTAGATGTGAATGACCCTTCGCTTACAGCGCGTCTTGGGTCAGATCTTGAAACAGCCCTAACAGAAGTCGACCTCATCAAAAATGCAATGCCTTCATTTGATCGGGAAGCATTTTTAGCGGGGCGTCAATCACCTGTTTTCTTTGGATCTGCAATTAATAACTTTGGCGTACGAGAGATTCTCAACACCTTAGTTGAATTAGCGCCATCACCCGGCTCACGTAAGGCACTTCAAAGAGAAGTGAGTCCTGCCGAAAATAAATTCTCGGCAGTTGTTTTTAAGATTCAGGCAAACATGGATCCCGCACATCGCGATCGAGTAGCCTTCTTGCGCATTTGTTCTGGACATTTTCAACGTGGCATGAAACTCAAGATCTGTCGTAATGGTAAAGAAGTGCGCACTAATAATGCGCTTTCATTCTTGTCTCAACGACGCGATATTTTAGATGAGGCCTTTCCTGGCGACATCATTGGCCTACCAAACCACGGCCTCCTGAGATTAGGTGACACCCTAAGCGAGGGTGAGCAATTGCAATTCACCGGCCTCCCCTTCTTTGCGCCTGAAATATTTCGCATGGTTGAATCAGCTGATCCCCTACGCACCAAACAACTTCGCACCGGTCTCATGCAATTAGGCGAAGAAGGCGCGATTCAGGTATTTCGGCCAATGACAGGCGGAACAATGCTACTAGGCGCATTCGGACAATTGCAGTTCGAAGTAGTCAGCCATCGCTTACAAACAGAATATGGAGCTGAGGTGCGCTTGTTACCTGCGCGCTACAACTTAGCTCGCTGGGTAAGCTCTGATGATCCTGTGGCGCTGAAGAAATTTACGCAAGAGAATATTCACCGCATGGCAGAGGATGTGGTCGGCGCCTCTGTATTCTTGGCTTCACACAAATCTGAATTAGAGGTTGCTCAGCAGCGTTGGGAGTCGATTCAGTTTCATGCGCTCAGAGAGCATGCAGGGCTGATCTACCAAGCTGATTTAGCGGGCTAACTTGCAATCAAATACGGCAACAAATTGCGTATCGCTATTTCTGAAAGATGCGACTTTTCCATATTGCGCACAATAGGCGCCTGCACTTTTAGTTAGCTCGGCAATAGATTCGCCATTACTATTGAGAAAAGTGACATGGTTGGCATCTGATGCATCGGTATACACCGCTGAACACGCCATTAATGCGCTACAGAACCCAATGGCTAAATACTTTTTCATACTTCTAACATAACATAGCTAGCAAGCTTTTAAACTGTTATTCTGAAATCTGATCACTATTCTGCGCCCTAGATAGGGAGATTTGTGGGGAGACCCCAGATCTATCATCCAATACTCTAGGAAATCAATATGGCTGTCGGCCAAAACCAAAGAAATAGAAAAAATGACTCAATGCTTACCAAAACTGGAAAAGCGCGATTGGGACCCCTCAATGTTGCCCAACTAACCAAGCTACTTGAAGCCAGCACCAAGCCGAAAGAAAAGGACAAAATTCAGCGCGCACTCAATAAGCAAATCAAACCAACGCTTGCAGCAGCATAACCAAGGGGCCTGATTGTGTCATAACAAGGGCAGCAATACAGGCCCGTCTCAGTCTCACCCGCATTATCTAGCCTCATCCATGCCGTATCATTTCTAGATGAAATTAACTCGCTTCTGCTTAGTGCGCCACGGTGAAACAGACTGGAATCTAGCACGACGCCTACAAGGCCATACCGACATTGCACTTAATGGACATGGCCTTTCCCAAGCAGCCCAGTTGGCAAAAGCGCTTAAACAATCTCAATTGCAATTTGATGTTCTTTATACAAGTGACCTGCAGCGCGCAGCCCATACCGCCCAGGCCATAATTGAAAGCTTTCAGATCCCCGCCATTATCAGCAGCGATTTGCGTGAACGGCACCTGGGAGGCCTGCAAGGACTGACAATTGAAGAAGCCCCAATGATTCAGCCCGAACTCTGGCGTGCCCATTTAGCCCGTGAACTAGATCATGAGTTATTGGGCGGAGAAAGTATTTCTCAATTTGCAAATCGCATCGAAAAGGCGCTCGAAAAACTTCGAGCGGAACATTCTGGAAAAACTATTTTGCTAGTGAGTCATGGCGGAGTGCTCGATATGATGTACCGAATCGTTACCAATCAAGCATTAGATGCAGAGCGCGTTGCATCCGTTCCAAACGCCTCATTGAATTGGATTTTCCATGATGGAGTTCGCTGGCAACTAGATCGCTGGGCAGATACCAGCCATTTAGATCGACTAGCTTTGGATAACCTGGACCTCTGATGCTTGCTATAAAGCGTATTCTCTTAGCATGGTTCATTACCCTAGCAGGCTCAGCCTTTGCAATGGATGATTTTCCAGATGACGGCTTGCCAGATCATGTTGTCGGAGATATTGGTGCAGCAGTCTATACCTCCAATCTACACATTGGTAGCGAAGGGACCCAATCTCTGCCATTGCCTTATGCCTATTTTGATTACAAGCGATTTTTTGCACGCATCGATGAGCTTGGCATTAAAACCTTCAAGATAGGTTATGGCTATTTTGAGCTTGCTGGAAAAATCAATTTAGATTCATATAAAGTGAAGTCGCCGATCAATGGCAACAGCATCAATAGAAGCGATCCCATTCCTCTTGGCATTGGTACTTATCAAGATACCCCCATTGGCGCTTTTTTTGCCAATGCCTATCATGACTTTGGCAAATCTAATGGTGCCCTGTATGAGCTCCTGTATTTTGCTGAACTAGAAACCTATCAAAAAGTTGTAGTGTATCCACAACTGGGTATTGAAAGACAATCTAGCCAGTACGCAAATTATTATTACGGGATTAATGCAGGAGAGTCAGCGTTAACCGGCTACAACGCATACACCGCTTCAGCCTCTAATAACCTGATGGCCGGCATGATGGTTGAAATCCCCGTAGTAGATAACTGGTACGTCAACCTCTATGCAAAGCGCAAGTGGATGGGTAATGGCATTAATAATAGCCCCGTCATGAATCGTTCTTTCCAAGACAATATTTTTATGGCCTTGGCATACCGATTCAAGTAATCAAGCCGCCCCAAGGCTTCATTTTCTATTGAATCGCTGCACAACCATTGGGCGCTGGCTTACCAGCAAAGCGATCCTTCACCCAAGGAACAAAGAGTGCTTGTGCAACCGGTGGGGTGGTGTAATGCGTCTGCTCACCCGGCAATTGAGTTCGCGCAACATTAGCCCCCAACTTACACATCTGCTCTTGATAGAGCTTACCCATAAAAGGCGGTACCGCAGTATCCTTTGTGCCCCAATAAATCGTGACTGGTGCTACAGGTTTGACTTTTTTAACGCCGCTCTCGTAAATAGCTTTTGCCCACGCTAAAGAATTTTTAGGTTGAGCATTTAACAATGTTTTATAGGTGCTGCCAAAGTTATAGTTAATCGTATCTACGGCGGTGTGAACACATTTACCCGTATAGATTTCATTGATTGCCTTAGCGCCGGCTGGAGTAAAAACATCCTCCAGCTGAAGATTGGAGAACCCGTTTGGCAAAGCCCAAAAGGTCATCGACAAGTGAGCGAAGCCCATGACATCCCCAGAAAATGCTTGCATCAACCCATCGATATATTTATCAGCAGAAGCCTGATCCTGCGGCGGGGCAGGAATCGTGGCACTAACATCTGGTGGAGCAAGTGCAACAAAACCTACTAGCTCAATCCCATCAAATACAGTGCCCTGTTGTGCAATGTAATCAGGTGAACTGGCTGCAGCCAATACTGTTCCACCACCTTGTGACCAACCATAGATCAGGGCTTTTTTACCAGCGCCAACTTCCTTCATAGCGCCCGCGGCACGAATAGAATTGATTGCATCTCGAGCTTGTGTACCCGATACCATGTACTGGTGCTTACCACCGCCGCCAAGACCCTGATAGTCGGTCGCCACAATGACATAACCGTCTTTAATAAACTGTTCTACAGCAGGTAGCCCATAATCATTACCAGAATTACCGCCAATCAAAAAATACTCATTAAGAGGTTGCGCAGGATTTGGCAATTGCGATGGGCCACAATTTTGTGCCGTCCCTGTTGTGCCATGAGCCCACGCGACAACTGGTCTACCCCCTGTAGGCGCAGGTCCAGTTGGCGCCACCACCAGGCCAGTAGAAATAGTTTTACGCCCGGCTAAGTCAGAAGAAATAAAAGCAATTCGCCAGGCACGGGCACCCTGAATCGTTGTATCGATTGACTCCTTTTTGATGATCTCGCCTAATTTTCCCTGAGGCACCATCTTCATCACCGCCTCGTAGAAAGGCGGCAAGTACACGCGAGTTCCTTCAGTGGCTGAGAATGCCAAGGTACTGACGCATATTAAAAATAATGCGGCAATGGGTTTGAGATTTTTATTCATAGTGTTTTTAAGATTTGACGGGGGCATCCTAATGAAGTTTGCCAACCTTATTTCTAGATACATCCTCAATCAGCCTTGAGAGCAAATACATTCGGGGAGTAATAGAGCTCACCAAAATATACTCATCATCATTAGAGTGCGATCCAAAGCCTTGGGCCCCCATGCTTTCGATAACGGGATTTTGGGTATTAAGAGCGGCAAATGCTGCGTCAGTCCCGCCTCCAGCGGCTACTGTACCCAAAACTAAGTCTCTACCAATTTCGGAATAGACCTGCTTGGCATGCTCTGCCATTTGCAAGGACTGCGGGCTCGTTACTAAAGGAGGGCGACGACGCTCAAAAGTCATTTCGATTTTTGTTTCGGGAATTTGTTGGGTTTTTAGACGCTCTTTCACTTTTTGCTCTACTACATCAAAGTCTTCTTTTTTCATTACCCTAACATCGGCACTGGCAAATGCGACTGAAGGTATGACATTCCGATTGGTTCCAGCGGTTGCTAGAGTCCAATTCATTTTGATGCCTTCCTTAGGGTCTGATAAATCACGCATTTGCTGTATTTGAAATGACAGCTCATCCAAAGCGTTGCGACCAAGCTCTGGGGCAGAGCCTGCATGAGAAGCCTTGCCCATAATGTTTAAATTGACCGCAGCAATTCCTGCTGTGGTTAAGGCCACCCGATCCGATTTGACCTGTGATGATTCACATGAAAATGTCGCATCATGTTCTGCGCCCAAGCGCGAAAAATAGGCGCGTGCAGCTGGCGAGCTAATTTCTTCATCGCCATTGATCAAAACCGTAATCTTTCCGTATTCTTGAAATTTTGTTTTTTTCAGAATATCTACCGTATGCAGAATTAATGCGATGCCTTGTTTGTCATCAGCAATTCCTAGTCCATAGGCACGATCTCCGTCAACTCTAAATGGCTGCTTCGCAAGCATCCCCTTGAGATATACCGTATCCATATGAGCAATTAACAGAATTTTCTTCGTGCCGGAACCCTTAAACTCCGCCTTAACCATGCGTCCTGGTTTAGCGGGAGTGTCGTACATTTGGTAAATGTCTGGACCTGGCTCAATAAACTCTACCTGACCACCTAAGGCCTTCAGTCGATTAAAAATAAGCTGAGAAATCCGATCAAGTCCTTCGCGATCTCTGCTACCAGACTCAATAGACACCAGCTCTTTTAAGGTCGATAAATAAGATGCTTGCTCCTTCTCAACAAGAGAAAAAAGCGGCTCTTGAGGCGCCGCGAATACCTGCGGGGCAATCGTAAACATCATTCCGAAAAATAAGGCTATCTTTTTCATCAACACCTCCACAGATTTAATCTTGATTGAGCGCCTTATGCGCTAGCGAGTACCATTCCCCAATGCGGATCAGGCTTAGGCGCGTTGGCCTTCTGAGCCTCAGGGCAACTACGTAAGGCACTACAGGTCGTACTCAGAATATTGAGAAGCACGGGCTTACCAAATTCAGCCTCCAGAATAGGCACCGCATGAATCGCGAACCATAAACCACCAGGCATCAACAGCGCCTGTGCCTCTGGCGCCTCTTTCAATGCCTCACGACCTAAGGTCAAAGCGAGCTCGTGGTCTGCCAAGGCGCTTGCGGATTTATTTTGAGAAAGGGAGCGGCCGCGAGACTTACATACCAAAACCTCAATACCGGCATCCGCTAAATAAGCAATCAGTCCTGTATTGACAGCATCCGACCAACGAGAAGCAATTGCAATTTTAGTAACCCCGAGATGCTTGAGAGTGGCGATATGCGCCTCTGCATCGGTATCGCATGGCAATCCAGTCCGCGCTCTTGCATCTTCTAGTAAAGCAAGCATACGTTTTCTGCCTAATGCCGCTGCGACCGGAACACCGCTTAAAGAAATCAGATCCACTTGCTTCTTAGCCAATAAATCTAAGGCGGAATAAAAAGTGGGCATTTGCGATTCCACAGACTCTAGCGTGTACTCAGCTAAATCTAAACCCGTGGTGACAAGCATCATCCCCTCTGGGGCAACACGATAAAACTGATAGCCATCTAAATCTGTATAACGATGTGGAATGATGTATCCCAATTGATACCAAGGGGCAATTGGACTTGCCATGCTCCCAGACCCCTGCACTTTGTTGCTGTCAACCATTTACTTATCTCCTGATTCATGCAATGTATTCTGTTATCACTAGATAATATCAACTTAATACATGGCTAGTATTTGCCCTATTTAATCAGCTTCAATACTTCGCTTAGTGATTTACCTTGATAATTTGGCTGTTCACCAATCTCTTCATATGGGTGACCCAGGCGATTCACCCAAAAGACATCAAAACCAAACCACTTGGCTGCCAAGGCATCCCATGCATTACTGGAAACAAATAAGACCTCTTCTTTATGCACGGGAAAGGCCTTAAGAAGAAGCTCATATACCTGGGGCGCCGTCTTAAATAAACGCACTTCTTCAACAGTCACCACCTGATCAAGGTAGGGCTTTAGGCCATTGCTCTCGACAACCGTAGAGAGCATCTCACGGCTACCGTTTGACAAAATGGCAGTAGCAATCTGGCGCTCTTTAATACTCTTCAGAACGCTCAAACTGTCTTCAAAGCCCGTGAGTTTAGAGTATTGATCCATCAGCTTGCACTCTTTTATCGGCGTAAGCTCAAGTTCCATGCGTTTACAAACATAACGTAATGAGCGAATGGTGAGCTCCCAGAAAGGAAGGTAGTATTTACTACCACTAGCGCTAGGGTCACTCATCGTGACTAGACGGGTATATTCAATTTGGCGATCACGCCACATTGAAGAGACCGCCTGGCCATGCCCAGGAAATAACTCTTCTGCCAGCTGGGCCATAGAGTAAACATCGAATAGTGTGCCATAAGCATCAAAGGCTATTAACTTATACATTCCCAACCCTTTATGTTGATGGCCTATCGAAATCTACTGATAGAACAGAGCAATAAAATCATTTTGTATTTTTTGAGGCTCTTTCATCAAACTTAGCATATTGAATATGACATGATTCACAGGCATTTTCAATTTCTGCGCCAACTGCAAATATGGCATCCACATCTTTTGCCTGAACTGCCAATAACGTTTTTTCTGCTGCCTTACTGAGATTTCTAGAGGAGATCATCCACTGTTGATTATCCTTGGCTCTACCTTCAAGCATGAGTAGATTACTTGCCTCCATCAAAGTGGCAGCGCTATTACGCAATGCCTCCCACTCGGCCTCGGTATGAGGGGCAATAACTTTCTCGCCCTTTGTAGTGCTGACCCAGCTAATGGCGTTCCATATTCCATCTGCGGCTGGATCCAATACCCAATTCATCAATTGCGGCAATGTCAGCACTGTATTAAATGGTGGTGATGGAGGGGGCTCTGATTTTCCACAACCTATAAGAGTCGCAACAAAAATCAGCAAAATCAATAAATGCTTTTTCATTTATGGAATATTACAGAACCCTAAAGCAAAAAACCACCCAATAGTGGTTTAGGTGTTTCTTGGCGAGTCGTGCGAGACTCGTATATGCGACCAAAAGACTAAGTCCGAAGCTGAAGGATTGATCTTATGGGGTTTGAACTAGAAATTTCAGCCAAATTTAAATGACTGAGTTAAGATTAACTATAGCGCTAAATTTTTCTTCTCAAGCTTAAATTTATCAGCACGCAAAAGAAAATTAAAGGGATTTTCGGGCGCCACTTGGTGGTTTTTTTAAAGCGGCGAGAGACTTAAACTTTTTTCAAAAATCTAAATTTCGACTTATACCTACATTTGGAGGGTGACATGGCTCATGCAGAGCAGTTCCAGTTTTTTTCGTCTCTAGCGAAAATGCATCCCGAATACTTTAAAGGGGGCTCCGTCGCAGAAATTGGATCCTTAAATATTAATGGCTCAATTAGGGAATTTTTTAATAGCGATGAATATACTGGGTTCGATATTTCTGGCGGCCCCGGCGTGGATCAAGTTCAACAGGCCCAATTAATTCAGTCCCCAACAGGCTACTACGATGCAATCATAAGTGCGGAGTGCTTTGAACATAATCCTTTTTGGGTTGAAACTTTCTCAAATATGTTGCGTATGACGCGTCCAGGTGGCTTGATTATTATCAGTTGCGCAACTACTGGACGCCCAGAGCACGGGACAACCCGATCTACACCTCACGACTCACCGCTGACTGCTCAATTAGGATGGAACTATTATCAAAATTTAGATGCAGATAATTTTTTAGAAATTTTCCACATGGCAGGCTGGTTCGCTGGATTTCATTTTCTAATGTGCCCGCAAACTTGCGATTTGTATTTCTATGGCTTTAGATTGCAGGAATCGGTACAGTTTGATGAAGATAGATTTATCAATGAAGCTATCGCCCTAGAGGGAGAGATTTATATGCTAAATCGCACTATTCGAATTGGGTTTTGGACTAAAAAAACTGGCTGGGTT
This sequence comes from Burkholderiaceae bacterium, assembly GCA_947447945.1. GTDB lineage: Bacteria > Pseudomonadota > Gammaproteobacteria > Burkholderiales > Burkholderiaceae > Polynucleobacter. The sequence goes on from CANFLR010000003.1 coordinate 87,435, forward strand.
CCTCGTTAACTTTAAATTAATACCAATAAGAAAACTTTATCTTAAAATGTCCTCGCCGCATATCTTCATCATTTCTTGGGCTGGCCAGCATCACAATGCGATTCTGATCGCCGACAAGTTGGCCATGGATGGGTGGAGTGTCAATATTATCTATTCTGACCCAGATCCCACTCTAACACTTGTGGGTCCTTGGATCTCTACGAAACGGCCCAATGATTTATTTTGGGCCGATAAGTTTAAGGCTTGCCTTGAAAATTTTCATTCGAATTTAATGCTTGTTATACATGCAGATACGCAATGTGACGATTGGTCTTTACTTGTTAAAAAATGTCTTGAAACAATGGATGCCAATTCTTCAATTGGGGTTTGGGCGCCCCTAATTGATAACACTCCCTTCCATGTAGATAAAACGACAATTGCCAAAATTGCACAAACGCCCCTACATATTGTTTGCCAAACAGATGGAATTATTTTTTGCTTAAGAAGCTCTATTGTTGATAGGATGCGGCAAGTTAATTACAGCAAAAATACTTATGGGCATGGAATTGACTTTATCTTTATTGCACATACATACTCCTCCGGAATGTTGGCAATAGTTGATACATCTCTTCCAATCAAGCATGCCTCCAAGAGGGGATATGATTCAACAGATGCAACAAATAATATGTCAGAATTCTTAAACGAGCACTTTACTTTTCCAGAGCATTCACAACATATCATTTTATGGAGTTATTGGAATTCTAAATATGCAGCGCGGGTTTGAATATGATTTGCTATCCCCCTCTAAGTATGCATTTCGCTTTTTTCATGATGGACTAATTGTGAATTAAGAATTTTTGGCAAATAAGCAGTTATGTTGCCAAAATCTACCTTAGCAGTATTCAGAATTGTAGATGTAAATTGATTTATAAACTCACGTCTCAGCGGGGAAAAATAGAGCCCAGGACAGCTAACAAAAAAAGTTTCTGGATCGAAGGTTCCCCAATTTCTAATCATATTGAAACGAACTTTATCAATACCCAAACTGTTCGCAAGAACTACAATGTCTGTTACTTCATGTATATTTTCCGCCTGCACAACAAAGTCTAGCCCTACAAAATTTATTTTTTTCTTAGTGCGGAGATCAATGAAATAAAGCACATTGGATAGGAGCCTTTTAAAATCTCCTCCAAGTCGTATGAGGTTGTAGGTTTCTTCTGTGGCAGCATCTATCGATACCCAAACTTGACCAATATTTGAGTCAAAAAGTTTGTCTAAATTTTTACTATCAGCCAAAACACCGTTGGTTTGCAAATCAATTTGGATATCTTTGCGATTCTTAAGTGATTCAATAACCCACCTAAAATGCTTGCTATAGAAGGGATCTCCAGAGCCGGTTATATTAATGACATCATTTTTTGATAACAAAGGCTCCACTGTGGAAGTAAAGTACTGGTTTAGGCTTGATACTGCTTCTGGGGTGTTGTATATGGGCTTAGATCTACAAGATGGGCAGCTAAGATTACACGAATCATCGTAACAAAGATTAACTGTCTTTCCGTTGAAAATTTCAGACGAATAATTTAGTGATGGTGTAAGTTTTCTGTTGGCTATAAATGGGCAGTGAAGCTTGCTGCAATAGCTATAGGATCCATTATCAACCGACTCTTTAATGCTTAATCTCTCTACACCATTAAGATCTGCTTCAACATCTTTACCGCTCCCAATGGGTCTTGGTAACCATGAGGCGCAACATGACCATGTAGCATTGCTTCCAAGCTCAATCCATTGACTAGGCCTTTTGCATCTATGGTACTCAAGATATTTTATAGTGTCGTCATAATAGTTGTCACCCTCTAGGAGCGAACGAGATTGCAGCAGCCTATTTTGAGTACGGACGTCATAGTGATTAATGGCTAAAGCCTTTTCTGAGAAGAAAACGGCTTTGTGATAATTGCCCTGTAAATGGTACAAATCTGCTATTGCGCTATATATTTGCCAGCTATCATCAAACTGAATTGCATTCAATAAAAGATCAATCGGAGAGCACTTATGTAAAGTCGCTATTGCAGTTGCTTCATTCAAAATTGCTGCAATGATTGATTCAGTGTATGAAGTTATATTTGCAGAATTATTATTTGCTGTAATTGAATAAATTTGATTGTTACAGTATTTTCTTAAATGAAGGGTGCTATTTTGGATATTGGTGTCAGATATTAACGAAAAAAGGTCTGAAGTAACTTTAGACGATGCTGCCTCAAAATTAAAGGCCTTAAATACTGCGCTCAGCCCACTAAGAGATTTACTGTTCCAAAATGCTGGGTCGCCACATAATTTAACAATATGGTCAACTAACTCCTCGACAGAGTTACCAACACAAAGCCCATTACCACTCGGGTGCTTAAGAAATCCTTCTGAGCCTATATCGGTAGTTACTACAGGGACACCATAAGAAAGGCTGGTAACAATTTTACCCTTCAAACCAGCCCCAAATCGAAGTGGGGCTATGGAAGCTAAAGCACCATCAAAGTAAGGCGTTAGGTCATCTACCTGCCCTAGAACATGGACATTATTCTCGCTGTAGGCAAGAAGTTGCGGGGGCAAATTTGATCCAATTACTGTCAAGCTCAAATTAGGGATGCGTTTTAATACTTCTGGCCATATATCATTTATCAGCCACGTGACAGCATCCATGTTTGGCGCGTGAGAAAAGCCACCAATAAATACTATGCCATTCCGACCTTGATGCCCCTTCGCTCTACCCTCGATATCTCGCAACAAAGGCCATACTAGAATCTTTTCGGCTGTTATTACACCCGCCTCAATTAAAGTGGATTTCTCCTCCAATGAAACCACTACAACGGCATCCGCTTCAGAGCAATATCTTAGCTCATCATCTTTCATCGCTCTAGCCTGCTCTGCTAAAGAATCATTATTTTCGATAACGGCCTGTCTTGCGAACCTCACGTGATGAAGATCCACCGTGTTATAGATCAATCGAGACTTAGAGCACCAAGCCCTTCCTTGCGATAAAAGCCTCTTGCCTATTTCTGGCCTAGACACAACTACATAATCGAAACTATCCGCTTGGGTTTTTATCCAGTCATCTAGATCATCGGCGGGCCCATGGATAATATTTATTCCTAGGTCGATTACTTTCTTTACGTTTACCGAATCCTTTATGGGTGTTAAATATGCTGCAAAGGTCACCTCTATTCCAGCATGAACCATCGCCCTCATATAATTAAACGCATCAATAGATCCAGAGTCAGCTTTTGTCTCTGGAACTTTCAATTCTATATAAAGTAATTTTCTTTTTAGTTGGTCCATTTTCTTAAACTTTATATCGATTCTAATTAGGTCAAAATTTCACTAATCTCAATTAAGTTCTTGTCTGGATCGCGAACATACACTGAAATAATTTTTGAGGTAGCACCAGTTCGCATAACAGGTCCTTCAATAATTGGCCAATTTTCTTGTTGCAATTTTTTTACAACCTCCCCAATTGGCCTATCTGCAACAAAACAAATGTCTAGCGACCCAGGCGTTGGCGCATTGGCCTTAGGCTCAAACTCTTTACCCTTGACGTGGAGATTAATTTTTTGATTACCGAACTTAAAGGCTCTTCGCTCAACAGGAGGAGTTCCTCCGACAAATGACTCTAGCCTCATCCCTAAAACACGAGTGTAAAAGTCTATACACACATTCTCTTGGGATGTCGTCAGAACCAAATGATCCAAGTGATTAATCATTTAAATATCTCAATGATGCAGGGCAAAATCGAATGGTGCGCCAATGTCTATTGCTAGCAGGCTATCTAGCCCTATTAGCTGGTTTTCAACGCCTTTTCTAAGCATGCAGATAATTTTTCGTAATGGCTTATAGCCTTTGCTGTGGGGGTAACCAGTTTTTTACGCCCGTCCACTTGATCGTCGATCAGCTGAATGTAGCCCATGGCAATTAAACCTTTAAGACGCCCATGCAGGGTTGCCTGAGAGCCAAATTGTCTTAACGCGATTAAGTCTCCTACTAATACTGTCTGGCCCTTTGAATCTGCAATCGCAATGTAGTTAAGTAATTGCTCTTCTACGGCATTGAGCCCCTTGGAATCGGTGCGTCCAATCGCATCTAGATAATTTAAAAACCGAATATAAGCAGAATTACTAGCGTCCATCATTTCCTTTGGATTACGTTAATTTTTGTAATTTATTTTGCTTCAGATGATAGCGCGCAATGTATGCCATCAACCAAACCAATACGGCGTTACCAGTGAAATTACTTAAAACAATTAAAAATGCTTTGTGCCAGTACTGCCCAATCTCTAAGTGCCTGAAATAAAAAAGAAGCCAGGCAAATAAAAGTCCATTTGCAATACTACAGACCGTGGACAAGCCAAGTATATGGCCAAAATTTAGATTATTTAAAGTGGAAGATATATTAAAGGTCTTCATATAACTGTAGATGACTAAATATGTGGCGCCTGCATTAATTATTGCCATCGCAATACTTTCGAAAACTGTGTATGTATGGTCATAAAACAGGTAGCGTGAAAACAGTGCTAGACCAATACCAACCGCGCCACGCCATTGAAAAACTAAAATGGATAAAAGCTTGATACCCGCAGGCAAATACAAAAGCAGGGAAAGATCGCCATCAAGCAGTGATTTAAGCAAATTTGTTGCTGCCAAGGCGATCAGATACAAGAAGAATGCGATAGCAATCTCCAGGCTATTACTCAAAAAATGCTTATGGTTTGGCAAAATCTTCCTAAACATCCAATAACGGTATAAAAATCATAGTCGCTTTCTTGAAATCAGTAAATGAAAGGCCGCCCATAGGCGGCCTTATTGTTTTTAAGCATCATCTTTGACTACTCAGGGGCGATCGAAATTACTCTGCCTTGAGGCCCGCGCTTTTAACTACTTTTGCCCATTTAATCAACTCTTTATTGATATAGCTGGTTAATGCTTCTGGTGTAGTTCCAAGCGGCTCAATTCCATTGGTGTGAAGCATCGCTTTAAACGCAGGATCCTTGAGACTTTGCAGTAACTCAGCATTAACGCGCATTACGATATCTCGCGGTGTATTCGGGGGTGCGAGTACGGCATACCAAACTGTTGAATCGTAACCGGGTACGCCTGCCTCGGCAATTGTCGGGGTGTTTGGCAAGCTTGATAAACGCTTATCTCCAGTAATTGCTATTGCGCGTAAGCGGCCGGCCTGAATATATTGCATTGAACTCACTGCTGGGGCAAACAATACTTTGACATGCCCAGCCAAAACATCTGACAGCGCGGGGCCGCCGCCCTTGTATGGCACATGGGTCATCGGAATGCCAGTCATGCTAATGAGCAACTCTGCTGCCATGTGTGCACCACTGCCGCTGCCAGAAGTGGCATAAGTCAGTTTGCCATTTTCCGCCTTAGCGAGCGCCAGAAACTCTTTAACTGTGTTGACCGGTAATTCAGGGTTGACTAGCAGCAAATAAGGCGCCTCTGCGATTAGTGAAATTGGCGTAAAACTTTTAATAGGGTCATAGGGAATCTTTTCATAAAGCGAGCTATTCACGGCAAGCTGTGGTGTGAGCGCCAGCAGTAGGGTGTAGCCATCTGCTGGCGCCCTTGAAACATATTCCATGCCAATGCTTCCCCCGGCTCCACCACGATTTTCAACCACTACCGGTTGGCCCAGTCTTGCTGAAAGTTGCTGCGCCAGAGGCCGTGCAAAACTATCCGTCCCGCCACCAGCAGGGTAAGGCAATATCAATCTAATTGGTCTATTAGGATAGGTTTCAGCAGCACCCAAATAGGCTACTTGACACATAAAAAACAGCGCCAAAATAATTCGGAAAAAAAGTTTATTCACAACGGCTCCAGGAGGTTTAACAACAAAACTTATTCTGTTATCGCTTGATGATAGCAACTTCTTTGCTGCCTAATCCTTGCTTGGCAATGTCGCCCAATCAGCGTAGAGGGCATATAACTTATCCATATAATTTTCGACATTAGAAAATGCTATCAGAATTCTTTGATTTTTATGATTCCAGGCGATACGCTGGCCACCGTAGCCTACTGCCCAGTAACTATTTTTTTGCCAATAATTTTCTGTCCAGATTAAATACCCATACCCATCAAAAGCCTTTCCTTCTCGTTTAATGGTGTTGGGCATGTGTGTAATCGAAGCTTGTTTGACGTAATCTGAAAAACATCCACCACCCGACTCATTACGTTTTACCCAAATAGCAAATCTAGCCCAGTCCTCCAAAGTCATTCTTACATTGCCGTCAGCCATGCCATAGGCAAAATGATCTTGGCCAATGATGGCTTCATTGCTAATGCCAGCAGGAATCAATACTTCTTTCTCAACCCATTTTGCATAAGAGGTTCCCGTGGCCCTATTTAAAATAACCCCCAAAAGTAATGGATCAGTACCGTGATAATCAAACACTTCACCAGGCTGTCTTTTATTTCCAGACCACCCCTCATGGGCATTACTGACTTTGGGAGTTTTCAAAATGTCTACAAAACTAATCTTTCCTAAGCGCATATCACGCTCTTGCTCAGCGGACATGATCGAACTGTCGCGATTGATTGCGGATGTCCCCGAGCTCATTTCTAATAACTGCTGAACAGTGGCACGCCCAAGAGCGGTGTCCTTAAGCTCAGCCACAAAAGACTCAGCAGAGTCGGTGAGGGATAGCTTGCCAGCACATACGGCCTTACCTATTGCCATTGCAGTAATAGTCTTACCGACACTAAAACTCAACAATAGAGATTTTGAATTTGCAGGAAGGTTATAGCCAGACCAAACAATTTGATCACCATCAATCAAGGCAACCGCTTTGGCAGAAGAATTGTTTAATAATATTTTGGCCTTATCAACAATAGCAATCTCATCGCCAATCGGCTCTCTGATAGCAAGCTCTTGAGGCTTTTTGGCTGTATCTGTGTGGTAGTGCCATCTTTGACCTCTTCCTAATAGCCATTCGTCAGGAGCAGAAGCGTAATTTCCAACCATTGGCGCCTGAGCAAAGGCATGGATTGAAAACAAAAGGAGTGGGCAAGCTATTATCCTGCCAAAATGATGATTCGCAGCTTTAGTGGCCATCGCTATCTCACTCCATCGCCTATGAGAATGTATGGAGCCCAATAGAATGGATGGGCATACTCAGTATTCAGAAAACTGAGTTGCGCTTTTTGCAAAGACTCGGCGATTGATCTTTTTGGATCCTGCGCATGATTCCCAAAAAGAGTTTCCATTAACTTCTTGGCTGAATTGGTCTCAACAGGCCATTCAGTAGCGAGGATAGCTCTTGTACCCGCATAGAAAAACCCTCTAGCTAGCCCAGAAAATGCCTCATCCGCCTTGCCATCAGCAGAGGCGGTATTACATGCAGATAAAACAACTA